>CAYXRE010000047.1:0-12549 GCA_964466125.1 uncultured Oscillospiraceae bacterium
CGTCCTTGAAGCCCTCAAGCGCCGCCTTGCCGGTGTCGCCGGAGGTCGCGACGAGGATGACGACCTTTTTGTTTTCTTTCTCAAGCTGCAGCGACTTTACCATCAGCCGCGGCAGCGCTTGCAGCGCGACGTCCTTGAAAGCGCAGGTCGGTCCGTGCCACAGCTCGAGCACGTCCAGCTTTGCGGTCAGCCGCACGCTCTCGGTAATCTCGTCGCAGCGGAAGGTGCCGCTGTAAGCGCCCTTGACGCATTCGTCGATGTCCGCTTGTGAAAAGTCGGTCAAAAACTTGGAAAAGATGAGCTTTGCGGCGTCGATGTAGCCGCAGCTCGCGAGCTTGGCAAGCTCGTAGGAGGACAGCTCGGGTATAGTCTTTGGCACGAACAGCCCCTTGTCCGACGCAAGCCCCGTAATTATGGCGCGCGCGGAGGATATTCCGCTTTGCCCGCCTCTAGTGCTTTGATATTCCATTTGTCTATTCCTCCGAAAGCCCGACCATAGCTCCCGCGTTGTCCGCGGTGAGTATAAGCGCATAGCTTTCAATGTCCGCTTGCGCGAAGCCCTCGGTCATGGAGTTCGCGACTTCATTTTCGTTTTCGGTGCATATTGCCGCAATGGACGGACCCGCGCCGGAAATCATCGCGCAGATTGCGCCGGCATTCACCGCCCGTGTGCGCACCTCGTCAAACGCCGGTATCAGCGAGCGGCGCGGCGGGGTGAAAATCATATCCTCGCTTGCGAACGCAAGCGCCGAGTAATCGCGGCGGCAAAGCGCGTGGGAAAGCAAGCAGGCGCGCTGAAGCTGCGAGACGGCGACGTTCAGTGGCAGCTGCGCGGGTATGACCGAGCGCGCGAGCTTGGTGGAAAGCTCAAACTCCGGCACGGCGACGACAAACTTCAGTTCGTCGTCCAGCCTGCTTTTTTCATAGTATACCCGCTCGCCGTCCACCGCACACACGGTGAAACCGCCGACTAGGCAGGGAACGACGTTGTCCGGGTGTCCCTCGATGGCGTTGGCGTGCTTGATAAGCTCGTCCATGGAAAATGGGTCTCCCATGCACGCGTTCGCGTAGCACAGTCCCGCGGCAATCGCGGCGGCACTGCTGCCCAAGCCGCGCGCGCAGGGAATTTCGGTGTCCATTTCAATGCGCATCTTCGGCGCGGTTTCTCCGGCGGCGTCAAAGAGCCGGTCGGCGGAGAACAAAAACAGATTATCCTCGCGCGGTATGTCGCACGAAAAACCTCTGCGGAAGACGAATTCGTCCGTTTCGGCGGCGCTTGCGTGAACGCTGAGGTACAGCCCGAGCGCAATGCCCATGCAGTCCACGCCCGAGCCGATGTTCGCCGTGGACGAGGGTACTCTTATGTCAATCGTCATTTTTCTCACCTGTCTTTTCACTCAGGCACATCAGCGTGCGCACCCGCTTTACATAGTCCATCTCGAGCAGCGAGCTCACCGCCGAATCGAGCGAGAGCTGCTTTACGGGGTGGGTTATCATCACCAGCTGTGCAAGTCCGTCGCCTGCGGGCTTTTGCACGAGCGACGCAAGGCTCACGCCGTGCTCGCCGAACGCTCCCGCCACTCCCGCGAGCACCTTCGGCTTGTCCTCGACAAGCATTTTCACAAAGAATCCGCTCACGAGTTCGCTTATGCTAAGCGCCTCGCGCTCGCAAAAGCTTGTTCCCGCAAAGCGTCCGTGTGAGCCGAAGCGCGCATTGCGGCACACGTCCATTATGTCGCCGACCACTGCGCTCGCCGTCGGAGCCGCGCCCGCGCCGCGCCCGTAGAGCATCAGGTCGTCGGCAGCGTCGGCGGTGATGAAAACGGCGTTGAACACGTCGCCCACCGAGGCAATGGGGTGGGTGAGGGGAACGAATGCGGGACGCACGAAGGCGAGCACGCCGTTTCCCATGTCGCGAGCGGCGGCAAGCAGCTTTATCGTGTAGCCGAGCTTGCTCGCAAGCTCGACGTCGCCGCGCTCGATTTCGGTTATGCCCTCGCAGTAGACGTCCTCAAGCTCGATGTGGGTGTTGAACGCAAGGCTTGCGAGTATTGCAATCTTGCGCGCCGCGTCCAGTCCGCCCACGTCCGATGCGGGGTCAGCCTCGGCGTAGCCGAGCGCCTGCGCCTGCGTCAGCGCCTGCTCGTAGGGCAGCCCCTCGCCGGTCATCTTGCTGAGAATATAGTTGGTCGTGCCGTTGAGTATTCCGGTTATGCCGAGAAAACGGTTGGCGCAAAGTGACTGGGTCATCGAGGTGATGACCGGTATGCCGCCGCCGACGCTCGCTTCAAACGCAAGCTCGACCCCGTTTTCTCTCGCCGCGCCGAACAGCTCGTGCCAGCGCAGCTCCACCAGATCCTTGTTTGCCGTCACAAGGTTCTTTTTGCGACGCAGCACCGCGAGGTCATAGTCATACGCCGTGTCGGTGCCGCCCATGAGCTCGACGACGACGCTGATTTCTTCGTCGTCCAGAATATCGTTTATATCCGAGCATATCTGCCGCTCGTCGAAGCCGAGCGCGCGCGCCTTTTGCGGGGTACGCGCGAGTATGCGCTTGACGCAAATCTCCTCGCCGAGCCGCGAGGCGATGACGTCCTTGTTCTTTTCCAGCAGCCGGCACACTCCCGCACCGACGGTGCCGCAGCCGAGTATCGCGATTTTTGCCATGAGTTCTCCTTAGTTTATACCGAGTATTTTTACGTCCACCACGCCGTTGAGCTTTTCAAGCGCGTCCAGCAGCTCGTCCGGGCTCGCCGCGTCCCGTGTGCCCACCGACATGGTCACAAACGCCGTGCCGTGGGAGGGCAGACTCTGGTTTATAGTCAATACGTTGTCCTTGAGCCGCGCGACCTCTCCGAGTACGGCGGACAGCACTCCCGGCTGGTGCTCAAGGGTCATCGAGATGTTCACGATGTCCATGGAGCCCAAATCGAGAAAGCTGAAGATACCGTCCTTGTATTTGTAAAATGTGCTCCTTGCAATGCCCTGCTCCTCGGCTGCCTCGGGTATGCCCTGAGTGTCGCCGCGGCGCAGCGAGTCCTTCGCGAGCGCGGTTTTCAACAGCGCCTCCGGCAGGATGTCCTCGCATACGACGTAATACTTTTTACTGCTCTTTTTCATAGCTCTCCTGTCCGCATTGTGCGGATAATTTATACTGTATACGGACTATATTACAATATTAAAAAGCAAAAAGCAAGAGAAAACGCGCCGCAAAAGCGGCGCGCGCAAACTGCTTTCTTACTCGTCGTCCTTGGATTTTTCAGGCGTTGAGGCGAGCTTTCGGTTGTAGGTCAAAACTGCGTTCTTGCCCTTGCGCTTTGCTTCGTAAAGGGCGATGTCCGCGCATTTATACAGCCCGTCGAAGGTGGTCGCGTCGTCATTGTAAAAGGCTATGCCCGCGCTGACCGTCACCTTTATTGAGCCCTTGTTGACCACGCTGTAGCTGCCCGCAATCCCGTTGATTTCCCGACCCTTGGCAATAGCCTCCTCGCGGGAAATGTCCTTGAGCAGCGCCATGAATTCGTCGCCGCCGATGCGCCCGATAAGGTCGGAGGAGCGGAAAAAGCCGCGCAGCATGTGGGAGGTCTCGAAGATGACCGTGTCGCCGAACGGGTGTCCGTAGGTGTCGTTTATCGCCTTGAAGTCGTCGATGTCCATGAGGATGACGGCGTGATGTCCCGAGTGACCGAGCGTGCTTAAAAACTCGTCCACCGCCTGCTTGAAGGCACTCTTGTTGAGCAAGTCGGTCATCAGGTCGATGGTTGCCAGACGCTTGAGCCGGCTGCGTTCCTCGCGCTCGGCGGTCACGTTGCGAATCTTGCCGATTATGCGCAGCGGTATGCCGTTTTCGTCCGGCACGCTCACATAGGTCGCCTTGTACCAGCTTGTATGTCCGCTGATTGCATCGGTGCGAAAATCGACGCTGCCGCTGCACGGGCGCTCAAGCACGGCGCGCAGCCCGTCGTCGAAGCTCGCGTAGCCGGACTCCTGCTCGGTAATTCTGCCCGACAGCTCGCGGAAATGCTCGATTCTCGCGCGCCGTCCCTCGGCGGCGCCCGGGATAATGACTACGTCGGACGCGGGGTCGTACTCAAAGAGCGTCTCGTTGGTGCAGTCCTCGATTAGCTTGTAGCGCTGCGCGGTGAGCGCGAGCTCCTGCTCATAGCGTTTGCGCTCGGTCACGTCAACGATTATCGCAAGCGAGATGGGCACGCCCTACTTTTCCTTAAAAATCTTTGTGGTCGCCTCGCACCAGCGCGTCCCGTTTTTGCCCGCGACGCCGAAGGTGAATTTGAACGGCTTGCGCTCGGCGGCGGAAAGTCGCGTCAGCTCGCAGTATCGCGCATAGTCCTCGTGCGAGACGGCTTTTCTCAGCTCGTCCGCTTTGCTCGCGCGCGTCGCGCCGAGCAGCCGAAAATAGGTGTCGTTGCCGTACAGCAGCCTAAGGCTCTGTTCTTCAACTTCAAATACCGCCAGCCCGCCCGGCAGGTTTTCGGCTATCGTGTCCAGCTCCAGGCTGGTCTCCTCCAAATCAAAGCGCGCCTGATACCATTCGGTCACGTCCAGCACGGCGACATAAAAGACGTTGCCGTTTTCGCCGCTTGCCGCGTGTCCTTTCTCGTACAGCCAGCGTATTGCTCCGTCTCCTCCGCGCACGCGGTAGAATACCTCCGAGCGCTCGGATTCGCGAAGCTGGTTGAACACGGTCAGCTTTGCTTCGCTACGGTCGTCGGGGAGTATCATGTTAAAATAGTTGTTTGCGTATTCCCGCCGCAGCTCGCTTTCGTTTGAAAAGCCAAGCAGCTCGGGCATACCCGAGCCTATCTCGATAAAGCTCCCGCCCGCCGTTATGTCGTAGCTGAAAAAGCCGCACGGCACGTTGGCGACAAGCGTTTTGAGCTTTTGAATCTCCTGTTTCATCTCCTCGAAAAACTCGGTCTGCCGTCCGGCGCGCCCGAAGCTGACAAGAGCCTGCAGCTCGCCGTCCTGACGAAAGCAGCGCGCGGTGAGCGTCGCAAGCCGCTGCGAGCCGTCCGCAAGGATGATTCGCACGAAGTCGGAGTATTCCGTCGGAGCGCCCAGCGAATCGCGCAGCTTTCGCAGCGTCCGCGCACAGTCGTGTCCGTTGAGCAGCGAAGAAAACGGCTTGCCGTCCAGCACGCCCTCGGCATAGGAAAACAGACGGCAGGCGTCGTCGTTTGCCCATATTGCGCAAGGCTCGCTGCCAAGCTCGACGAGCATGAGCGCGCCGCACATATATCTGCGCAGGTTGTCCGGGAATTGCTCTTTCATCGCTTCTGCTCCGATAGGTCGGTTTGTGATTTGAGTATAACATTTTATGCTAAAGGTGTAAACGACCGTTTTCCTTGATTTATATCGCGCTTGCTAATATAATTAAACATAAGTATATTATAAAGCGTCGGAGGGCGGAAAATGAAAACAACTCTGGTCGGCTTCACCGGCTTTGTCGGCGGAAATCTGCGCGCGTCGCACGACTTTGACGGGCTGTACAACTCGAAGAACATATCCAATTCCTTCGGCGCGGACAACGGACTTGTGGTCTACTGCGGGGTGCGCGCGGAGAAGTTTCTCGCCAATTCCGACCCCGCCGCCGACCGCGCGCTCATCGACACGGCAATTGACAACATCGAGCGCATGGCTCCCGCGCGGCTGGTGCTCATAAGCACGGCGGACGTCTATAAGGATCCGCGCGGCGTAGACGAAAACACCGAGATTGTGACCGACGGGCTTCACCCCTACGGTCTGGACCGCTATGATCTGGAGCGCTGGGTGCGCCGCAACTGCCGTGATGCGGTGATTATCCGCTTGCCGGGGCTGTACGGCGCGGGACTGAAAAAGAACTTTATCTACGATATGATTACGCTTGTGCCCTCTATGCTCAAAGCCGAGAAATATGAGCAGCTTGCCGCCCAAAGCGGGCTTGTGCGCGACGGTTATTCGCTCGCTCCCAACGGCTTTTACAAGCTGTGTGCCGACGGCGGAAAGAGGGCGGCGCTGCGCGAGTTTTTTGCGAGCAACGACTTCAACTCGCTTTGCTTCACCGATTCGCGCGCAAGCTATCAGTTCTACGGATTGAGCAATCTGTGGAATGACATAAACCGCGCGCTTTCGCAGGACGTGCCGCTCGTCAATCTCACAAGCGAGCCGATAAGCGCCGCCGAGCTGTACCGTTTTGTCCGCGGCGGCGAATTCACAAACGAGCTTCGCGGCGAGCCGGTCAGCTATGATTTGCGCAGTGTGTATGCCGAGCGCTTCGGCGGAGAGAACGGCTATATGTATTCCAAGCGTCAGGTGATGGACGAGATTAAACGCGGAGTAGAAACGGGAACCTTCGTTAAGCAATAAACGCGGCAAAATATACGGTGAGTATTATGAAACTTAGTTATTCCAACATAGGCTGGAGCAAGGAGGACGACGAGCGGGTATATGCCATGCTCTTTGAACAGGGCTTTTCCGGCGTCGAGATTGCCCCCACGCGGATATTCGACCCGCCCGCATACGAAAAAACCGGCGAGGCGGAGCGTTTTTGCGCCGAGCTTTTCGAACGCTTTGGGCTGTGTATTCCGAGTATGCAGTCCATCTGGTACGGCGTTCAGGACAGCATTTTCGGCGACGCAGATGAGCGCGCGCGGCTTCGCTCGTACACCCGAAAGGCGCTGGACTTTGCGGATGCCTGCTCTTGCCGCAATCTTGTGTTCGGCTGCCCGAAAAACCGCAATATGCCCAAAGGCGCGCTTGAGAGCACGGCGGTCGATTTCTTTGCGGGAATATGCGCGGACGCGTACGAGCACGGCGCGGTGATTGCGCTTGAGGCGAATCCGCCGATTTACAACACCAACTATCTTAACACGACCGAGTCGGCGGCGGTGCTCGCGCGCTCCCTCGGCGCGGGAGCGGGGCTGAACCTCGACTTCGGAACGATAGTTTACAACAACGAGCCAATCGAAGCGCTCGAAGAATACATGGACGTGATAAACCATGTCCACATAAGCGAGCCGTATCTAGCCCCGCTCGAAAAGCGCGCAGAGCACGCCAAGCTCGCGCGTCTGCTGCGGGAGAGCGGCTATGACGGCTATGTGTCAATCGAGACCAAGTGCGCCGATTACAAGACGGTGCGCAAGACGGCGGACTATATCCGAGGGGTGTTTGCGTGAAAAAGCAAAGCGGGATAAAGGGCGTGCCGGATTTCGAGCTTGAAGAATTCGGCGAGAAAACGAGCGATTACTGCGTGCTCATACCCGTCATAAACGAGGGCGGACGCATACTGCACGAACTGACGCGCGCAAAGAGCGCGGGAATCGGCGGCGTTGCCGACATCGCGCTGTGTGACGGCGGAAGCACCGACGGCAGCACCGAGCCGCAGCGCCTGCGGGAGCTTGGGGTCAACACGCTGCTTGTCAAGACCGGCGCGGGCAAACAGGGCGCGCAGCTTCGCATGGGGATTTACTGGGCGCTCGAGCGCGGCTACGAGGGCATAATAACGATTGACGGCAACGACAAGGACAGCATCGAGAGCGTTCCGCTTTTCATCGAAAAGCTCAAGGAGGGCTACGACTTTGTGCAGGGCAGTCGGTTTGTGCAGGGCGGATACGCTGAGAATACCCCCGCGTCTCGGCTGCTCGCGCTGCGTCTCATACACGCGCCCGTGACCTCGCTTGCCGCAAAGCAGCGCTTTACCGACACGACCAACGCCTTTCGCGCGCACTCGCGGCGTTATCTGACGCATAAGGACGTTCAGCCGCTGCGCGACGTGTTTTGCGGCTACGAGCTGCTTGCGTATCTGAGCACGAGGTTTGCGAAATGCGGACTTCGCGCGTGCGAGGTGCCTGTCACCCGTTCCTACCCCGAAACGGGCAAAACACCGACCAAGATAAGTCCCATCAAAGGCAACTGGCAGCTGCTGAAAATTCTGTTTAAAAACGCCGCGGGAGGCTTTAATCCCGACTGAGAAAGGGCGGCTATGACCTACGACAAAATCATCATAGGCGCGGGAATATACGGTCTGTACGCGGCGCTCGTGAGCGCGAAGAAGGGCGAGCGGGTGCTGGTGCTCGAAGCGGACGCCGAGCCGTTCGCGCGCGCGACCTTTGTGAATCAGGCGCGCGTGCACATGGGCTACCACTATCCACGCAGCCTGTCAACGGCGCTCAAGTCCGCAAAGTACTTCAAGCGCTTCAACGACGACTTCAAGGACTGCATAAACCGCGAGTTCGAGCAGATTTACGCGACGAGCGCGGCATACAGCTGGACCAACGCCGCCGAGTTCCGGCGCTTTTGCGCCGCGGCGGACATTCGCTGCGACGACGTCGCGCCGAGTAAGTATTTTCGAAAGGGAATGTGCGACGGCGCGTTCGCGACCACCGAGTACACGTTTGACGCGGCGCTTATGCGCGACAAGCTGATGGGACAGCTCGCGGGATACAAAAACGCCGAGCTTCGCTTTTCGAGCGCGGTTACGGCAATTGAAAAACATGAGAGAGTATTCCGCGTGTTCGCAGGGGACGTGAGCTTCGAGACGCCGTATCTCCTCAACGCCGCCTACGCGTCGATAAACCAGATACTCTCGCTGCTTTCACTGCCGCCGTTCGCGATAAAGTACGAGCTTTGCGAGATAATTCTGTGCGAGGTGTCGGACGAGCTGCGGGACGTCGGGCTGACGGTCATGGACGGACCGTTCTTTTCGATAATGCCCTTTGGCAAGACGGGACTGCACTCGCTGACCTCGGTGACCTTCACCCCGCATGAGACGAGCTACGAGCCGCTGCCGAACCTTCGCTGTATGCAGCGCAATCCCGAGTGCTCTGCCGCTCAGCTTCAAAACTGCGACCGCTGCGCTGCGCACCCGAAAAGCGCCTACGACTATATGGGACAGCTCGCGCGCAAATATATGAAGCCGGAGCTGGGATTCAAGTATGTGCGCTCGCATTTCGCTATTAAGCCGATTCTGCGCGCATCCGAGATAGACGACTCGCGCCCGACGCTGGTGCGGACGCTTTGCGGCGAGCCGCGCTTCGTGAGCGTGCTTTCCGGCAAAATAAATACGGTTTACGACCTGGACGAGGTGCTGTGATGAGCGAAAACAAGGAAAAGAATTTCGTGTCCGCCGTGGTGTATCTCGGCGACGACGAGGAACTTATTGCGCCGTTTCTGAGCGCGGTGAGCGGCAAGCTGACCGAGTGCTTCGAGCGCTATGAGATAATCTGCGTCAACGACGCGAACTCCGCGTGCGCTCTCGCCGTGCGCGAGTGGGCAAAGAACGCGGGGGAGAAAGCTCCGGTGACCGTCGTCAACATGAGCGTGCGGCAGGGAACGGAGCTATGCATGAACGCGGGAATCGACATTGCGATAGGCGACTATGTTTTCGAGTTCGATTCGCCCGCGCTGCCGTTCGACCCGTCGCTTATTATGGAATGCTACCACAAGTCGCAGGAGGGCTTTGACATCGTCACCGCCGCACCGAGAAAGGCAAAGAAGCTCACCTCGCGCTTGTTTTATTCGCTGTTTAACGCCAACTCCAAAAGCGTTTACAAGCTGCGCACCGACAGCTTTCATGTGCTCTCGCGCCGCGCTGTGAACCGGCTGCACGCGATAAACCCCAATATGCCCTACCGCAAGGCGGCTTACGCGGCGAGCGGGCTTCGGCTTGCGATGATTGAGTTCGACCCTGCGGGCGATTTCGACGCGCACCGCGACTACCGTGCGACGCAGGCAATCGACGCGCTCGTGCTTTACACCGACGCCGCGTACAAGCTCAGCTTGGGCGTTTCGCTCGCGCTGCTGCTCGTGACGCTCGCGTCTGCGGTCTACACAGTGGTAATCTACTTCGGCTCGAAAAAGCCGATTGAGGGTTGGACGACCACCATGATACTCATGGCGGCGGGCTTCTTCGGCGTGTTTTTGCTCTTCGTTATAAAATACCTTTCAATACTCATCGAGCTGGTGTTCAAAAACCAGAAATACCTCGTAGAGTCGGTGGAAAAGATACAGTATGAATAAATCCGCACTCAAAAAAACGGCGGGCTGGCTGCTGCTTGCCGCCTTTGCCGCCGTGCTTGTGTACCTCAAATTACAGCTTGTCGCCGCGCAGAGCATCGAGATTTATCCCGACGCTGCGCCCATCGACGACGAGCTGATGTTTTCGTGCGCCAAAAGCATACTCGCGGGCAACTGGCTTGGCGAATACAACTGGCTGACGCTCGGCAAGCATATGTTTTTCTCGGTGTGGCTCGCGTTTTTGAGCGCGTGCAAAATACCCTATTTGATAGGCGGCGAGGCGCTGTACGCGCTCGCGTGCGCGATAACTGCGCTCGCGGTCGCTCCGGCGCTCGCGCGAAAGAAATGGGCGATGGGCGCGGTGTTTGCGGTGCTGTGGTTTTCACCGTACTCGTGGGCGCAGTTCACGCTGCGTATATATCGCGACAACATATTTCCGTCGTTGTGTCTGCTGTTTTTTGCGGGGGTGATAGGCTTTTGTCTGCGCTATCGCGAAAAGGCGTCTGGCGGCATATTCTATGCGATAATCGGCGGACTTGGGCTGGGCACGGCATGGCTCGCTCGCGAGGACGGCGTGTGGCTGCTGCCGTTCGGGATATGTGCGTGCGCGTTCTATGTTATCTGCGTACTGCGCTCAAAGCAGGACAAAAAACAGACGGCAGCTCACCTCGCGCTGCCGCTCGTGACGCTTGCGGCGTGCCTTGCGTGCACGCTTTCCTACTGCGCTATGAACCAGAAGTATTACGGGCGCTTCATAATAAGCGACTTTACGAGCACCGAGTTTGAGGACGCCGTCGGCGCAATGCTGCGCTGCGACGTGAACGAACCGCAGGAAAAGGTGCTGGTCGATTATGAGACCCGCATGAAAATCGGCAAGGCGGTGCCGCTCATGGCGACGCTCCAAGCGGAGCTGGAGACCGAGCCGTACTATAAGGGCTACGGCGACGCTGCGAAAAAGGAATTCAACTCCGGCGGGCTTTGCTGGGCGATTCGCAAGGCGGCGTACAACGCGGGACTTGCAAGCGACGCGCAAAGCGCAAGCGAGTTCTACCGCACCCTTGCCGACGATATCAACCGTGCGTGCGACGAGGGGAAAATCGAATGCAAAAACGCTCGCATGAGCACGACGCTCATGCCCTTTGCGTGGAAGTTCGTGGCTCCGACCATTGCGGAGACGGGCAATTCGCTGCGGCTGCTGTTCGGCTTTGAGCAGACAAGCTCGCTTGCCGCGAGAAGCTACGCGACGCCCGAGCAGATAATAGACTATGTCGCGCTGACCTACACGCGCCCGATTGTAGACGCCGACCCCGCGACGGGAGGGGCGCTGTACAAGCTCTACGCGGTGAATGCGGAAAAGACCTTCAGCGCGATAACCGACGTCTACCGCGTGTTCATCTATGTCGGCACGGCGCTCGGGCTGCTGACGCTCGTGCTGTGGCTTCGCAAAGCGCAGACCGCCATGTGCGGGGTCATGCTGCTGGGTGTGGCGCTGAGCGTGCTGCTGCGCGTCGGACTGGTCTCGTATATCGAAGCGGTCAGTTTCAAGGTCGGCACCTATTTGCTCTACTTGTCCTCCGCGTGCCCGCTGCTGCTGCTTTTCGCTGCGCTCGGAACGGCGGCGTGCGCGGTAAAAATAGCACAAAAGCTGCCGAAGCTAACAAAAAAACACAATATATAGTAGAAATCGCGTTTGCGCTGTGGTATAATATATAAAATCTGTGCGCATAGTAAGCACATAAGCGAAATACCATTGTTGCCGGAGGCTTTATGGACAGAACAATAACTGTAACAGGCTCGGGTAAATCCAGCGTCTCGCCGGATACGATAAATATTTATATCCATCTTTTGACCCGCAACGCCGACTACACCAAGACCATGGTCGAGGCGGCGCGCCAGCGCGAGGCTGTGGGCGAGTCGCTTGCGCCGCTCGGCTTTGAAAAGACCGACATCAAGACTAAGAATTTCATCGTCAACACCGATTACGAGGACGTGCAGGATTCACACGGAGTTTACAGCCGCGTTTTCCGCGGGTATCTGTGCCGCCACGACCTGAAAATTAAGCTCGGAATGTCTATGCAGACGCTTTCGGGCATCATGATTGCGCTCGCGTCCTGCGCCGCCAAGCCGGAGTTCTCCGTTGAGTTCACCGTTCGCGAGCGGGAGGCGAAGAAGAACGCCGTGCTCGCCGCTGCGGCGAAAAACGCGCGCGAAAAGGCGCTCGTGCTCTGCTCGGCTTCCGGCGTGCAGCTCGGCGAGATAGTGCACATTGAATACGGCGCTGAGGAAACGGGCAGCTCGCCTGCGCCCTACCGCATACGCAACATCGCCGCCTGCGCGGACGGCGCGGACGTTGAGCTTTGCCCGGGAGAGATAACCTTTTACCAAAGCGTTACCGTCACCTACGCCATACTCTGAACCGCCGCTTAATTCAAACAACAAAGGCTGTTGTCCGCGCGAAGCGTTGACAACAGCCTTTTTAATCGTGCTTTAGCGCAGAACCTTGCGCGAAGCGGGAGGTTCAAAACCCGCCCGCTG
>CAYXRE010000048.1:0-12445 GCA_964466125.1 uncultured Oscillospiraceae bacterium
ATCGTCACAATCTCGCGAAGGCAAAAGAGCAGCAGGAAAAACAGTAAGTGTATTATTAATAAACCGCCGACCGTTTTTACGGTCGGCGGTTTTCTACTGCGCCAGACGCTCCAGCTCGGCACGGTTGAGTATGCGAATGCTGCGGCGCTCAAAGTCGATCAATCCCTGCGCTCGCATACGCGACAGCTCGCGCGAAAGCGCGCTGCGCTCGCAGTTGAGGTACTCCGCGAGCTGCTCGCGGCTGTGCGGCGATGTGAACGCGTCGCTGCTTTCGCGCGCGGCGTTCTCGAGCGCATAGCCCGCTATCTTGCCGCGAAGCGTCGGGTTGAGCAGCAGCCCGAGCCTGCGGTTGAGCGCGAGGTATTTGTGCGCTATTTCGGCGAACAGGCTGCGAATGAGCCGCGCGTATTCATCGGAAAAGCCCTGTGCGGGGCGTGTGAGCGACTCGAAGGGGAAGCGCAGCACAACGCAGTCGCTCGTCGCCGCGACGCTAACGGGGCTTTGCTGACGGGAGCCGGACAGCAGGTCGCCGAACACGTTTCCCGAGCAAAACTCGTTTATGCGCACCGTGCGTCCGTTCTCCGACGTGCGGCTGCCGACTGCCGTTCCCTCAAGCAGCAGAAAGATTTCCCGTGCGTCCTCGCCTTGCGATATGAGCAGCTCGCCGGCGCTTTTGCGTGAAATCCTCGCTCCGATAGATTCGAGCAGTGAGGGCATCCGCCGAGGGTCAATGCCCTCGAACAGCGGCGTTCGCGCCGCCGCGTCCGCGTATCTGAGAAGTTTAACATCCATTGAGTCTACCTACCCGCTATAACAATATCGAAGATGTTGCCTGTGCAACGTAATTGCTGCGAAAATGATACTATAATAACAATATAAAGTCAACAAAGGAGATACTATGATGAAAAATATACTTGCTGTTATATTGTCGCTGTGCCTGCTGCTGTCTCTCGCGGGCTGTGCGGGCGCGCCTAGCCCCGAACCTGTCACGCCGCAGCCGAGCGAAGAAGTCGGCGATGAAACCGTTGATTTGTCGGACACGACAATACGGGTCGCGTCGCTCAAGGGCGCGACGACCATGGGCATGGTCAAGCTGCTTTCCGACGCGGAGAAAGGCGAGCTTGCGTACAAGGTGGACTCGCAGATTTTCGGCACGGCGGACGAGATAACCGCGCTCATCGCCTCAAATTCTCTGGACATGGCGGCAATACCGTGCAATCTTGCGTCGGTGCTGTATAATAAGACCGAAGGGAAGCTCGCAGTCGCCGCCGTCAACACCCTCGGCGTGCTCTACGTCGTCGAAAGCGGCGACACGGTGCAGTCGGTCGCCGACCTTGCGGGAAAGACCGTCTACTCGACGGGCAAGGGCACCACGCCGGAGTACGTCTTTAACACAGTGCTTGCCGGAAACGATATAGACCCCGCAAGCGGGCTCACCGTTGAGTTCAAGTCGGAATCCACCGAAATAGCCGCGCTGCTCGCGGATACGGCTTCGGACGTCATCGCGGTGCTGCCGCAGCCCTACGTTGCGTCGGTGCTTGCGCAAAACGAGAACGTCCGCGTCGCGCTCGACCTGACCGAGGAGTGGTCAAAGGTTCAGCCGGGAAGCCTCGTGACCGGCGTGCTGGTAGTCTCAAAAGAATTCGCGGACGCAAATCCCGAGGCTGTCAAGGCGTTTCTTGACGACTACAAGGCTTCGACCGAATGGGTCAACGCAAACAATGCGGACGCAGCCGCGCTCATCGAGAGCTACGGCATCGTCGCGAAAGCGGCGCTTGCGCAAAAAGCGCTGCCCGAGTGCAACATCGTATTCCAGTCCGGCGACGAGATGAAGACCAACGTGTCCAACTACCTCGCCGCGCTTTTCGAGCAAAACCCCAAGGCTGTCGGAGGAACACTGCCCGATGAAGGATTTTATTACACGGCATAAAAAACCGCTTATGATTGCGGCGAGCGCGCTCATCTGGCTCGCCGTGTGGCAGTTGCTTGCATATCTTATCGGCGAGCAGCTGTTTCTTGCCGCGCCGAGGACGGTTTTTGCAAAGCTGCTTGAGCTTGCGTCGCAGCCGGAGTTCTATGCTGCGGTCGGCTCGACGCTGCTGAGAATCTGCGGCGGCTTTGCCGCGGCGCTGCTGGTCGGAACGCTGCTCGCGCTCGCCGCGAGCAAGAGCGAGTTTGTGCGCACGCTGCTTTATGTTCCGATGACGCTCATCAAATCCACGCCGGTCGCGTCCTTCATTATACTCGCGCTGATTCTCGTCGGCTCGCAGAATCTGGCGCTGCTCATCGGCTTTTTGATGTCCGCGCCGCTGTTTTATTCCAATGTGCTTGCGGGTATCAAAAGCGTTGACCCCGCGCGTTTTGAGGCGGCGGACGTGTTCGGAATGTCGCCGGACGACCGCTTTCGTTTTATCTACCTGCCCTACGTCGCGCCGCATTTTATCTCGGCGTGCTCGGTTGGGCTGGGGCTTTGCTGGAAGGCGGGCATTGCCGCCGAGGTAATCGGGCTGACCGTCGGCTCGGTGGGCGAGAAGCTTTACGAATCCAAAATCTATCTCGACACGGCGCAGCTGTTTGCATATACGTTCGTCATCGTGCTGCTGAGTATATTGTTCGAGCGGCTGCTGATGGCGCTGCTGCGGGCAGTTGAGAGAAAGCTGCTTGAGGACCCATACCAACATAAATAAAAAAAGCACACCCGCGAGGGTGTGCTTTTCTTATATCAAGTTAAAACGAGAGCACCACGCCGCCGTCGTTGGCGTAGACCGTCGCTACGCCGGCGGTCGGTGCAATGATGACTTCTCTGATGGCGGCGCATTTGTCGAGAATATCGCGTGAAAGCTGTTTTGCCCGCGCTTCGCAGTTGCAAAAGCAAAGCGTGAGAGTTTTGGTTTTTTCGGGAAGCGTTTGAGTGAGTTCGGCAATGCTTTGCACCAGCCGCTCAAAGGCACGGTCGAGTCCTCGCACGGTGTGAAGATTCTTGACCTCGCCGTGACCGTCGCTCGAAAGCACGGGATGTATCGACATGACCGACGCCACAAGTCCCTTGACCTTGCTGACCCGCCCGTTTTTGATCATGTTGGACAGGTCCTCAAGCACGAACAGAGTTTTCATCTCATCTGCGAAGTATCGCAGCTTTTTTCCGACCGACACGAGACCTTCACCAAGCGCTCTCATGCGTTCGGCGTGAATGGCGAGCAGCAGCTCGCCTGCGCTCGCGGACAGCGAATCTATGACCTCAATGTGCTTTTCCGGGTGCTCCTCAAGTACGAATTCCCGCGCAATGCGCGCCGAGTTGTACGAGCCGCTGAGCTTTCCCGAGAGGGTTATCACAAGGCTCTCGTCGTATTTCTCCATGCATTTCGCGTAGTCGTCCACCGACGGGCAGGCGGTGCGCGTCGCCTCGCGGGAGGCTTTCATTGCGCGAAGGAGTTTTGCTTGGTCAAAGGAGGCGTCATCGACAATCGGTTCTCCCCCGCTCGGAAGTACGGTGAGCGGCACAAGCTCGATGTCGAGCGCCTCACGCAGCTGCGGTGTCGTGTCACAGCAGCTGTCGGCAATAATCTTAAAGCTCAATTTAACAATTCCTTTCTTGCGTAACTTATCATAACGGTGCTTTATCGGGTAAACTTGTCGCGCTGTTCTATATATTGATTATGGGTGAAAATATACGCGTCAAATTTCTCTTTCACCGTATGAGTCTTGTAGGGTACTTTATTGCCCATTTCATCGAAAAACTGACAATCGAGATAAACGGGGTCAATGAGCGAAAACATTTTTTTGTTAAGCAGGCGTTTTCTGCGATCGAGCATCGGCAGCTTGTAGAAAAGCTCGAGCAGCTCACGGCAGTTGTAAATGCAAAGCGCGTCCAGTCCGAGCGTGTCGTACCTGCTGCAGGTAATTGCCGAGTTCTGTCCGATGAGCTGTTCTTGCGAGTACAGGTCGAAAGCGCTTTTCTTGACGCCGGTGCGCTTGAATTCGTGCAGCTGTTCGCTTATCGCCTCCAGTGTCTGGGTGGAAAAACTGCGGATGAAATAAGCAAAATACCAGTCCGCAGCCGCGAACCACGGCAGATCCCAATCCCAGTTGGCGCATTTTCCGAAAAGGTCGATTACATCCCCCGTCAGGATGGTTTTGCCGGGGAATGCGTTGGAGATGGTGACGGCGTTGTTAAGACGCAATTCGCGGATTTTGTTTTTCTGCAGCTCGCTTATGATTTCCGGAGTCTCCCACAGGTCCATGTACTCGTCCAGCTATCAACGGGAAAATCTCCGTCTGCCAGAATCGAATGCTGAACGCCGAATCGTTCGCAGAGCTTTTGTGCGAGCTGAGCGTCTCCGGCGCTTTTTTTGTTATTAATTGCCGCAAGAGAAACGTAGTGATGCTCAATGGTGTAGCATTGTAGCTGCCCGCGCTGCATTGTGCGAAGCAGGAACGCCATGTTCATGCGGCTGTCCCACCCGCCGGTGAGCGGAAGCACGATGTCGCGGTATTTAACGTATTCCTTTGTTATGTTGTCTGTTATACGGATTATTTCCGCAGCCGTTTGCTCGACGTTCAGTTCGCCGTAAGCCATTTTGGGCGAGGGAAAAACGCGGGAAAACTGCGCGCAGCGCACATCCAGAAGATGATTGGGAACAAGCAGCTTTACCTCGTCGTAGGCGCTCAGATTATAGGGAAACTTGGCGGTGACGGCTTTTTCGACGATAGCCCGCGAGCGTTCGGACGGTGCAAAGCCGAGTTCTTTTGCGATGATTCTTGCATTGGAAGCGAGAAACAGCTCTTTTGTCGAATAAAACACCGGCAGGAAGCCGCAGGCGTCGGACATCGCGAAAAGCTGTGTGTCGTCGCCGAAAATAAGGGCATATTTGCCCGCCGTGCGCATACAAGCCTCAACGACGCCGTCTTTTCCGCCGCCGGTATAGGCGTCAAGAAAGAAAGCCGGGAATTGCGCGCGCTCCAGCTCGCCGTGCGCGTCAACGCAAAGCCCGATTATGCACACAAAGACCTTGCCGCGCGTTTCCAGCACGACCTCGGTGCCCTCGCTGAAGCTAAGGATAAGCGGTTCAAACGCCGGTATGTCAAGCGATTTCTCAAAACGGTCCACCTTGTGCGAGCACAGGGCGTATTGGTTTAATACCATGTTCTACTTCCTTTAATATATGTTATGCCGCCGAACGAAATAGCGCGGTCAGCCCCACAGCGTGACCATTTCGTTGTATAGCCCGATGTAGCTCGTCGCGGCGCGGTCCCAGCCGAAGTTGCACTTGAGCGCGCGCTTGACGAGCACAGCCCAGTCGGTCTTGTTCTCGTAGACCGCCTTGGCGCGAAGGCAGGCGTCCAGCATATCGTGGGCGTTGTAGCTGCAAAAGGTGAAGCCGTTGCCGACGCCGTCGCCGCTGTCGCTGATTGAATCCGAAAGCCCGCCGGTCATGCGCACGATAGGTACGGTGCCGTAGCGCAGCGCTATCATCTGGGACAAGCCGCACGGCTCGCTCTTGCTGGGCATGAGGAACATATCCGCGCCTGCGTATATCTTGCGCGCAAGCTCGGGTATAAAACCTATTTTTACGCCGCACGAGTTGGGATAGCGCTTGGCGAAGTCGGAAAAGCAGTTTTCGTACATATAGTCGCCCGAGCCGAGCACGACGACCTGCATTCCGCCCAGCAGCATATATTCGAGCACGTGCTTTACAAGGTCGATGCCCTTGTGCGCGACGAGACGGGAGACGATAGCGATGACCGGCGAGCCGTTGTCGTCAAGCGAGAACTTCTCCAGAAGCTCCTTTTTGCACAGCGCCTTTTTTGCGGGCGAGCGCAGGGAATAGTTGGCGGCGATGTACGGGTCGGTCGCGGGGTTATACACGTCGGTGTCGATGCCGTTGAGTATGCCGCACAGCTTATACTGCTTGTCGCGCAGCAGTCCGTCCAGTCCGTGCGCGAACCACGGGTCGAGAATCTCCTTTGCATAGGAGGGGCTGACGGTATTTACCTTGTCCGAGCTCTCGATTGCGCCCTTCATGAAGTTGATGCACCCGCCGAACTCGAGCACCGACGAATGGGACGCGTCTATGCCGACGACGTCGGACAGCGTCTCCATGCCGTACTTGCCCTGATACTGGATGTTGTGGATTGTAAACAGCGTTTTTATGCCGTAATAGCGCGAATCCTGACGGTAAAACTCGTTGATGTACACGTTCACGAGCGCGGTCTGCCAGTCGTTGGTGTGGATGACGTCCGGCTGGAAGTTGTCGTCGGTGTGGCGCAGCAGCTCAAGCGCGGCGCGAGAGAAGAAGGCGAACCGCTCGGCGTCGTCGTAATAGCCGTAAAGCCCCGAGCGCTTGAAATAGTACTCGTTGTCGATAAAGTAGTAGGTCACGCCGTCCGCACACAGCTTGAACAGTCCGCAGTACTGGTCGCGCCACGCCACCGAAACGGTGAAATCGCACAGAAACTCCATTTTTGCGCGGTATTCCGGCTTGATTTCACTGTAAAGCGGCATGACCACGCGGCAGTCGATATTGTTCTTTACAAGCGCCTTGGGAAGCGCGCCCGAAACGTCTCCGAGCCCGCCCGAGGCGGCAAAGGGGCTGCATTCGCTCGTTACAAATAAGACCTTCATGGAATTCTCCTCCTGTTTGTTCAGATGACGCTGTATTTCTTGACGTACAGCGGGTAGTTCTCGTGCCCCATAAGCGAGCGGTCGTCGCTTATCGTGACGTCCTTGTCGGTGATGATATAGCTAAGCTGCGCATTTTTGCCCACGACGTTGTCCTGCATGATTATCGAATTCTTTACGCTTGCCCCCTCTGCGATGTACACGCCGCGGAACAGCAGGCAGTTTTCGACGTTTCCGAGCACGACGCAGCCGTCCGCGACCAGAGAGTTCTGCACCTTCGCGTCCAGTCCGTAGCGCACGGGGGCGTCGTCGCGGACCTTGGTGTAAACGGGACGGTCGTTGAGGAACAGCGCGTGCATATTCTCCGGCGAGAGCAGATCCATATTGGCGTCAAAGTAGCTCTTGTTGTTGTATATGCGCCGGCAGTAGCCGTCATAGCGGAAGCTTTGCAGCTTGAGCTTGTTGAGGTTGCGCAGCAGCAGATCCCGCTCGAAGAACACCTGCATACGGCTCTGGGCTTCCTCGACCATTTCGACGAGTCTGTCCTTGGCGACGACAAAGACGTTCATGCTCGCAAGACAATCGTTGTCCATGCGGTTGAATATCATGTCGTTTATGCGTCCGTTCGCGTCGGTGTGCACGCACACGCAGTTGCGCTGCATCTCCCAGTTGGGGTTGGGGACCGAGCGGCAGACCATCGTCACGTCCGCGCCGGTGTTGATGTGACTGTCGATTATCTCCTCAAAGTCCAGATTCACGACGTGGTCGCAGTCCATCATGACGATGTAGTTGACCGACGATTTCTCGATGTAGTCGAGTATGTTGTAAAGCGCCTCTATGCGCCCGTGATAGTAGCGCTCCTGCGAGGTGGCAAACGGCGGGAATATCGACAGACCCTCGCGCTTGCGCGACAAATCCCACGCGCGTCCGCTTCCGAGGTGGTCCATGAGCGACTGATAGTTGTTCTTGGCGATTACGCCGACCTTGGTCACGCCCGCGGCGACGAGCGAGGAGAGATAGAAGTCGATGAGGCGGTATCTGCCGCCGAAGGGCAGCGACGCCATCGAGCGAATCTCGGTCATGTCGCTCACGTTGTCGTCGTGCATATTCGCAAAGATGATGCCAAGCGTCTTTATATTCAGCATATCGTTTCTCCCTTCGCGACATTGTCGTAAACCATCGCTTTTGCTTTGACAACGGCGTTTTCTCCGACGACGACCCCGTCGCCGATGACCGCGACGCCCCACTTGTCCTTGTCCTGTACATTTTCGGGGCGTTCGCCTATGACGGCGTTGTTCTCGACGACGACGTTTTCGGCGACAATCGAGTACTCGACCGTTGCGCCGCGCTTGATGTGCGCGCCCGGCATGATTATGCTGTCGCACACCGTCGCACCCTTTTCGATTATCACGCGGTCGAACAGCACCGAGAAATCAACGTTGCCGTAGACCTCGCAGCCCTCGGTCACGATGGAGTTTTGTATCGTCGCCTCCGCGGAGATGTAGTGGGGCGGCTTGACCGGGTTGCGCGAATAAATCTTCCAGCCCTGGTCCCACAAATCGAACGGGACGTAGGGGTTGATGAGATCCATGTTCGCCTCCCACAGCGAGTCAATCGTCCCGACGTCCTTCCAGTAGCCGTCGAATTTGTAGGTGTACATACGCTCGTGCGCGCGCAGCATATCGGGGATTATGTTGCCGCCGAAGTCGTTTTTGCTCTCGGGATTGCGGCTGTCCGCGACAAGGTACTCGCGCAGCTTATCCCACGAGAAGATGTATATGCCCATCGACGCAAGGTTGCTTTTCGGGTGAGCCGGCTTCTCCTCAAACTCGTATACCGAGCCGTCCGCGTTGGTGTTCATTATGCCAAAGCGGAACGCCTCGTCCATGGGCACCTCAAGTACCGCAATTGTGCACGCCGCGTCGTTCGCCTTGTGGTAGTCGAGCATCTTCACATAGTCCATTTTATATATGTGGTCGCCCGAGAGGATAAGGACGTACTTCGGGTCGTAGCGCTCGATGAAGTTTATGTTCTGATATATCGCGTTCGCCGTGCCGAGGTACCAGTTGCTGCCGCTTGCCGTTTGGTAGGGAGGCAGGACGTGTACGCCGCCGCCCATGCGGTCAAGGTCCCACGGGCGCCCGTCGCCGATGTATTCGTTGAGCTCAAGCGGCTGATACTGGGTGAGCACGCCGACGGTGTCTATGCCGGAGTTCACACAGTTTGAAAGCGGGAAGTCGATTATGCGGTATTTTCCGCCGTAGGGAACGGCGGGTTTCGCGACGTTTTGCGTCAGCGCGTAAAGCCGGCTGCCCTGTCCGCCCGCGAGCAGCATGGCGATTATTTCCTTGCCCATTATTCCTTTTCCTCCTTTTCGGCGTTTGCCACGCCGTCAGTCTTTTTTGCCGCGCGGTGCGGCGGAGCCTTGAGCCACAGCACGCTCAGCGGCGGGATTTCCAAAACGATCGAGTGCTCGAAGCCGTGGCTTTCGGTGTGCTCGCTTTGAAAGCTCTGCGCCGTGTTCGCGCTCTTGCCGCCGAACGCCGCAGCGTCGGTGTTGAGTATCACGCTGTATTTCCCCTTGTCCGGCACGCCGATTCGGTAGCCGCCGCGCCCGACCGGCGCGAAATTGCACACGGCAACGACGCTTTGACCCTTGGTGTCGGTTCGTATGAAGGAGATTATGTTCTGGGTGTTGTCGTCCGCGCAAATCCAGCGGAAGCCGTCCCAGCCGTCGTCCACCTCCCACATCGCGGGGGTGTCGAGGTACAGGTGATTGAGCGTTTTCATGTATTCGCAAAAGCGCTTGTGCATATCGTATTCCAGCAGCATCCAGTCCAGCGCGGCGGCAAAGTTCCACTCGATGAACTGGGCAAACTCCTGACCCATGAAGGTCAGCTTTTTGCCCGGGTGCGCGAACATATATCCGAAAAGCGCGCGCAGTCCCGCGAACTTTTCCTCATATTCGCCGGGCATTTTGTTTATCAGCGAGCATTTGCCGTGCACCACCTCGTCGTGGGACAGCGGCAGTATGTAGTTTTCGGAGAACGCATAGAACATGGAGAAGGTTATTTTGTTGTGATTGTCCTTGCGAAAGAACGGGTTGAGCGACATATAGTCGAGCACGTCGTTCATCCAGCCCATGTTCCATTTGAAGTTGAAGCCCAGTCCGCCTGCGTCGGCGGGCTTGGTCACGAGCGGCCACGCCGTCGATTCCTCCGCAATCATCAGCGCACGGGGGAAATGGGAGAACACCTCGGTGTTGAGCTTTTTGAAGAAGGCGATAGCCTCCAGATTCTCGCGACCGCCGTTGCAGTTGGGCGACCACTCGCCGTCCTTGCGGTTATAATCAAGGTACAGCATGGACGCGACGGCGTCAACGCGAAGCCCGTCGATGTGGTACATATCAAACCAGAACAGCGCGTCCGAGACGAGGAAGCACTGCACCTCGGGTCTGCCGTAGTCGAAGATGCGCGTGCCCCACTCCTTGTGCTCCATGCGAAGCGGGTTCTGGTCCTCATAGCAGTAGCCGCCGTCAAACTCGCACAGTCCGAACTCGTCCTTGGGAAAGTGAGCGGGGACCCAGTCGAGAATGACGCCGATGCCCGCCTTGTGCATGGTATCGACAAAATACATAAAGTCGTGCGGCGTTCCGTAGCGCGAGGTCGGCGCGAAATACCCCGTCACCTGATAGCCCCACGAGCCGTCGAACGGAAACTCGGTTATCGGCATAAGCTCGACGTGGGTGTAGCCCATCTCGGGCAGGTATGTGCTCAGACGGTCGGCGAGGGTGCGGTAGTCCAGAAAGCTGCCGTCCTCGTTGCGCTGCCACGAGCCCGCGTGCATTTCGTAGATGTTCACAGGAGACTTGTAGGGCGAGCTTTCCACGCGCGAGTTCCAGACCCCGTCGCCCCACTCATACCCCGCGAGGTCGTAGACCTTGGAGGCGTTGTCTGGCCGTGTCTCCGCATGGAAGGCATAGGGGTCGGATTTGTATAGACTGCGCCCTGTGGCGGTCTTGATGAAATATTTGTAGGTGTCGTACTGACGCACGCCGTCAACGGTGCACTCATACACGCCGCCGCTTATCTTCTGCATGGCGTTGAGCGACGGATTCCAGCCGTTGAAGCTGCCGACAACGCTGACGGAAACGGCGTTGGGCGCCCACACGCGAAAGGTGCAGCCGCCGCTTGTAAGATGTGCGCCCAGAAAGCGGTAGCTCTCGTAATTGGTCCCCTGATGAAACAGATAGACGGGGAGATTGTTGTCCTTTGCCTTGCTCAAAGCAATTCTCCTTTATCGCTGCGGCGCGAACTCCGGCTGTGCCGGAAAGCCACTTTAATTATTATTATAATACCAATGAGAAACGCACATTTCAATATAAATTTGTGATAAACATAAGAAATCTAATATTAAAAAAAGTCGGATTAGTGCAAAATGCACAGAATAATCACGGCTTTGTATAGCATTTAACGATTCGGGAACAACAGTAAAAATCGGACGGACCCAAAGGGTCCGTCCTCACGCTTACATACCTTTTACGACGCACGCAATCGCGAGCAGCGCAAACGCGGCAAACACGATTATCGTCCCGACAACGGCGGTGAGTCCGGGGATTACTCCGAGCGCGACGATGAATCCGATTATCGCGGTGACGACCGCAATAATGAACACGGGCTTGGTGGGAGCGGATATCTTCATGACAGAACGCCTCCTTTCAAGTGACCTTTTTTCCATCTTAACACTTTTGTAATAAATGCACAAGCTGTGACAAGAAAATATACATACTGCACAAATCTGCGGCGAAATACTGCAAATATTGTCATTCTACGATATTGTCGGGAAAGTCCGTTTACATTATACTTGAATGTGATAACAAGGTAAAGGAGTAAAGCGCATGCTGTTGGTTTGTTATGATAACTGCACGAGCTGCAAGCGGGCGAAAAACTGGCTTGTGCAAAATGGGTTTCGCTTTACGCAGCGCAGCATAAACGAGGCGCGTCCGAGCGAAAAGGAGCTTCGTGAATGGCAGCGCGCAAGCGGCCTTGCGCCGAAAAAGCTGTTCAACACCTCGGGGCTGCTCTACCGTGCGCTGGAGCTGTCCGCAAGGCTGCAGGAGATGAGCGAAAACGAGATGTTCCGGCTGCTTGCGAGCGACGGAATGCTCGTCAAGCGCCCGATACTCGTGAACGGCGACACGGTGCTCGTCGGCTTCAACGAGAGCGAGTGGGAGAAAAGGCTCGGCGCAAAAAAGTGAGCTGCGAACGGGAACGCCGCCGATTCTGCTCTTTTCACAGGGAAAACGACTGAGGGCAGCGGCATGATCGAGGCGAAGGCAACTGCGCGCGCGGTTCGGCATCGCGGGAAGCAATACAACAAAACCGTTCCCCCGCACAAAGCGGGGGAACGGTTTTGTTCGACAAATGAAGTTATGCGGTCACCTTGGAGCCGAACGGGAACAGCGCGAGCGCCGCGAACTTGAAGCACTGAAGACCGAACGGGATTCCGATTATTGTCGCGCAAAGCGCAAGACCGATGGCGGCGGAGACGGCGGCGAGCTCGGTGCCGCCGAAGATGAGCCAGAAGATGTTCAGCAGTATGCTGCTCGGGCGGGTGCCGATAAAGACCTGTCTGCCGAACGGGGCGAACATGAGCGAGGCGAACTTGAAGCACTGCAGCCCGACGGGTATGCCGACTATCGTCGCGCACCACAGCAGACCGACTATCGCCCAGCCGAGTCCCAGCCAAAAGCCGCAAAGAACTATCCAAAGCACGTTTCCGATAAATCTCATTTTATGTTTCTCCTCAACTGTTTTGTTTACAAGC
>CAYXRE010000049.1:0-12379 GCA_964466125.1 uncultured Oscillospiraceae bacterium
CAATCACGAGCCGTGCGCCCGCCTCGTCGGTGCGCTGTATGGGAATGCCGCCGAGCGAGAGAGCCGAAACGCGAAGTCCTGTTTTTCCGAGTGTGACGTATTTCATAAAAGTATTCTCCGTTAATGCGAGCAAAGTATATCGCTCGATATTTTCTTGTAGAACATCTCGCGGATGCGCTCGGGGTCGTCAGTGAGAGCGAGAATCCACATCAGCTTGGTCATGACCGACTCGATAGTCATATCGTACGCCTCAAGCACCGACAGGTGAGACTTTAATCTGCTGCCGACATTGTAAACGGCGATGTCGCTGCCCTCGTTTTGCACCTGCGTGGTCATGACGACGGTTTTGCGCTCGGATATGGCGCGCTCAATAAGGCGGTAGAACTCGCCGTCCGCCCCGCTCGGCACGCCGCCCACGCCGTAGCTTTCGATGACCACCGCGCGAGAACGCGAGAGCATATATTCGAGCAACGAAGGCTCGCAGCCGGGCGTCAGCTTCAGCAGCGACACGTCCGTGTCCAGCGCGTCGAAAAAGCACTCGGCTTCCTCGCAAGGCGGGGTGAAGTATATCGTCGGAACACCGTCCTGCACTATGCCCAGAACGGGAAAATTGATGCTCGAAAACGCGTCGAAGCTCTTGGAATAGTTCTTTCTCGCGCGGGTGCCCACGATTATCTTGCCGCCGAAAACTATCAGCACGCCGCAAAGGCGCTCGCAGCACGCGCACGCAAAGCTGTCGAGCAGATTGGTCTTGGAGTCGGTTATCTCCATGCTTATCGGCTTCTGGCTTCCGGTTATAATCACCGGCTTGCGCAGCCCCTGACACAGGTAGCTGAGCGCGGCGGCGGTGTACGCCATGGTGTCGGTGCCGTGGCAGACCACAAAGCCGTCATAGTCGTTGTAGCGCTCGCGGACGGCGCGCGCGATGTCCAGCCAGTGGCTCGGCGTCATGTTGGTGCTGTCGATGTTGCACACCTGCTCGCACTCGACGTCGCATATCTCCCGCACGGCGGGGACGTATTTCAAGAACTCTCCCGTGGACAGCTCGGGCACCAGCCCCGCCCCGGTCATTTCGGCGGCTATCGTCCCGCCCGTGCCAATCATCAGGATTTTCTTCATAAGTCCTCCGCGTGAGCTTTATGACTTATTATACCCCGCGCGGGGATAAAAATGAAGCACCGGCAAGCCGGTGCTTCGGATTTATCAGACCTTGATGTCGAGCAGATGCCCGGGAGCGGGCTGGGCTTGCTGTATGTCCTCTATCATCGTCAGCGCCTGGTTCGAGCTTGCGTCCATAGCCTTTTTGAGAACAGACAGTTGAGCCGCCTGCTGTGTCTGGGCGAGCTTCATGTCGATGCTCGCGCTCGCAATTGCCGAAATATCCATCGCTATATCACACCTTTCAAGACGAAAAAGCTGTCTTACCGTCTACATATTACCATTACTGCGCGCAAAAAGCAATAGTGCGCGGTTTAATCCACGCGACGGCTGTATACCGGCAGACCCGCACGGCGGCTGCGGCGGGCAATGTGTATTAAACCCTTTCCCGCGATTTGGATGTTTTAACGAATACCGTACATTATTAACGATAGCTTTCGCGCGGTAAACGTGCTATAATAACCGAACTCAACTTTTACATAACGGAGGCTGCCGCATGAATCCGATACAGGCGGCAATTGTATATTTCGCGCTCGGGCTTCTGGGCGCGATGCTCTGCTCGCGCTCGAAGGACTTCGGCTCGCTGTTCGTCAAGCTGCTGTTGTTCGCCGCGGTCTTTTTGCTGTGCCCGCTGTTCATTTCGCGCGTCTCCCAAAGCGCGGCGCAGATACTGAGCTACGTTAAAAACGGGGCGCTGCTCATGCTCATCGGCGGGCTGCTGGGCGCGCTCGGGCGCGCATTTATCGGCAAGCCGAACAAAAAATACCGCTCCGCCGAGGCTGCCGCCGTCGGCAAGGCAAGGCGCAGCGCGAGAACAAAGGCGGTGCTCCTGCTGCTGCCGCTGCTGGTGCTCGCCGCAAGCGGCACGGTCGTTTTCAATTCCGGTCTTATCAGCTCCAACGTGCTGGATTCCACCATATCGACCGACGCGGCAATCAAGCACAAAACGATGAACCTGCTCGTGTGCGGCATCGACAACGCCTCCAACGACGAGGCGCACAGCCAGATGATGACCGACGTCATCATCGTCGCGAACGTCGATTTGGAAAACGGCACGGCGGCGCTGCTGCAAATCCCGCGCGACACCTATGTGGGCGAAGCGACCTCATCGGGAAAAATCAACGCCGTTTACAACGCCCATTCCGACCCGCACGAGGGAATCCGCGCGCTCGCAAACGAGCTGAACTCCGACCTCAGGCTGCCGCTGGACGGCTATGTCACGATTACCATGGAGGGCTTCCGCGCGGCTGTGGACGCCATGGGCGGCATTGAAATCACCCTTGAAAAAGAGATGAGCTTCAATATGCGCGACGCACAGGAGAACCTGACCGGCGTCGTGACGCTGCCTGCGGGAACGCAGGTGCTCGACGGGGCGACAGCGGATTTGTTCGTGCGCTACCGCGAATATGCCCGCGCCGACCTCGACCGAATCAATATGCAGCGCTACTTCCTCGGCGCGCTGATGAACAAGGCAAAAACGCTCAGTGCGACCGAGCTTATGAACACGGTAAGCGACGTCTACCCCTATCTCGACACCGACCTTACCGTTTCCGAGCTCGTGAGCCTCGCGCTGAAGGTCAAGGACTTCACCGACGGCGCGGTTACGGTCATCCGTATGCCCGGAGAGCCGACGATGCTCAACAATCAATCGGTTTTCAGCGCCCACCGCGCCGCGCTTGCCGAGCAGCTGAACCTGTATATGCGTCCTCACAGCGAGCCGGTGGACGTCGATGAGCTTGGAATAATCGAGCTTTCCAACACGACGGACATTCTCGACGACTCGGTCAGTGCGCTGGACGATTACCGATAGACTTCACAGAAATCACCGTCCCGTTGTTTCCGCCTTTGCGGAAACGGCGGGATTTTTTGTTCGGCGGAAAACTAATAGCGCGGCGCGGCTTCGGGGAGATACTATACCGCCGGCGCGGACGACGCCGGTGTTTAGCAGGATTACTGAAACTGAACTATTAATCCGTTCAATCATAATCTGCGTCGGCACTGTGAGCAATCGCTTCTATGCGCCGAAGCGCCTCAGCTGCTAAAGTCCCAGTTGTGCGCGCTTTGAGCGATTATCGCGCGTTGGCAGCTTATCGCAATTTCGGCTCGTTCGTAGTTAGCACTCTTTGTTTTAGAGTGCTTATAATTTACAATCAGTTAATATTTTGCACTAATTTTGTTCACGAACAGGCGGTATATTATGCTCGTAAGCGAAAGGCGCGGGGGGACGCGCCCGAGCACAAAAACAACACTTTCACAATACGGAGGTTTTACATTATGTTTGAACTTATGCCTTTTGCGACGAGAAATACCGGTATCTTTGATATGTTTGACAGCATGGAACGCGGAGCGTTCGGCGGACTGGACAACGGAGTGCGCGCAATGCGCACCGACGTTCGCGCGACCGACAACGGCTACGAGCTTGAAGCGGAGCTGCCCGGTTTCAACAAAGAGGACATCCACATCGACCTCGAGGGCGATATGCTCAGCATCACCGCCGAGCACAAGGAGGAGAGCGAGGAGAAAAAGAAGGGCTATGTGCGCCGCGAGCGCCGCTTCGGTTCCTTCGCGCGCAGCTTTGACGTAAGCGGCGTGGACGTGGACAACATCAAGGCGGACTACACGAACGGCGTGCTCAAGCTCGAGCTGCCCAACAAGGCGCAGCCGCAGGAGACCGCCCGCCGCATCGAGCTCCAGTAACGAACTATGCCGTGACAGAATGCGGCTGTTCCCTTTCGTGACGCAAATCGCCGCGCCGGTTTTATCCGGCGCGGCGATTTTGTGCTGTGTGGCTATCGGTCAGCGCGGCGGCTATTTCAGCTTTCCCGCAACGACATAGCGAACGTTCTCGTCGCTCGTACAGGTGGAAAGCACAAGGATTTTGTCCGTGCTTCCGACCTCGACGCCGAAATCGTAATAGCTGTTTTGCAGCATATAATCGAGCGTCTCGCGATACTTTGCGTCGTCCGGTTCGGGGTCGATATAGTCTATCGAAATCGGAATATCGCACGCGGCAAATATCTCGAACTCAAGCTGCTCGTACAGCAGCGAAAAACCTATCGTCGGGTTCGCTTTGCAGAAATCCGCTTGCTTGAAGCGCTTGAGCTTGGAGAACTTCTGCTCGTCGGGGTAGTCGTCGAGCGAGTGTCCGTAGATTATCGACACGCGGCTGAGCACATCGCGGGAGCTTGCGGGATTGATGTAATCAAGGAAATAGCAGCCCCACACGTCGTACTCGCCCGCGTCATTCTTGCGCAGGTAATAGTCGTTGTCCGCGCTTTGAAAGACCATGTTGTCTATCTCGCAGCCGCCGAGCGTCAGCCAGCCGACGACGTCGTTGTTGCTCTCGTGGGCGTCCTTGAGCTTTTGCGAGGTAAAAGGCTCAAAGCCCTGCTGCTGCGACGGGGCGGGAGCGTCCTGCACGGGAGCGGGCGGCTCGGGCTGCGTCTGGGCATCGTCTTTCGGCAAAAGCACAAGCGCAAGCACGATTCCGACAACCGCAAGCGCCAGCGCGCACAACAGTATAACGCGAACGCGCTTGTGTTTGGCTTCGGCGATCTTGGACGTTCCGAAAACGCCGGTTTTTCTTTTCGGCACTGGTTTGTTTTTCATTTATCTTCGGCTCCGACCGTTTTGGGCTTGATTTAATACACTGTAATATATACAAAACGATACATTAAAACTACGACAATTTCAACAATTTTCTGCGCGTTATGGCAAAATTTCGTTTTTTCGCGCAAATGATTATTGTCATAAAATTAAAACTGCGATAAACTCTAATTAATAGGTGAAAATATGTCCTTTTACCGAAAGGAGCCGCCGAATTGACCCTTTGCGCGCACAATGAATACCCCCGTCCGCAGCTTTGCAGACGGGACTGGATAAATCTCAACGGCGAATGGGATTTCGCGATTTGCACTTCGGAGCAAGCGCCCGATTTCAGCGGGCGCATAAACGTTCCCTTTTCTCCCGAATGCGAGCTTTCCGGCGCGAACGCGGCGTTAAAGCCCGGCGAGACGCTGTGGTATCGCAAAAAGCTCCCGTTCGGACGGGCGGAAGGACGTATGCTGCTGCACTTCGGCGCGGTGGACCAGACAGCCGAGGTGTATGAACGGCGAGCTTGCCGGCTCTCACGTCGGCGGCTACACCACGTTTACGCTTGATATAACCGATTTCCTTCGCGAGGAGAACGAACTGCGCGTCAAGGTGACCGACTGCTCGGACGCCTCCTATCATTCGCGCGGCAAACAGATGCAAAAGCGCGGCGGGATATGGTATACGCCGCAAAGCGGGATATGGCAGACGGTCTGGTGCGAGCAGGTGCCGCTGCGCTACATCTCCTCGCTTCGCATAACGCCGCTTTTTGACGAGAGCGCGCTTGAGGTCATCGCGATAAGCGACGCCGACGACGAGTGCACCGTTTGCGCGCTCGGCGCAAGCGCGAACGGGCGAACCAACAAGCCGATTCGCCTTGAATTGAGCGGCTTTACCCCGTGGAGTCCCGACGAGCCGACGCTGTACGACCTTGAAATCACAACACCGTTTGAGCGGGTGACAAGCTATTTTGCCATGCGCAAGGTCGAGATAAAGGTCGATTCGGACGGTTTTCCGCGCATTTTCTTAAACGGCAAACCCTGCTTCAACAACGGCGTGCTCGACCAAGGCTACTGGAAAAGCGGTATGCTCACGCCGCCGAGCGATGAGGCGATGATAAACGACATCTCGCTTATGAAGCGCTGCGGGTTCAACATGCTGCGCAAGCACATCAAAATCGAGCCAATGAGGTGGTACTACCACTGCGACAGGCTCGGAATGCTGGTGTGGCAGGACATGATAAACGGCGGCGGGCATTACAGCCCGTTTACCGTCAAGCTGCCCGTTGTGCTGGATTTTGCTTTGCGCGACGACCGCTACGCGCTGTTTTCCCGCACCGATTCCGAGGGGCGCGCGCAGTACTACCGCGAGCTTCGCGAAATGATTGCGCAGCTGTACAACTGCCCGTGCATCGTGACGTGGGTCCCCTTCAACGAGGGTTGGGGACAGTTCGACGCGCTGCGGGCGGTTGAAATCGTGCGCTCACTGGACGCGACGAGGCTTATCGACCACGCAAGCGGCTGGCATGACCAGCGCGGCGGGGATTTTCGCTCGCTGCACGTCTATTTCCGACGCTACCGCCACAAGCCCGACCGCTTCGGACGCGCCGTCGCGCTAAGCGAGTTCGGCGGCTACGCAATGCGCGTCGAGGGACACACCTTTTCACAGACCGATTTCGGTTATTCAAAATACAAGACAAAGAAGGAGCTGACCGACGGCTTCCTTGCGCTGTACAAACGCGAGATTATCCCAGCGAAAGCGCAGGGGCTCGCGGCGTCGGTGTACACTCAGCTGTCCGACGTCGAGGACGAGCTGAACGGCTTTGTGACCTACGACCGCGAGGTCGTAAAAATCGACCCCGATGAAATAAGACCCACTGTCAGCACGCTTAACGACTGAGGAAGGAGAAAGCGATGAGCGAAGTAATGGTAAACTGTCCGGTATGCGGAACGCTGCTGAACGTCGGCGACGCGGCGGCGGGAGCGGTATGCCCCGTGTGCAAGACCCCGCTGAGCATTGCGCTGACCCAGCCGAACAGCGGACTTGCGCTGGTGTGCGACGCGGCGACGGGAAAACCCGCGGCACGCGCGCGCATTCCCCGCGGCTGGAGCGCCTCCGCGCTTATCTCCAACTCCTTTCAAAGCGCGAACTGGCCGTTCTCGGTCGGAACGCAGACCTCCAGTCCCGACGGGCGCACGGTCATCTTCAACAACTCCGGCGCGAGCTTTCGCCAAATAGACCGCGATATGCTCAACAAGCGCGCGGACGACTCTTTTGACACCATTCAGATGATGCCGCTGCGGCGCTTTCAGCGACCGGACGAATATCTCGACAGCATTGCGCGCGACATACTCAAAAGCGCGCTCGACCTGAAGCTTGTCTGCCAGCGGGCGCTGCCCTCGCGTGAAACGCTCGATTTTTCTTCCAAGCGGCAGGCGCTGCTCGATGAAAGCCAGTCCATGCTTAACGCGGCAGGCGTCGCGGGCGGGCGCGCGGTCGTCTCGGACGCTTTTTACGACGGGTGCACGCGGATATATTCCTACAACCAAAGCGGCGCGGATATGCGTCTTGCGCTCGCGACGATAATCGACGGCATCGAGTGGTCGGTGCGCTCGGGCATCTCGGGCGTTTTTGCGGGCAGCGGCGTGCTCGGCACTTCGAGCGGAAAGGGTCTGCTGGACGTGATTCGCGAACGGGACGCGGCGAAAAAGCCCGACGACGAGCCGTTTGACGAGGACCGCGATTCGGGCGGAGATTTTGTCGATTTCACCCAAAGCGAGCAGGCGCAGCGGGCGCTTGAGGCGCACGCGACAAGCAGCGCAAAAAAGACCTTCGGCACCGGCAACAACCGCGGCATAACCGCTTACACCGACTGGACGAGCCATTTTCTTGCGGGAATGATCGGTCCGGCGGAGAGCTTTGAGCAAAACTACGGCAGCTTTATTGATTTCATCACCGACTTCTCCTTTGACGATTCACTCGTCGCCGAGCTGGACGAGGCGCGCGCGCGCATCACAAGCGAAATGGAGGAGCGGCAGAAATCCCGTCTTGCCGCCGGAGCGGGCAAGTCGTGGTGGCAGCGCACCTACGAGCAGGACGCGGCAAAGAAAAAGATTGACAGCGCCTTTCGCGAGCTTGACCCGGGAGAGATTCCCGAGGCTTAACGTCCGTATTTCGCATACGGAAAAGCGCCGCGACGGACGACATACGCAAAACACCGCCGGCGTCTTACAGACGCCGGTTTTTGCATGATTTCGACGACGCGGCGAGCCGCGCTCAGCTTGCCATAATTTAGCGCGTGTGATACTATTATCAGAAAGAAGGTCGAATACTGCAAAAGAACGCCGCAGCCGACCATCGCGATTTTCGTCAAGGAGGGCAAAATGAGAAAGGCAACAAAAGCGTTGACAACGCTTATATGCGTGTGCGTGCTTGTCTGCGGCTGCGCAGTCCAGCAGCCCGAGCCGAGCTCTTTGCAGCCCGAGCCGACGAATGCAGCGCTCGTCGGGGACCTCGCGGAGGACTTTCCTCTTGTCTCGTCACCCGCTGTGCTTAATATACTTTCGTGCGGACGCGATAATGTAGACATGGCAGACGTTTATGTGTGGCAGCAATATGAGCAGATGACCGGCGTTGACGTCAACTGGACGACGGTGAGCAAGGACGAACGCGCGCAGGCGGTGTACAACGCGCTTGCCAACAAGCAGAACCTTGACCTTATCATGCGCTGCAAGCTGTCCGCCGCCCGCCTGACCCAGTACGGCGAGGGCGGCTACATAATTGACCTCGCAAAGGACGGGCTGCTTCAAAAGAACGCGCCCAACTGCTGGGCGTTTTTGCAGTCCCACCCCGAGGCGCTCGCGTCGATTATGAACCCCGACGGTACAATATACTCGCTGCCGCAGATTAACTCCGGCGCCGAGCTGCGCGTGTCGCGCAAGCTGTTCGTCAACAAGCTCTGGCTCGAGCGGGTCAATATGCCGCTTCCGACCACCACCGAGGAGCTTTACGAGCTGCTCAAGGCGTTTAAGGAGCAGGACGCGAACGGTAACGGCGACCCAAACGATGAGATACCGCTTTGCTCGGGAGACTGGATGAGCCTTGAGGAAGCGTTCTTCGGAGCGTTCGGGCTGGGCAACCGCGGACTTCATAATTTCGAGGTGGACTGCGACGAGACCACAGGCGGCGTGCGTTTGATTGCCGCAAGCGACGGATATCGGGATTTTTTGAGCTATTTCAATCGGCTTTATTCGGAGAGGCTGCTGGACAACTATACCTTCACCATGACGGGCGACCAGTGGGACAGCAACGCCGCGAACGACCTGATTGGCGTCTTTGCAAACACCAATCTTGCGATGATGCCCGCGGACAAGGCGGACAACTGGGTGGCAATCGAACAGGCGCTCGAAGGTCCGAACGGCGACCGGCTGTGGGCTGCCATTCGCGCAGACTTCCACTCTACAGGCGCGGCGGCGATACCGACCACCTGTAAAAACCCCGCTCTCGTACTGCGTTGGCTGGATTATTTCTGGACCGACGAGGGCACGCTGTTTTACCATATGGGTGTCGAGGGCGAAACCTATGAGCGCACTGCGGACGGTGGATACGACTATATGCCGTTTATCTACGAGCAGATGAAAACCGAGAATCTGTCGTTCGACGACGTTGTGGCAAGGTATTCTCCCTATCCCGGCGGCAGCAACCCGACGGTCGAGATTGCGCCCTACTTCGGAGGCGGCGAGATGGCGGAGGTACCCGCAAGCGCCGCAAGATCGCTGTTCGAGTACGGACCGACGGAGTACTGGCCCAGCTTCACCTTTACGAGTGAGGAGAGCAGCGAGCTGGACAGCATTTGCGGGGACATCGAGAAATACACCTCGACCAAGCAAATCGAGTTCATCACCGGCGCGGCGTCGCTCGACGACTGGGACGCCTACCGTTCGCAGCTTGACAGACTGCAAGCGCCCAGAATGCTTGAGATATACCAAGCAGCCGTTGACCGTTATCACGCGCTTGGCACTGTGCTTCAGTAATCGGCGGCACCATTAACATCAATGTGTCAGCAAACGCCCGCTCCCTTTTTTCGAGGAGCGGGCGTTTTTTTAGTATTCATACGACGTCTGTGCATATCTTTGTTGCCAAGCGCATAACCAGAACGGTTTTGCTGCAAGGCAGCGCGAACGCTTGCCGCTCGCTCAAGGCTGAGGCGCTTTATATAACGCCTAATTTCTCTTTAGCGTAAGCGGGCTGTCCGGAGCCTTTCGCTGCGCGGACGGGCGTTTTTGCAGACGCTTATGCGCGGTCGGCGGTATGCCGTTCGTCCCGCACAAGGGCAAGTATGCGGTAGAGCCCGCTCGGCGTATAGGGCTTTCCGAGATGTCCGTTCATGCCCGCCTCGCGCACGGAGCGTACGTCCTCGTCAAAGATATTTGCGGTCATCGCATAAATCGGCACGCTTGCGGCGTCCGAACGTTCGCACGCGCGTATCGCAGATGCAGTCTCAAAGCCGTCCATTACCGGCATCTGCAAATCCATGAGTATCACGTCGAAATAATACGGCTCGCTTGAGAGGAAGGCGTCCAGCGCTTCCCTGCCGTTTTGCACCTGCGTTACCTCGGCATTCGTCTTTTCAATGATTTTTTGCGCAATCTCGCGGTTTATGTCGTTGTCCTCGGCGACAAGCACCCGCATTCCCGTAAGGTCGGGCGGCTGCGTGAGCGACGCTGCCTGCGCAGCCGTGACCGTGCCGCCGTCCGCAGCGACGTCCTGCTCACTTGCGAGCTTCATGTGCAGCGACAGCGTAAACGTCGTGCCCTTGTCGAGCTCGCTTTCGCAGCTAATCGTGCCGCCCATCATCTCCACGAGGTTTTTGGCAATCGCCATTCCCAGTCCGGTGCCCTCAACTCTTGCGTTCTTGGCGTCCGGCGCGCGTGAAAAGGCGTCGAACACCTGCGCGACAAATTCCGGCGGCATACCTATACCGGTGTCCTCGACCGAGAACACATAATCCGCAAAGCCGTCCTTCCCGCACGCCGTTTCCCGAGCGCGGAAGGTTATCACGCCGCCGTCCGGAGTGAACTTGACGGCGTTGGAGAGTATGTTCACGAACACCTGCGTCAATCGGACGTTGTCGCCGAGCACCCTGTCGTGCCGAATGTCGCCGACTTCGACAACAAACCGCTGGTGCTTTGCAAGTATGCTCTGCGAAAGTATCGCCTCCAGCCCGCTTATCAGTTCGGGCAGCTCGACGAGCTCCTGCGAGAGGGTGAATTTGCCCGACTCAATCTTGCTCATGTCCAGCACGTTGTTGATTATATCAAGCAAGTAGCGTGAAGCCACCTGTACCTTGCCGAGACATTCGGTCACATAAGCGGGGTCGTCGGCGCGCTCGCTCGCAAGTGAGGTCATGCCGATAATCGCGTTCATGGGGGTGCGTATATCGTGGCTGACGCTGGACAAAAACGCCGACTTTGCCTTGTTCGCCGCCTGTGCTTCACGGTAAGCCGATTCAAAATGCTGCTTTTGAGCGCTGTCGTCCGCAAGCGTCGCAAAGGTCTCGGACAGCAGCTGTCGCTCGTCGATTATCTCGTGCGGCTGCCGCTCCTGTGTCTCCTCGCGTTTTTTCGCCCTGTCGCTCAAAGTGTCCGCAAGGTTGCTTATCGGCTTATACTGCATCATTATGCAGATAATCAGCGCGGCGACGGCGGCAAGCATAAGCACCGCCATAAGAACGATAAACACCAACTGCCTGTTCGCAAGCCCCTCAATTATGTCATTGAGCCGTATCACCGAAACGTAGGTCCAGCCGTTGGTCGGAGAAACCCGCGTGTGCTTGACGTATTCGCGGGAGCCGATTTGGATGAATTCTTCTTTGTCCCCCTCGCCCGAAACGGGGTTCATGGGTATCTTTTCGTCGAGAGCGTCTATGCGGTAGATTTCGTTGCCCTCGCCGTCGAAAACAGCTATTTTGCCCTCGGAGTTGACGAGCTGGGAACTCAAAAGCGGAGTGACCTCGCTTGTCGGTATGAGCATGAGCACAAACGCCTGCGGGTCGGGCGACATCTGCGGCAGCGGGCAGACATAAGAGAAAAAGGACCTGTCGTTGTTCATTGAAATTGTGACAATCTGCGCGCTTCGCACCGACGTAATCGCGTCGATATAGTCCTTCGCCTGTTCCTTGCTTATGCCGAGATTGGTGCTCCAAAACTCGCTGAAGGAGCGCTCCCCGCTCGAAACATATATCTTGTCCGGCTCGGACAGACGGTAGTACGCAAGCTGCTCGACGAAGCTGTTGCCCGCAAGGTACCGCTTGAGCGTGTTGGACATCTCATAACCGGTATACTTCGTTTCCTCGACCGGCTCAAGGAAAAAGGTCGGGTCGTTCGCCACGCTGTAAGATATACTCGTTATCTCGTTGACGCGCTTGGAAATCGTCTGCTCGATGACCGCGAGCTGTTTGCGTCTTTCCGAGACGATGTTCTGGCTTATCTCCGTAGCGAAGGAGAAAAAGACAATGGCGACTATCGCGACGCTTACGCCCACAAAAACACCCAGCACCTGTAAAAAAACCGAGCGCAGGAATTTGGACTTGGTTATTTGCTTGAACGAATGCACCTTGTTTCCCACTCTT
>CAYXRE010000050.1:0-10500 GCA_964466125.1 uncultured Oscillospiraceae bacterium
CCTGAGGAAGTCGTCGAGTTCGTCTCCCGCACTGGCGTTGACTCCCTTGCCATCGCAATCGGAACCAGCCACGGCGCTTACAAGTTCAAACCCGGTCAGAAGCCGCAGCTTCGCTTTGACATTCTCGAAGAAGTCGAGAAGAGACTGCCCGGCTTCCCGATAGTCCTGCACGGCTCCTCCTCGGTCATCCCCGAGTTCGTTCAGATGATAAACACCTACGGCGGAAATATGCCTGACGCAATCGGCATCCCCGAGGATATGCTTCGTCAGGCGGCGAAGATGGCGGTTTGCAAAATCAACATCGACTCCGACCTGCGTCTTGCCATGACCGGCACCATTCGCAAGTACTTCGCAGAGAACCCCGCGGACTTCGACCCGCGCAAGTATCTCGGACCGGCTCGCGACGCCATCAAGGACATGGTCGCGCGCAAGATAAAGAACGTGCTCGGCTCCAACGGCAAAGCGTAAATCACTCACAAAAACGGCGTCGGACAAGTTCCGACGCCGTTTTAATATCCGCGCAAAGCAAAACTAATCTTTCGGACAATAATACTCTGTCAGCTGTCGCTGCAAGTATGCTTTGAATGTTAAAACAGCCGCCGTCGGTTTTACCGACGGCGGCTGCTTTGTCTGCTTATTCCACCGTGAAGCTTATGGTCTCGGTGAATATCTGGTTATTATAGATGTCCGGCAGCATGAAGCTGACAAGAGTATTGACGTTTCCGATGTCCTCATAGCTTACGGCAATACTGCCGTTATAGGTTATCGCGTCTCCGAACTCGTACTGTCCGTCCGGCTCGCCGTCTTTGGTATAGTAGCTCGCAAGCGGCTGGATGACGTCGCCTTTTTCGAACTGCATGAGCGTCTTGGCAACAGGCGCACCCTCGCTCGTCGTCGGGCGATAGCCCGCCACATAGCCTTTCGGGTGTTTCTCGTCCCATTTCACGATTACGTCGATGCCAATCGCGTCATACTTGTCCGAGGTGAGCGTCGCCGGAACATAGCCGTAGGCATACCACGGTTCATTGTCGTCGCTCTCGTCGTTCTCGTCATCGACCATATTGAACGCCGCCTCGGCGTAGTACGGTATGACCTGACCGTTAAGCGCGACCCAAGTGTAATCAAAGTCGATTATCAGTTCGTTGCCCTCAATCGACCACATCTGATCGTTTCCGAGCTCAAGATAACCCTCGTCGCCGAGGTCGGCAATGACCTGCAGCAGTATATTGTCCTTGTTGATGTCCTGCCATTCCTTGTCCGAAAGGGTCATTACCCAAACTCCGTCGTCGCGCCGGGTTATCTCCTTTTCGGTGTAGCTGTGGTCCGCATAATACGCGGCATACTGTCCCACGACGTCGGGGTCATACCACTCGCACGTGGAATAATCCTCCTGCGCGTTCTCACCCCCGAGAATTGAAGACACCGAATTGTAGCCGGTAAACTGCATTTGACCGCCGGCGAGAATGGAGACGAACTCGTCGAAAAAGCTGACGTAGCGCTCCGAGATACCCATGCGCATAAATCCGTTCCGCGTGCTCTCGTAGCTGTTGATGACCTCATACGGGAAGTACATGGAAAGACCGTTCGCCTGCTCCTCCGAGCTGATGTTGCGGTATTTGACCGCGCTTTCGAGGGCTTGTATAAGCGCCGAGCCGTCCGTTGAGCCGTCGTAGTTGTTTGTGAAGTCGCAAATGTCAATCATATCGCAGTTGCCGTTATAGAACGCAAGTGTTTTCGAGCGCGCGTCGGAAACGCCGCCGAAATCCTGCGTCTGGGCAAGCTGAGTATGCACGCCGTCGATGTAATCCTCAAGCAGCGAGTAGGTGTAGGGTATCTCACGCAGCTCGGTTATGGAAAGGGTCAGCGGGTCAGCACCGTAGTTGTGCTGCACAAAGCTGTCGATGATGACCTTGCCGAGCTCAATCGTATCAATGGACGGGTCGGCAACCAGTGCAGAAAGCCAAGCCGTATAATCCCAGCCCGAGCCGGGCTCAAGCTCCTCGGAGCCAACAAGGTAATCGGCGTGCTTTTCGAGCATAAAGGCGTTTTCGATGGAGCCCATAAGGCACGCGTCGTAGCCGACGAAATCGAACTTGACGTCCGCTTTCTTCAGCGCGTCGTCTATCGAATCGAGCATGAGCGAACCGTCGTCAGGAAAATTCTCATCCTTGCCGAAGCCCCATGCAGTTCCGCCGCCGTGATTCCACAAAACGAGCATATAGCGGTTGGCGGGATAATTCTCTTCGCAATAGTCAATAAAATCCGCAAGCGTGTCGGAATCGACCATGCTCACGCTGCCGGCAGAATCAAGCTGTTCGATGGACTCGTCCACAACTCTCCAGCGCGTGACCTCATCAGAGGGTATGCCGTCAATCTGCCATTCATTGCTGCCGCCGGTCTGAACAATCACGTTTACGTTCTCGCTTGAGCCGACGCCTGCCGCCGCCATTTCTCCGATGTCCGATGAAGCGCAGCCGGAGCCGGATTCGAGGTCGGAGCCGATTATGTAGACCATAACGGTGCATTTGTCCTCACCGCCCCCGAGCATCTGAGTATAATGCTCGCGCAGCTCGCCCATGTCGGTTTCGGTCCCGCTGACGCCGCCGGTCGGGGTTTGAGGAATATAGCTCTCCTGAGCTTCGGAAAAGACGCCGAAAATCAACATCAAAAGCAGTATTCCGACCGCCACTGCCGCGACGATAAGGAATATCTTCAAGCAGCCGCTTTTTTTGTTAGCACCGTTTTGCGGCGTGTAAACAGGAGACTGCTGAAAGGGCGCTGGAGCGCCGAGCGGTTGATTTTGAGATGAGCTCGAGTTAAGCTGTCCGCAGTTCGGGCAGTAGACCGCGTCGTCCGCCATTTGCCGACCGCATTTTGAACAAATCATATTTGTTCCTCCGAAATCTATTTGGCTTGCTGCAGCGATAAGTCAAAGCTGTTATGAATATTATATTGAATTTACGGCAATAACGCAACCGAACATCGACGAAGTCACTCGGTTTTTGTAAAAGCGCCGAACGTCATGGCGTCGATAAACGCGCGTATGTCGCGGCTCGTAAAGAAGAAAAAAGCGCACAGCGCTCCCGCCGTATTCAGCAGCAGGTCGTCTATGTCGCACGACCCCTTGGAAAACGCAAGCTGAAGCAGTTCGATTGCGGCGACGCACAGTGCAACGACAAGAACAAAACGGTACCACTTGTTGCAGCGCTCGCTGAGCAGCGGCAGAAACAGCGCGAACGGAGTAAACGCAAACAGATTTCCGAGAATGTTGACGGCGAATTCGCCGAAGCTCACGTTGCCGTTGGCAACGCTTCGCACATACAATGAAATCGTCTCGAACGGCACGAGATTGACCGACTGTGCTATCTGCTCACGGTTGTTAATGAAATCGAACAGTATAAAGGAATTGTCGTGATTGCGGCCGAATGCGTCGTCAAACAGCGTGAAGGTGAGCAGCAGCAGCAGGTAAAGCGCAAAAAAGCCCTCAAACGAAATCCGCATGACCCGCTTGGCTCTGTGCGGCGTTGTGGTCTTGGAGAGCAGACGGCTCGCGTAAAAAAAGCTCGCGCAGCCCAAGCACAAAAGCAGCACGCGCAGTACGGGACCCATGCCGAAATCGGGGTCCAGCTCAAAAAGAAAATACATAAGATAGAGCGCCGCGGCGACTATGTACAGCGCGGACGCAAGACCCCTTTTCGCTTCTCTGCTCATCTTTTCGCCACCTTTCAAAATAACCCGCACATTGTAGCATACGACCTTTGGCGAAAACAACAATATAAGATTAAAACATTAATTGTATTTTGCGTTTTTTCGTGCTTGCAGTTATAATTAACTGGCAACTTACTATCAATCGGAGCGTATTATGGTTTCACTTTTTATTGTCATCTGCCTTTCCTTTGTCGGGCTCGGACTTCCCGATTCCCTTATCGGCAGCTCGTGGCCGAAGGTCATGGGCGACATAGGCGCCTCTCTTTCGAGCGCGGGCATAATCTCCTTTATCGTCTGCTTCGGCACCATTGTTTCAAGCGTGTTTTCCGCAAGGGTCATCAACCGCTTCGGAACCTGGCGGGTCACCTTTGTGAGCATACTCACAACGTCGCTGGCAATCTTCGGCTACTCCTTCTCGCCGTCGCTTGTCTGGTTTTGCGTGCTGGCGCTGCCGCTCGGGCTCGGCGCCGGTTCGGTGGATGCGGCGCTGAACAACTATGTCGCGCTGCACTACAAGGCGCGTCACATGAGCTGGCTGCACAGCTTCTGGGGCATCGGCGCCACGCTCGGACCCGTCGTGCTCTCGCTGTTTCTCGGTGTACATGGCGGCTGGATAAGCGGCTACCGCACGATAGCTTCGTGTCTTGCCGCAATTGCGCTCATCGTCTTCTTCTCCAAGCCTCTTTGGGCAAAGCAGGAACAAAACGATTCGCAAAAGCTCGATACCGACGAGCCCATGGTCATCAGCAACCGCGAGGCGTTCAAGCTGCCGGGAATCAAGTATGCTCTTATAACCTTCGTTTGCTACTGCGCGCTTGAGCTCACCACGGGACTTTGGTCCTCGAGCTACCTTGTACACATACGTGGACTGGACGCCGCCGTCGCTGCAAGCTGGGTGTCGATATATTACGGCGGCATAACTGCCGGCCGAATGCTCAGCGGCTTTGTCATGGCAAAACTCACAAGCAAGCAGATGATAAGGATCGGACAGTGCGTTCTCGCACTCGGTCTGCTGATTTATGTGCTGCCGCTGCCGGATTTCTGCTCGATGATTGCGCTGCTGCTTATCGGGCTCGGCTGCGCGCCTATTTATCCTTGCATGATACACGAAACTCCCCACCGCTTCGGCGCAAATGCGTCGCAGGCGGCAATCGGTCTGCAAATGGCTGCCGCCTATGTCGGCTCGACTCTCATGCCGCCGATTTTCGGCTTTATCGGCGAGCACATCTCCCTTTCGCTGCTGCCGTGGTATCTGATTTTCTTCCTCGTGCTCATGGTGTTCGCAAGCGAACGGATAAACGCTTTCACCAAGCGCCGCGACGCAGAAAAGCAGGCGGGCTGATACCTTCCGTCCGCTTGAGCGATAATATCCAACAATTACGCCCGTCCTCGCCAATGGCAGGGACGGGCGTTTTCGTAAGCTATAAAGAATCCGTCAGGCGTTTGTACTCCTCGTAGCCGAGCAGTCGGTTTATCAGCTCGAGCATGGCTTTTGTGGACACACGGCTGGGAAATCCTGCGGCGGCAAGAAATCGCTTTCGTTTGTCCGTCGCTCCCGCGCAGCCGCTCAAGCCGTCCTCAAAAAGCTGCGCCGCGTCCACCTTTCTGCACTGCTGCGCCGCGTCCGTTGTGCATTCGGCTTGAAGCGCGGCGGCAAGCGCCGCTTCGACGGTCGCGGCGTCAATCCCCTCGACGCCAAGCAGTCCAGCGCTGCCCGGCCGCGGCTTGCGCTTTTCCTTGCCGCTCACCTCGGGGATATAGGCGTTGAGCACGTTTTCTTTTCCCGCAATATCGCAGATATACCTTCGTATGCGAAAGCCCGCGTCGTCGCTGTCGGTCAGGACGATCAATCCGGTTTCCTTCGCAAGCCGCTTGATAAGCAGCTGCTTTTCCGTGTCCTTGAATATATTGAAGCCGTCTGTCGTTACGACGAGCGCGTCGGTCACCTCGCGCAGCCGCGCCTTGTCATACTTCCCTTCGGTTATCAAAGCCCTCGCAGTGTGAATCATCTTTTTCTGCCCATGAGCGACGCAATTTCAAAAAAGCGCCGTTCGAGCACAATGCGGCCTTCCGCACCGTTCGACTTCAGTTCTCGGTCAAGCAGGTACAGTCTGCCGATTATCCGCTCAAGCGCGCTCACGCTGTATTCCCGACAGCGTCCGAAGGCAATCGAGACCTTGCGGTCGTTTTTCTTGTAATCGAACAGCTCAAACAACTTTTTTTCTCCGCCGCCGTCCGCGACGACAAGGCGGGCGCGGTAAAGATTAATGAACGCCGTGTTCATGACCGAGCTTATCATCACCGGCTCGGTCTTTTCGTCGAGCATATCCTCAAGTATCTCGGTCGCGCGAGGAATATTGTTGCGCTCGAGCGCCGAAAGCATTTCATACACTCCGGTTTCGGGCGTTCGTATGCATATTTGCGCAACGTGCGTGCGAGTTATGAGCGAATAATCACACAGCGCGGCGAGTTTTTGTACCTCGTTGCTGATCAGCATCAGGTCGTCGCCGCAAAGCTCCGCAATATCACGCGAAACGCCACTTTTAGCCGTGCAGCCGCTTTTGGCAATAAGCCGCTCGATATAGCTTTCAAGCTGCGTGCCGCTTTTGGACAAAGCAAGCACGAATGCGCCCGAGCGGACGTTCGCGAAGAATTCTTCTTGTTTTTTCGACACCGCCATTTTTCTGTTGTCCACATCGGAAAACACGCGAAAAATGACATGAAGATACTCGGGAATATCAGTGATAAGCGAAGCGAGCAGCTTTGCGCGCTCGCCGTCGAGCGCCGAATCGAAGCCGTCGATGAGCATAACCCGCTTGCTCGCGAGCATGGAAAAGGAGTAAAACGGTTCCTCGAGCTGCGCGTCCTCGCATTTGCGCAAATCGACCGTCACTGTGTCCGGCGCCGTATCACCGAAAACGCGGTGCACAATGCGGCGAACGCAGCTTTCAATCAAAAACTCGTCGTTGCCCAGTATGAAATACAAGGACATTACGCCCTCGCGCTCAATGCTCCCACTCAGTTTATCGTCGCTTAAACGCAGCACTTCTCATATACCGCCTTACAGTTTTCTTCTCGTTCAAAATACGCCGTCACAACGCCCGCCGCAGTAAAGTTGCGGCACAACAGCGTCGGTACGCTTGCGGGCAAAAGCGTGCTTGCGCCGTCTGTTCCGCTGAGGATAACGGTTTGACCGTCCAACAGCAGCGCGCCCGTTCCTTCACAAAACAACACCCCGCCCGAGCGGTCGAAGTACACACGCTCAGCGCCGCAAAAGAGCATGAGCGGCGTCGAGTGCCGCGCAGCGTCGCTCTTGAGCTCCTCAAGCGAATATACCCCGTTCGTACCAAGCGCCTCGCGCACTTTGCCGAGCTCTTGCTCGTCATTTACTTCGTCAATTATAACATAGTCCGGCTCGTCGATAAAGCGGCTTTTCAGCTCCCGCTTGAGATAAACGAGCGAACTGTCCGAAGCGTTTTCGGCAATCACAAGCGAGCGTCCGGCGCTTTTTGCGATTACTGCGCGTTCGTTGACGCTTACGCTGTCGCGTCCGAAGGTCAGCAGAAAAGCCGAGCCCGCGCCGATGATAAGGGTCAGCACCGCACAAAGCAGTACCGTGCGAAGCCGTGCGTTAAGTCGCTTTCTTGCAAACAACACCGCGGCGCAGACGACTACCCACAGCTTCAAATACAGCGCGTCTGCGGGAACGCTCGCAAAGCCGAAAGAGGAAAAGAAAGCGGTCAGCGTCAGAATTATCTTTGAACAAATCCCCGCCAGCAGCCCGCACAGCAAAAACATCGGCTCGAATAACGGGAGCGCCGAAAACGCGGCGCACAGCAGCGAGCATATCATAACGGGCGCGACAAAGGGAACGACAAGCAAATTGGTAAACGGAGACACAAGCGAAACGTCAAAGCCGAAAAGCATTGCGGCAGGCAGCGTGAGCGCGCTTATCGTGCCGCTCATCACGAGCGCCTTGAGCACGGGAGAAAGCACCCTTTTGACGAAAGCGCCGCTTTCTTCAAAGCGCGTGTCTATTGCCGCTGCAAGTGTGGGATAGACTGCCGTTATCGCCGTGCAGCAGCAAAAGGACAGCACGAAGGACGGCTCGTAGACAGACAGCGGGTCGAAGAACAATATGAGCGTCATGGCGCACGCGAGCGCGGTAATGGGGTCGTAGTCCCGCGCAAAGCAGTCGGCGGTAAACGCCAGCGCCGCCATTATGCAAGCTCTCAGAACGGAGGGCGTCGCGCCGAAAACCGCAACGCACAGCACGCACAGCGCGAGCATTACAACAAAGGACAGAATGCTCGGAAAACGCAGCTTTTTCATCGCTTGCCAGAATATTCCCAGAAGCAGCGTTATGTGCAGCCCGGACACAACGACGATATGTGAAACGCCCGAGTCGCGTAGATTGAGCCGCGCATCGGTGCTCAGCGCGTCCTTGTCGCCGGTCAATATTGATGAACACAATCCCAGCTCGTCGCCGGACAGCGCGAGCGAAAGCCTTTGTGCAAGCAGCTCGCGTGCGTTCATTGAAAACCGCAGCAGCGGGTCGTACCCGACAGCCTTATAGAACACGCAGTCCGTTTCGAACGTGGTCGCACCCGAACGCGCCGCACTTTCAAGCGTGCCGAATTTGAGCGTGGCTTTCGCGCGCTCGCCGACTTGCACCGTCTGCTCGATAAAGAACTCTGCTTCGATTTTGTACACCGCCGACGAATCCGCCCGCTCGATTCGCGCATTTACAAGCGAGCTGTCTGCGTACTGCGAGACGGACAACACGGTCAGCTCGACCTCGCGCGTGGTGCTTTGCAGCGAATCCTCGGCGCAGTCGCGTATGTAGCTAGTAAGCGTGAATATCAAGCAGCCGAGAAAACAAGCTAATGCCCCAGCGACAATCAACTTGCTTTTTCGTGTTTTTCGACAAATTACGACAAAAACAAGGCACAAAAAAACCAGAGCGGTCAGCGCAGCGCGCATCACTCCGGCAAAAAGGCATACGACCGCCAGCGAAAGGGAGAAACAAAAACCCGTAAACGCCAGCGGTCGCTTCATAATACTGTTCCTTTACTCGAAATACTCCTTGGTATCGAATATCGGCAGTTCTTCGAGGAAGATGATGTCGTCACGCTCGCTCGCAACGCCCTCGGCGAGCACGGCGGCTTTGCCGACTATGTTGCCCTTCGCCATATCTACGAGCTTTTCAAGCGCGTACAGCGAACCGCCGGTGCTGATAACGTCGTCCACGATAAGGATTTTCTTGCCGCAAAGGTAATCGACCTCGTGCTGGTCAAGATAGAGCGTCTGCTTGCGGGCGGTCGTTATCGACTGCACCTCGACGACGACGGGGTTTTTCATGTACAGCTTGCTCATCTTGCGCGCGGCGACATAATTCTTGCCGCTCTGGCGAGCCATTTCGTACGCAAGGGGTATTCCCTTTGCCTCGGCGGTCACTATGACGTCGAATTCCGGGCATTTTTCAAGCAGCGCCTTCGCACACTCGACAGTCAGCTCGACGTCGGAGAACATGATGAACGCCGCAATCGACATTTCATCGCTTATCTTGCATATCTGAAGCTGTCTTGTCAGACCCGCCACATGAAGTTCGTATGTTTTATCCATTATTCTACTCCTAATATTTTTGTACGCTCAGCCCGGAGGCCATGCGAGTTTCCTTTTTGCGAGAACGTGGAAATGCAGATGCGGCACGCTTTGTCCCGCCTGCTCGCCGCAGTTGCTGACTACGCGGAAGCCTTCCTCTAGTCCGAGCTGCTTGGACAGCTTGGCAATGACCTCTAGCGCGTGCGCGGCAATGGCGCTGTTTTCGACGTTCAAGTCGGCGACGCTTCCGATGTGCGTTTTGGGAATGACGAGAAAATGCACGGGGGCTTGCGGGTCGATGTCGTAAAACGCAAGCACCGTATCGTCCTCATACAGCTTGTTTGAGGGTATCTCGCCACTCGCGATTTTGCAAAACAGGCAGTCTTCCATTCGCTCTCCTCCTCAGCTTTGAATACTCGAAACGGTCTTTGCGACCGATTTCAGCGCTTCGGCAATCTTTGCGGCGTCCTTGCCGCCCGCCATGGCGATGTCGGGCTTTCCGCCGCCCGAGCCGCCGGCAATCGCCGCCGTCTCCTTGACTATGCTTCCTGCCTTGAGTCCCTTAGCGACGGCTCCACTGCCGCACGCGGCGCAGAAGGTCACCTTGTTATCCGCGTCGGACGCGAGCACGACGACGCCCAGCGGATATTTTTCTTTGAGCGAATCCGCGACCGAGCGCAGCACGTCCGCCTTCGCGCCGGACATTTTGTAGGTGAACACGCTGACTTCGCCGACCTTTTCCTCGGACTTTTCGATGTCCGCGAGCGCAGCGCCGGCGAGCTTGCCGTTAAGCTTGTCTATCTCGTTTTCAAGCTCCTTCACCTGTGCGGCGAGCGCCTTGGTCTTTGCGGGCAGCTCGTGAGAGTTGTTGAGCTTGAGTCCCGCGGCAGACTCGTCGATGAGCCTGCGCTGATTGTCCATAAGCTCAAGCACACCCGAGCCGGTCGTGCCCTCAATGCGGCGAATGCCTGCCGCCACGGAGGACTCGGAGATTATCTTGAACAGTCCGAGCTGCGAGGTATTGGTCACGTGCGTTCCGCCGCAAAACTCTTTCGAGAAGCCGATGACGTCGATTACGCGAACCACAGCGCCGTACTTTTCGCCGAACAGCGCCATCGCGCCCTCGGCCTTAGCCTGCTCGATGGGCATGACCTTGTGCAGCACCTCGATAGCGTCGAGTATCTTTTC
>CAYXRE010000050.1:10510-12180 GCA_964466125.1 uncultured Oscillospiraceae bacterium
CACGATGTCCTCGACGCGCTGTATCTCCTCGGGCTTCATTGCCTCGAAGTGGGTGAAGTCGAAACGCATACGCTGTGAATCGACATAGGAGCCCGCCTGATGTACGTGGTCTCCGAGCACCTCGCGGAGTGCCTGCTGCAAAAGATGTGCGCTGGTGTGGTTGCGCATCGTGGAGCGCCGTGTTGCCTTGTCCACCGACGCGAGCACCGTGTCGCCGAGCGCAATCATGCCCGCCTCAACAACACCGCTGTGAACGTAATAGCCCTCGTTGGTCTTTTGGCAGTCGCGCACACGCACAACGGCTTTTCCGTCCGTCACAACGCCGCAGTCGCCGACCTGTCCGCCGCTCTCGGCGTAAAACGGAGTTTTTTCGAGAATGAACTCGACCTCGTCGCCCTCGCTTGCACTTTCGCTCGCGGCGCCGTCCTTAACTATGAAGCGCAAAATCGATTCGTCCTCGAGCACATCATAGCCTGTGAACTCGGTCGGCTTTATTTCCAGACCCTTGAACAGGTCGGATTCCCAGCTAATCTTTTTCTTCAGCGTGTCCTCGCGCGAGCGCTTCTTCTGCTCGCTCAGGCACTTGTGAAAGCCGTCCTCGTCGAGACTTATCCCGCGCTCCTCCGCGATTTCACGGGTGAGGTCTATGGGGAAGCCGTAGGTATCGTTGAGCTTAAATACAGTCTCGCCCGCGAGCACGCTTTCGCCCTTTTGCTGCATTTCCGCGAGGATTCCGTCGAGCATGGAGGAGCCCGCGTCTATCGTCTTGGCGAAGGTCTCCTCCTCCACCTTTACGACCCGCTTGATGTACTCGCGGTTCTCGTCAAGGTTGGGGTAAGCGGACTTGTTTTCATTTATTACGGTGTCCACGACCTCATACAGGAACGGACGGGTTATACCCAGAAGCCTGCCGTGACGAGCCGCGCGGCGAAGCAGTCTGCGCAGCACGTAGCCGCGTCCGTTGTTGGACGGTCCTATGCCGTCGCCTATCATGAACACGGTGGAGCGCACATGGTCGGTTATCACGCGCAGCGAAACGTCGGTCTTTTCGCTCTCGTGGTAGGTCACGCCGGCTATGCGCTCGATGTGCTTCATTATGTTCTGTATCGTATCGACCTCAAAGAGATTGTCTACCCCCTGGCAGATACACGCAAGGCGCTCAAGCCCCATGCCGGTGTCTATGTTGCCGCGCTCCATCTTGGTGTAGTTGCCCGCGCCGTCCGAAATGAACTGGGTGAAAACGAGGTTCCAAAACTCGACGTAGCGGTCACAATCACAGCCGACGGCGCACTCAGGCTTGCCGCAGCCGTATTTCTCGCCGCGGTCGAAGTATATTTCAGAGCAGGGTCCGCACGGACCGGAGCCTATCTCCCAGAAGTTGTCCTCGCGTCCGAGCCGCACCATGTGGTCGGGCGCTACGCCGACCTCCTTGGTCCAGATGTCGTACGCCTCGTCGTCGTCGAGGAAAACCGAGACGTATATCTTATCGACGGGCATTTTTATGACCTTGGTGATGAACTCCCAAGCCCACGCCGTCGCGTCGCGCTTGAAGTAATCCGCAAAAGAGAAATTGCCGAGCATCTCAAAGAAAGTTCCGTGGCGCGAGGTCTTGCCGACGCGCTCGATGTCCGGCGTGCGAATGCATTTCTGGCAGGTCGTCGCGCGGTTGC
>CAYXRE010000051.1:0-10952 GCA_964466125.1 uncultured Oscillospiraceae bacterium
GTTCCCAAGCGAGCCGTCGCTCATACTGCGCATACTGTTCATCCTCGTCGGCAACACGATAATCGCGCTGGGCGTTGCAGTCTACACGACCCCCAAGCTCGGCGTTGGCGCAATAGACCTTGTCTCGCAGATCATCTCGGACAAGACCGGCTGGACCTATCGCTGGGTGCGCGTGGCGGGCGATCTCGCCTTTGTGCTCATCGGCTGGCTGCTCGGCGGAGAGGTGGGCGTGGGCACGGTGGTCTGCGCGCTGCTGCTCGGACCGACGGTGCAGTTCCTGCGCCCGTTCGTGTACAAGTTCACCGACAAAATCCCCGGCTGCGAGACGAAAAAAGAGGCGTAGAGCGTACTAAGCCCGACGTTTCAGTGCAAAATAAAACCGCCGTGTTCCCGAGCCTCGGGAACACGGCGGTTTACTATGTGTTACAAAATACTATCTGCGCTTGAGCTTTATGAAATAGCCGTCCTGCTCGTCGTAAAAGTCCTCAAGCTCGAAGAACTCTTTGAAGTTTTCGTATTCCTCCGCTGCGGACTTGAGCGGTATCGAGACGGTGCTGACCGTTTTGCCGGTGTGGTGGGAGTTGATGAAATCCCGTCCGCGGCTGTGCGCGATGACGAAGAAGCCGTCCTTGCGGATGTGCTTTGCGAGGTTTTCACAAAGGCGGTCCTTGTGCATGATGTGCGGGTAGGCGTTGAAGATTATCGCGCAGTCCAGCGTCGGAAGAACGCAGTCCATGATGTTGTCCGCCATGAAGCGTATGCGTGCGTCCGTCCACTGCTCGCGCGCAAGGCGTATCATCTCGTCGGACAGGTCGATTTCTATAAGCTCGCGCGGTTCGGTTTTCAGCAAACAGGGTATCATGACCCCGCGCCCGCAGCCGATGTCCGCGACGACCGAGCCCTTCGCTATGTGCGCGCGCTCGACTATCGCCTCGCGTGCGGCGCTCTCGTCCTCCGGCGCGCTCCAGTTCGGCGCGAGGGCGTTGAAATAATCCTTGATTCGTTGCGAACAGCTCACGGCGCACCTCCGAAGTAATTACAGCTTGTATTTTAACACATCGGCGGGTGTGCGTAAAGCCCCGCGTTTCGCAAAATAAACAGCCCGTCCCGTGCTTTTGCGCGGGACGGGCTGACTTCGGCTTAATGAATTTCTGTTTAGAACCTTCTTCCGCCGCCGGTATGCGAGACGCCGCGCGAGGAACGGTGCATGGAGCTTCGCGTCGAGCCGCTGTGACCGCCCGAGCTGCCGGGGTTCGAGGGGGGCGGAATAAAGCGTCGGGTGCGGCTGACGTCCATGAGCGTGTCGGTGTTGGCGGTCAGATTCATTTTTATACGCCGTCCTCTGTCCACGTCCGCGAGCGCCTTGTCGCGGTTGGAGTGGGTGACTGCGCGCTTGTTTATCGCCGAGGCGATGAGCCCGACGATGAGTCCGATTATGCCGCTGCCGCCGTAGGTGTACAAATAGCGGGAGGCGGGGGTCGGGAAAAAGACCTCCTTGTAGCTGTCGAGCGCCTCAAGCTGACCCGAGTTTGCGATTTTGTAGTAGGTGCCGGAGCTTTGCTCGTACAGCACCGTGAACGCGTCCGAACGGGATTTGCCGTAGCTGTTCGCGTCCGACGTGCTCCACGAGGAAACGGTCATGTCGCTGACAAGCCACAAGTCAATCGGCACGTCGTCCACCGCAAGCTCGTACAGACCGTCCGATTGCGGCAGGCAAAAGCGGTTGAAGCCGTCCACAAACGCCTCGGCGCTCGCGGCGTAGTCGCCCGAGGAGACGCGAAGATATGCCGTGTCCAGTATCACGTCCATGCGGTCAAGGCTTAATATGCCCTGATATGCGCCCGCGGCGGATATGTAGATTTCGCGGTTGTCCATGTCTATGAGGTAGACCAGACCGTCGCGCGGCCAGCCCTCGTCGAGATAGCGCGAGTCAAAGTAGTCGTCCGCGTAGGAAATTGCGGTCTTGCCCTGGGCGTAGTCGGTGGTGACGATGCAAAGGGTGGTGGCGAGGGGCGTCGAGTCCACGGCGTCTTTTGCCGCCTGCTCGAGCGCAGCTTTTTCCTCGGCGGAAAACAGCCCCGCCGCGTCGTCCACGATTACTTTTGAGCCGCTTGCGGCGAACACGGGCGCGATGCAAAGCAGCAGTATGAGCAGCCCCGCCGCAACGGAAAGCAGTTTTTTTACATACACAGCAGCGCACCTCCCGCAATCGCTCCGATTATCGTCGCCGCCGCGGTTATCGCGGCGTTGGCGAGACGCAGCTTTTTCATGTCGGTGGGCAGCTCGCCGTATATTTTGCCCGTCTGCCCGTTGATTGCGAATACGCAGCGCTGGTCCTCATAGGAATAGGTGAGCATCCACACGGGAAGCAGCGCGTAGTGCCAACGAATCGCGGCGGGATTTGCGGAAAACTCGAGCGTCTGCACGTCGCCGTAGCCGGTGACGGTCGAGGACAGCCGTGCCTGCGCTTCGATACGCATATCCTTGAGTATCTCCGGTTCGACCGCCTGCTTTTCAATCTCCTTGTTCTCGGCATAAAGCCCCGCGAGATAAGAGTCCGCAAAGCTTCTCATGTCGCTCACGTCAAAGGGATTGACGAAGGTCAGGTCCTTTTGCTCGCTGTCGCGTATGGCGGGCTCGCAGAACGCCTGCATATCAAAATCCGCCGCGCGCTCAACGTTGTACACGCTCGTCTCGGTCACCTCATAGTTACCCTCGCGCCACACGCGGGAACGGCGTCCGATGGCGCGAAGACGGGTGTCCATGGTGGTGTCGGCGAACCAGTAGGGGAAATAGACCCCAGCCAGCTTTTCCAGCGACGCCTGGTCGCGAAAGACCTTTGGGAGGAATTTTTTCTTTTTGAAAAGCTGTTCAAACTGCTTCATCGCCTGTTCGCGCGTTATCTTGAAAGGGATAACGGCGTCCGGACGCTCGTCGCCCGCCAGGCGGTCGGTGAGCACAATGGGCGAGTGGCAGTAATAGCAGGTCGTCGCCGCCGTCGTGGAGCTCGTGATTATATCCGCCCCGCAGGTGGTGCATTTATAACCGGAATAGGACGCGCCCGCGCCCGCGTTCAGCTTAAACGCGTTTATCTCAAAGCTGGACGAGCAGAACGGACAGACTATCTTTTGTGTGGCGGGGTCGAACATAACGGCGCCGCCGCAGTTTGGGCATTTAAATTGTTCAGCAGCCATATTTTCACCTCGGTCAAGAGTATGCTTATATTATGCTGTTATTGTTTTGCCCATGTCAACACTCTTTTGGCTCTTGTTGTAAAAGAGAATTTTTTATTGTAAAATGTATTTATCAGTCCACCCGTGTGTCGAAAGACAGATAGGAGAAGAAATGGCAGCAAAAAAGCCGATATTTGAAGACAACACTCTGTACTATCAAAAGGCGTGTCCGGCGGCGGTCTGTTCACAGAGCATACGCTCGGGCAAGGACGGCGAGTTTGCGCGAATCGCCTTTGTCAACATATGTGCGCGCACGATAAGCGAGCTTACGGCGGACATAAAGTGCTTTGACGCAAACGGCAAAGAGATTGCGCCGATGATAAAGGATTTCGCTTATTCCCAGTCCGCCGCGCCCTCAAAGGAGTTCGGCTCAAGCGTCAAAATCCCGCTTGCGCAGGGCACTGCGCTGATAAAAGTCAACATAAAGACAATAGGCTTTGCGGACGGTATGCACTGGCAGAAGCCCAACCGCGCCGCGCTCAAGGCGGTCGCGGCGCAAAAGCCGCTTTCCTCGCTCAAGGACGGCGAGGACGGCTACTGCCGTGCGCTCGGCATAGCGGACGACGAGCGGGAGAGCTTCGGCGTCTTTTCGCAGCGCGAGGACTACTGGCAGTGCTGCTGCACCCAGCTCAACGCCCCGCTGCTCGACGAATGCTGCAAGTGCTCGCGCAAGCGCGCACTTATGGAAAACCCCGTTGAGGCTGCTGAGGACGCGAGCGTGAACGAGACTCCCGCCGAGGCCAGCGAGGACGAGACGGCTGCCGAGGCTGCGGACGAAGCAACTGTTAACGAAGCGGCAGGCGAAGTCTCCGAACAGGCTGTCGCCGAGGACGAAACGGCGAACGAGGGTCCCGAGCTTGAAGCAGAGCAGCCGCAGCCCGTTTATGCGGCGGTCGGCGCGGCAATGCCGGACGTCTCGCAGTACGCAATGCCGGACGCGAACGGGAATTATCCCGTGTCTCCCTACGTAGGCGCGTATCCCGCAAAGAAGGGCAAAGGCGGGAAGACAGCGCTCATAATTATCGGCTGTGTCGTCGCGGTTGCCGCGCTCGTGTGCGCATGGATATTCTGGCTGTCGCCGATGATTAAATACAACAAAGCGGTCGAGTACTACAACTCGGGCGATTATTCCGTCGCCTACGAGCTGTTTGACGACCTTGAGAACTACAAAAACAGCGAGGAGCTTGCGCAGGAATGCCGCTTCATGCAAGCAAGCGAGCTGCTTGACAACGGCGAGTACGAGCGCGCCTATGAGCTGTTCGACGATATATCCGGCTACAAGAACAGCGACGAGCTTGCGGTGCGCTGTCTGGTCGGCGAGGCGGGCGAGTACATGGCGGACGGCGACTATCACGAGGCGCTCGGGCTGCTCAACGACGCGCTGCGTGAAGCTCCCGCCGACGCCGAGGCGCTTGAGAAATACGACGAGTGCTGCTATGTTCTGGCGGACGAAGCTATCGAGCGGCAGGACTACGTCACGGCGGCGGATCTGCTTGAGGGCATGGCGGGCGCTAATCCCGACGAGGGCTACAAGGATTCGTATTATGCCTACTCCTATTGCTGCTTTTTCATATACGGCGAGGACGCGCGTTCGCTGGCGGTGGACAGCCTGAAGGTGTGCGCCGACGCGAACTACCGCGACAGCAAGGCGCTGTACGACGAGTTTACCCGCTGGGAGCTTTACATCGTCATCAACGCGGACGAGAGCGACAACATAACCGCGGAAACGTCGGTTGACATGAACGGCGAATGGTTCGTTCACGTCAACCTCATGGGCGGAGACAACACCTATCACACGCTGCACGCGCGCGCTACCTTCCCGGGCGGCGGCGAGTACGACATCGACTCGAGCGATGTGTTCGGCTGCGAGGAGACGTGGGTCATTCGCTGCTCGACCGAGGTGTTTGTCGCGGGCACGTTCACCATTGAAGTCACCAGCGCGGACGGCGCGTACAACTTCGGGACGTTTGAAAGCGATATAGAGCTTAAATAAATTCCGATAATATTTGCGCAAAAAACAGCAGCCCGTATGCCTTTTGACAGGCATACGGGCTGTATTTGTTTGTTTTTAGCAGGGGCTGTCAGCGACTCTCAACGCCCGGTGCGGGAGAAATCTCCGGCTCCGGCTCGAGCGCGTTTTGTATGTACCAGCGGTTTTTGCCGTTGTTCTTGGCACGGTACATCACGCGGTCGGCGAGCTCATAGCATTCGCGGAAGGTGACGTCGCATTCCTTGGGAATGAACACCGCGCCCACGCAGACCTTCTGGGCGTACTCCTTGCCGTCCGCATGAGCGGGGCGGGTAAGCGACCACATCAGGTCGTTGAGCTTGCGGCGAAGCTGCTGCTCGTCGTTTATATCGGTCATGAAAACGGCAAATTCGTCGCCGCCCACCCGCGCGGCGAAATCGGTGCGGCGGAAAATGGCGCTTATGCGCTTCGCCGTCTCGCGCAGCACGTCGTCGCCTGCCATGTGTCCGAGCGAGTCGTTGAGCGACTTGAAGTTGTCGAGGTCTATCATCAGCATGGCGCACTCGTCGGTGCCCGTGCACAGCGTCCGCGTGACCTCCTGCTCGAAGGAGTTGCGGTTGAGCAGCCCTGTGAGCGGGTCGGTCTGCGCTTTGCGGCGCGCCTTTTCAAGGCGACTCACCTGCTCGTCTATGTCCGAGACGATGCCGATTATCCGAACGGTCCTACCGGTGGTGTCGTCAAGCGGCAGTATGGAAAGGCGGAACCAGCGGTAATCCCCCGACTCCAGCCGCAGCCGATAGTCTCCCGTGCCGGACGGGTCCCCCTCGACGACGCTGCGGAACATGCGGCAAAAACGATCCAAATCGTCCTTGTGCACGACGTCCGAGCTTTTGAGATTCTGCGAGGCGTCGCGGGTGCTCAGCGTATAACCGAACTTGGCTTTGAAGGTGTCGGAATACACAACGGCATCGCGCTCGATGTTCCACTCAAACACGACGTCCTTGGTATAGGACAGCAGCGCCGCGTAGCGCTGTTTTTCCATCTCTGCCGCCTCGCGCTCGTCGTGGACGTTTTGGTTGTCCAGAACAATCGAGTACAGCCTCTTTACGCCGTTCTCGTCGCATACGACATGGGTCACATCGTACACCCAGCGCGGCTCGCCCGCCGCGTTGAGAATGCGAAACTCGTTTCGCGCGACGTTGGAGTTTTCCAGTTGGTCGCCGAGACTCTCAAGCGTCTTTCGGCGGTCGTCCGCATATATAAGATAATCGGTCCTGCCCTGGAACTTCTGCGCAAAGCTCTCCTCGGTGTAACCGAACATGGAAAGCAGCGTGTCGCTGACATATTCCATTTTTCCGTCGTCCGCCGAGGATTTCACTATCCCGCCGGGTATGCAGTCGATTATCGTCTCAAGCTCGCTTTGAACGCCCTTTTGCGCGGTCACGTCGTAGACGCTCGAGAAGAATATTGTTTTGTCGGTGGAAGAGTTTATCGACTTGAGCGTAAGGCGGAACCAGACGTAGTCGTTGGACTTCATGCGGCTGCGTCGGCGCAGCTCCATTGTGAAGCCGCCGCGCTTTTCCGCTGCTTCGCGAAGTCGGCTCTCCAGCTCCCCGCGGTCGAGCGGGTGTATCATCTCAAACAGGTTGCGCACCGAAGCATAGGCCATGCCGTTCGCCGCGCCCATGAGCGAATAATACTCCGTGTTGCCGCGCAGCAGCGAGAAGCGCTCTTTTTCGTATTCGTAGATTGCCAGCGGTCCCACAAAGCTGCCGAAAATGCGGTTGAACGCCGACGATGGATTCCACAGCTCCTCCATCGAGATGTCGTCCGAACGCTTTTCGCTTGCGGCGTTGTCGTCCACGACGGCGCTGTTGACAAGCTGCTCAAAGTTTTCGAGCGGCAGCGGCTTGGAGAAAAAGTAGCCCTGTCCGTAGTTGCAGGAAAGCGAGCGCAGAAAGTCCATCTGCTCTTTTGTCTCGACCCCTTCGGCGACGACGGTGAGGTTCATCCATTTCGCGAGGTTTACGACAAAGCTCAAAATGTTGCCTGCTCGGCTTTTTTCGTTGTAGGAGCGAAGAAAGCGCATATCGATTTTCAGCGTGTCCACCGGTACCTCGCTTATCATGTTAAGCGACGAGTAGCCGGTCCCGAAGTCGTCCATCTCTATTATGAAGCCGTGTTTTTTAAGCTCGGACACGACGTCGATGAGCTGCTGCGCGTTTTCGGTGTACGCCGTCTCGGTTATCTCAAGGTGCAACAGCGACGAATCGAGGTCGTACTTCGCGAGCAGCGCGCACAGCCGCTCGACCAAATTGGGATTGTAGATATCCACGCGCGAGACGTTTACCGACACGGGAAACGGCTTGTTGCCCGCGTCCAGCCAGCGGCGTATCTGAATGCAGACCTGCTCCCAGACGTAGAAGTCCATTTCGGTTATGAAGCCGTTTTTCTCGAAAATCGGAACGAATTTGTCCGGCGGGACGATGCCCTTGGCGGGGTGCTGCCAGCGCACGAGCGCCTCTGCGCCCGCTATCGCTCCGTTTGCGATGTTGTACTTGGGCTGATAAAACACGCGGAACTGTCCCGACTCGAGCGCGGGCTTCATGTCGTTCGCGATTTCCTGCTGTGAGAGAATGTCCAGCAGCAGCCGGTCGTCGTACTCCGCAATCTGCTCGGCGTAGCGGCCTTTTATCGAGTTGACCGCGAGCATGGCGCGGTCGCACATCTCCATGACCGGCAGCGATATGTCCTCAACGTGGTAGACGCCGAAGCGGGCGATGACTGTCACGCCCAGCGGGTAGTCGGCAAGCTGCTTTTGGACGTTTTGCGCCATCTGCCTGATGAAATCGGCGCTGCGCTCACACGCCCACACGAAGCGGTCGCCGCCCATGCGCGCGCAAAGCCCGCCGCTCTCATACAGCTCGTCCTCGATGCACTCGGCAATCTTTTGCAGCAGTCGGTCGCCCTCTTTTGCGCCGTACAGGCTGTTGATTATCTTGAAGCGCTCGACGTCCAGCCCCGCGACGTCGTACTTTGTCTCGGGGTTTGCGGCGAACAGCTCGCTTGCGCGCTGAAAGAAGGCCTTTGCGTTGTAAAGTCCCGTGAGGGTGTCGCGCTCAATCGTATTGATGAACGCGGAGGTCTCGCGCATTTTTATGACATTGGTCACGCGGTGCAGCACGATGGACGGGGTGTAGGGGGAGAAGACGAAGTCGAGCGCGCCCAGCTCAAGCGCCGCCGTCTCGACGTCCTCGACGTCGTTGTCCATGATGACCACGACGGGTATGCACGCGAGCTTCGGGTCCGCGCGCAGCAGCCGCAGCGTCGCAAAGCCGTCGAGCACCGGCATTTCGGTGTCGAGAAGTATAAGCGAAACATCCGCGCGCTCGGAGGTCAGCAGCCGAAGCGCCGCCGCGCCGTTGGGCGCCTCAAGCGTTTCGTAGCTGCCGCGAAGCGCCGCGCTCAGCTTGGCGCGGATGCTCTCGGAGTCGTCGATTATGAGTACTCTGCGTTTCATTCGCTTCTCCTCGTCCTGAGTATTTTCAGCGCACAGGTGTTTGTTTCATTCTGCGCTTGTTTTCGTACATCAGCTCGTCCGCGCGCCGCAGCGTGTCGGACAGCAGTGAATCCTTTTCGCTCTCGAAGCGTGCGAAGCCGCAGGCAATCGAGATCCCCACGGGGCTGTCCAGCCGCTCGTTGGTCGAGTCTATCTCTTGCGTGAACTGTTCGAAACACGCCGCAAACCGCTTTTCGCAATCGCTCGTGAGCACAACGACAAATTCGTCGCCGCCCGTGCGGAAGCACTCTGCGTACTGCGAGAAGGAGCCGGAGATTATATTTGCGCTCGAGCGCAGCAGCGCGTCGCCCGCCCAGTGTCCAAGGCGGTCGTTGGTCAGCTTCAGGTCGTTTATGTCCAGCTGCACAAAGCCGACGCCGTCGCGCGGCTCTTTTTCGAGCGCCGCGAGCCGCTCGATGAAGGCAAACTGGTTTCGCAGACCGGTCAGTCCGTCGGTGTACGCCTTTTCGGTCATGCTCTGGGTGGAGAGCACCATGCGCATATAGCTCATCATAACGCTCGCGTAGTCGAACGTCACGCAGACAATGAATATCGTAAGCCCAAGGCGCGTGTATTCCGAGAAGTCAGCGCCTGCAGCTTTGCCGCTGTAGCGCACAAGGTCGGTCAGCGCGAGCGCGAACAGCGCGGGAATGCCAAGAGATGTGCAGACCATGCTGCTCGCGCCGGTAAGATAGCGAAACAGCCTGTCCTTGACGAATATGAACGCGAGCGCCGCAATCCATGCAAGCATAAACGCGTGGGTCACCACGAGCGTCTGGGTGAACGCGAGGGTGTGAGTCGCATCAAGCAGCGTTTGCACGGCGACAATCAGGAACGCGGCATAGGCGCTGAGCCTCAACGGCAGCGAGTATTTTTTCAAATATGCCACGCGGGAAATGAACAGCGTCATAAATCCCATGGCGGCACTCAAAGACGCGTATTCAAAGAACTGAACGATAAACGAGTTGCCGAAGAACAGATAGGGCAGCTGAGTTTGCATGGTGGACCACAGAGCGATGCACATTGAAAACAGCCCGAGCATAACAAAGGAGCGCTCACCGCGCAGCTTTTGCATGAGCAGCAAGTCGGTGGCGACCAGTACCAGACCGTAAAAGAATATGCCCGCGCACAGCATGAAGGACAGCAGCTTTTGGTCGGTGAATGCCTTGATAAAATGCCCCGGTTCGCAAAGATACAGCTGGGAAATGCCCTTGTTGCCGAAGCGCAGAGCGGGGGTGTAGGAGATTGACAGCTCTTTGTCCGAGCTCTCGGGAGGAAGCTCGATGAAATGCCACGCGTTGGCGGGAGACGCGGCGGCGGGAAGCGATGACTCGTTGTAGGAGTATATCAGCCTGCCGTCCACCGAGACGTCCAAATAGATGTGGTCGGTCTTAAAGATTAGACAGTCTGACCCGAGCACCTTTGGCAGCGTTGTGTGAACGCTCCACTCGCCGTCGGGATTGTTGACGAGCGACTCAAGCGAGCCGCAGCGGCCGGCGGTGCACCAGCGGTCGGCGAGCGGTCTCGCGCCGGGAACCGGCGCGGAGGAGCCGAGAAGAATGTTGAGCAGCGAAAAAACGGCGATGACCGCGATTATCACCGCCGCCGTCACCATCGACCGTTTCTTTTTCCGCAAGTCAGCTTTCATTCGCCGCACCCGTTTGGACGGCGTTCAGCCATTTCTCTGCGGATTCGCAGTAGACAGCCGAGAAATCCGGTATAACGAAGTTTTCGTTGGTGCTTATGACCGCCTTGCGCTGAACGTCGCTGACGTTGCACATCGGATACAGCCCGATGGCGAAGGACAGCAGCGAGTTGAGCAGCACATAGCACTCGTGCGCCGACGAGCGGGGAAAAAGGGTGCGCAGCAAACGGTACATACGCTGCTGCTGCAATATTATCGTGCGCTTGTATTCCGTCAGTCTTGTGACCGACGAGTTCTTTTCAAGCACGGTATAAACTATGGAGTACAGTCGGAACAGCCGCGAGCGGGTCGCGATGCTTTTTGTGAAAATGACCGCGACGTCATGCATTGAGCACTTGAGCAGCTCGGGAAGGCGCTCCTCAAGCCAGCTTGCCCATTCGATTACCTCGCTTGCAAGCAGACGAAGCAGTATCTCGTCCTTGGTCGCGAAGTACTTGTATATGGTCGGGCGGGATTTCGAAAAGAAATCCTGTCAGACCCGCAGGA
>CAYXRE010000051.1:10962-12144 GCA_964466125.1 uncultured Oscillospiraceae bacterium
GCGGGTGATGCCCGCCGCCTTTGCGATGTCAGTGTAATTGACGTTTTCATAGCCGCCCGCGTCGAAAAGCACGGCGGCGGCGTTCGCAATATCCTGTTCACGAAGTTCGATTTGTTCAAGGGAGCGCGCGCGTTTGAAATCCATAATATTCACCACCGTTCGAATTCCTTATTTATTTTATACCATTGTTAGGCACAAAAGTAAACTTACAACTGTATAATTGCGTTAATTGCGATGAATGGGAAAGCAATCGGGGAAAGCGAAGGTATCACTTTACTTGCGGCGCAGAGCGGTGATTTCTCTTGCTTGCTGCCGGGCCGCGTCTGCCGCAGGGAGAATAAATCTGCGGCATACACTTGGAACAAGGCGGAAATAAATATATAATCAGATGTAGTGATAATGCGAAAGGGGCGAATACCATGCGATATAACGAACAGCAGCTCAAATATCTGCGGCTGCTTTCCCGAGAGTACCCCACCGTCGAGGAGGTCGCGAACGAGATAATTAACCTTTGCGCCATACGCTGTCTGCCAAAGGGCACCGAGCATTTCATCTCGGACATTCACGGCGAGTACGCCTCCTTTCTGCACATGCTCAAAAACGCGTCCGGAGTGGTGCGCGAGAAGATAGACATACTGTTTGAAAACAGCGTGACCCTCGCCGAGCGCAACACCCTCGCGACGCTCATCTACTACCCGCGCGAGAAGCTCGAGCAGCTTCGCGCCAAGACCGAGCTGGACGACGAGTGGTATTCGCTCACGCTGCTGCGGCTCACCGAGGTCTGCCGGCTGAGCGCGTCCAAGTACACCCGCTCCAAGGTACGCAAGGCTCTGCCCAAGGAGTTTGAGTACGTAATAGACGAGCTGCTGCACTCCAACGATTCCGTCAACAAGCAAAACTATAACCTTGAGATAGTGCGCGCGATAATCGACACGGGACAGCAGGACGAGTTCATCGTCGCCATGAGCCGTCTTATCCAAAGGCTGGTCATCGACCGGCTGCACATCGTCGGAGACATTTTCGACCGCGGACCCGGCGCGCCGATTATTCTCGACGCCCTCAGCGAGTATCACGACGTGGACTTTCAGTGGGGCAACCACGACATTCTCTGGATGGGCGCCGCCGCGGGAAGCGACGCGCTCATTGCCACCGCGATAATCAATTCGCTCAAATACGGCAACA
>CAYXRE010000052.1:0-12136 GCA_964466125.1 uncultured Oscillospiraceae bacterium
CTGAGCTACGAGCCCAAACGTGCTTTATTATTATACTTACGGCTATTTGGATTGTCAATAATAAATTGGGCGAAATTTGCTTGTTTATGTTGCTTGAGCCGCCCGATTTGTTTACAATGAAAAAAACGGATTTCGTCGGGGGTGCAGCATGGATTATCGTATCGAACACGACTCTATGGGCGAGGTGAAAGTCGAAGCGGACAAGCTCTGGGGAGCGCAGACTCAGCGCTCGCTTGAGAATTTTCGTATTGGTTCGGACACCATGCCTACCGAGCTGATTCACGCGCTCATAGTCATCAAAAAAGCCGCCGCGCAGACCAACGGCGAGCTTGGAACTCTCGACGGTGCGAAGGCGGACGCGATCGTTCGCGCGTGCGACACGCTGCTCGCGGGAGGGCATGACGACGCATTTCCGCTGTGCGTGTGGCAGACAGGCAGCGGCACGCAGACCAACATGAATGTCAATGAGGTCGTCGCGCATTTGGCGTCCGAGACGCTCGGCGGGCGGGTGCACCCCAACGACGACGTGAACAAAAGCCAGAGCTCCAACGATGTGTTCCCAAGCGCGATCCATATCTCGGGCGCCGTGGCGATTAACGGCGCGCTGTTGGACGCCGTGCGCTCGCTGTGCGGGACGTTCCGCTCGCTTTCAAGCAAGTATTCGCAGACCGCCAAAAGCGGCAGGACACACCTTCAGGACGCCGTGCCGATGAGCTTCGGGCAGGAGCTGGGCGGCTGGCGCGCGGCACTGGAGGGCGACATAAAGACGCTCGAAAGGGCGGCGGAGTCGCTGTATCCGCTCGCGCTCGGCGGAACGGCGGTCGGCACGGGGCTGAATGCTCCGAAGGGCTTCGCGGCGCGCTGCTGTGAATTGATTGCGCAAGCGTGCGGTTATCCGTTTGTCAGCGCCGAGAACAAGTTTGCCGCGCTGTCCTTCAAGTCCGCTGCGCTCGGCGCGCATTCGGCGATGAAGACGCTCGCGTGCGACCTTGTCAAGATTGCGAACGACGTGCGCTGGCTTGCAAGCGGACCGCGCTGCGGCATCGGCGAGATAACGATACCCTCCAATGAGCCGGGCAGCTCGATAATGCCCGGAAAGGTGAACCCGACCCAATGCGAGGCGCTGACCATGGTCTGCGCCGAGGTCATGGGCGCGGACACGGCGGTTTCCTTCGCTGCCTCGCAGGGTAATTTCCAGCTAAACGTCTATATGCCGCTCATCGCCTATAACCTCCTGCGCTCGGCTCGGCTGCTGCGTGACGCTGTCAACTCCTTCAACAACAACTGCGCCAAGGGTATCGCCGCGAACGAGCGGCGAATGAACTACAATCTCAACAACTCGCTTATGCTTGTAACGGCGCTGTCTCCGAGCATCGGCTATGAGAATGCCGCGAGGGTGGCAAAGTATGCCGCGCAAAACGACTGCACGCTGCGCGAGGCGGCAACGTCGCTGGGGCTGCTTTCGGGGGAGGAATACGACAGGCTCGTCGTGCCGCTGGACATGATATAGCGTATAAAAGTGTGTGAATTTCGCCCGAAACGTGATATACTGGGAAAAATGAGCCATAATAATCGGAGTAACGCATGGACACTATGATAATCGGCGTTGCCGGAGGCACCGGCAGCGGCAAAACGACAATAACCAAAAAGCTGGTGGACGAGCTGGGCGACAGTCTGAGCGTTGTCTACCATGATAACTACTATACGGCGCACGACGAGCTGAGCTACGACGAACGCTCAAAGCTCAACTACGACTCGCCGGACTCGTTTGACACCGAGCTGCTTATCGAGGACCTCAAAAAGCTCAAGAACGGCGAGGGGGTAGACTGCCCTGTCTACGACTTCACAATCCACAACCGCTCGAAGGAAAAGGTCCACATCAACCCCGCACGGGTCATAATCGTCGAGGGCATACTGATTTTCCAAAACCCCGAGCTGGTCAAGCTGTTCGACATCAAGATTTTCGTCGATACCGACGCGGATGTACGCATCATCCGCCGCATACTGCGCGACGTGCGCGAGCGCGGACGCAGTCTGGAGTCGGTCACGACCCAGTACCTGACGACGGTCAAGCCCATGCACGAGACCTATGTCGAGCCGAGCAAGCGCAACGCAGACATAATCATTCCCGAGGGCGGCTACAACCTCGTCGCGCTCGAAATGATAATCGAAAGAATCAAGAGCCACATCAACAAACAGTAATCAAGGAGGGTCGAATATGACCATAAGCCCCATCAAGCGCATACAGAACAAATCGCTCATGAAGCGAATCAACCATGAGAAAAAGCTGCTCACGATAATTCTCGCCGAAGCTGCGGCGTGCGTGCTGCTGCTTTTCGGCATCGTGGCGCTCGTCGTCAAGGGAATCAAGTGCGCTCACAAGGCAAAAAAGCAGGATTGCGCGTGCAGGACAAAGGACGCCTCGGACGGCGCCGCCGCATATTTTGACTCGGTCAGCGAGCAGTATGTGCCGGTGAACGACGGCAAGGCGGAGTAATTCCGCACCGAGCAGAACGAACACCAAAGGTCTTTTTCCGCGCCGCGGGAAAAGACCTTAATAATTTAACGCCGAAATACAAAAAGAAAACCGCCGTTAATAAACGGCGGTTAAAATGGAAAAGGAGAAAAAGAATGAAAAAGTTCGGATTGCGGAGGTTTCGTCCTCTGCACTCTTAGCTTGTAACCATATTGTAACCGATTTGTAGTACATTGTAAATAGTTTTCGCGAAATATTTTCGAATTTACGTTTTGTTAATATTTCGTATTGATATTGCCTTATTGTTGTGGCTTATATATAATAAAACAAATACGCTTTTGTGTATAAAAGCAAAATAACGGCATAGTATGAGGCACGAGACAAATATCGACGGGAGGAATTGTATGGCATTGGTCGTAATGAAGTTCGGCGGCAGCTCGGTCGCCGACCGCGAGCGGCTGTTCAATGTCGCGAGAATTGTAACAGATTGTTACAAGGACGGCAACGAGGTCGTGGTGGTCGTATCCGCGCAGGGCGACACCACAGACGACCTGATTTCCAAGGCGGACGAAGTATCCATGAAGCCGCCCAAGCGGGAGATGGATATGCTGCTCTCAACAGGCGAGCAGATTTCCGCCTCGCTGCTGGCGATGGCAATCGACACGTTCGGCGTAAAGGCTCTTTCGCTGACCGGCAGGCAGGCGGGCTTCATAACCGATTCCGCGCACACCCAAGCGAAGATAAAGCGCGTTGAGGTTTCGAGAATCCGCGAGGAGCTGGACAACAACAACATCGTCATCGTCACCGGCTTTCAGGGCGTCAACCGCAACGACGACGTGACGACGCTCGGGCGCGGCGGTTCGGACACGAGCGCGGTGGCGCTCGCAGCGTCGCTGCACGCGGACGTATGCAAGATATTCACCGACGTCGACGGCGTGTACACCGCCGACCCGCGCAAGGTGCACAACGCAAAAAAGCTCGAGGAAATCAGCTTCGACGAGATGCTTGAGCTTGCGACGCTCGGCGCGCAGGTGCTTCACAATCGCTCGGTCGAAATTGCAAAGAAATACAACGTGCAGCTCGAGGTGTTGTCCTCATTGACGGGCAACCCCGGCACGATAGTCAAGGAGGTAGTCAACGTGGAAGGAATGCTGATTCGCGGCGTAACAAAGGACACGAGCTTTGTCTCGGTCTCGGTAATATCCATACCCGACAAAACGGGCAGCGCGTTCAAGCTGTTTTCGCTGCTCGGCTCAAAGGGAATCAATATCGACGTAATATTGCAGTCGGTCGAGCGCGACAACACGCGCGACATAACCTTTACCATTCCCGAAGCCGACGTCGATAAGGCGGTCGCCCTGCTCGGGGAGTACAAGGAGTCGATGGGCATATCCGACGTCGCCGTTGACAAGGACGTCGCGAAGGTGTCCATAGTCGGCAGCGGCATGATAACCCACTCCGGCATAGCCTCGCGTATGTTCGGCGCGCTGTCGGACAGCGGCATCAACATCAAGATGATAACCACCAGCGAAATTCAGATTTCGGTCATTGTAGACCGCGCCGACGCAGACCGCGCCGTCGAGGCCGTACACAACGAGTTTATCGAGTAATGGAAAGAATAAAGATAGGCGAAGGAATACATTTCACCGCGATTGAAGGGGACTACCGCCGCAGCCGGCTGTCGGTCTATGTCAGCGCGCCGCTGTCCCGCAAAACCCAGACCGCGACGGCGCTGCTGCCCTATATGCTCGAGCGCGGCACCAAGTCGCTGCCCGACATGACCCTCATCAAGCGCCGGCTCAATATGCTCTACGGCTCATCGCTGAACACTGCCTATTCGCAGTACGGCTTTGCGCGCACGCTCGAATGCGGCATGAGCGGGGCGGACGGCTCGCTTGTGGACGCGTCCGAGCGTCTGGACGAGTGCCGCGCCGAGCTGCTGTGCGAGCTGCTTACACAGCCAAACATCGAAAACGGCGGCTTTCGCGCCGACTGGCTGGACATCGAGCGCGAAAAGCTGCGCGACACGATACGTTCGATAATCAACGACAAGCGGGACTACTGCTTCCGTCTGCTGTGCGAGCGGTTTTATGAAAAGGACGAACGCTCGCTTGCGTGCGACGGCTACGAAAGCGACCTTGAGAGCATAAGCGGCGAGACGCTGTACGAGGTCTACCGCGAAATGCTTCAAAACAGCAGCGTTGAGATAATCAGCGTCGGACCGAGCGCAGGGGACAAGCTGGGCGCGGCGAGGATGATTGCGTCCGCCATAGCTCCGAACGGCGCGCCGATACGTCCGCTGACCGCCGTCGAAAAAACGCCCGAGGCTGTCATAGAAAAACGCATGGACGTTGAGCAGGACAAGCTCGCGCTCGCCTTTACGAGTGGGGCGCTCATGGATATAAGACAGCTCGCCGCGCTTCGCATGGCAAACGCGATTCTCGGCGCGACGCCGACCTCGCGGCTATTCATGAACGTGAGAGAGAAAAAGAGCCTTTGTTATTCGGTGAATTCCGGCGTAAGCTACGAGTGCGGCGGAGGAATGTTCATCGAGTGCGGCACGGACGCTGGAGCGTCGGACACTGCCAAGGCGGCGATACTCGCCGAGTTCGAGACTCTGCGCGACAAGGGTCCGAGCGAGAAAGAGCTAAAAGAAACGCTGCTTGTGTTTGAAAACGCGCTTTCGAGCGTTTACGACTCGTCCTATGCGATGAACGCCTACGCCATAAGCTCGATTCAGCGCTACGGCGACATTCTCACTCCCGACTTCCAGCTTGAGACGCTGCGCACGATAACCGCCAAAGAGGTTTGCGACGCGCTCGCGTCGCTGTCGCTGTCGGTCAGCTGCACCGTCGGCGCGAAGGAGGCGGCAAAATGAGCGAATACAAAAAGAACGTGAACGAACGGCTCAAGCAGACCGTTTTTGAGAAAAAGCTCGCGAACGGGCTTACCGTGACGGTCGCCCCGATTGCGAACAAGCGCTCGGCATACGCGCTGCTCGGCGCGAAAATCGGCTCGACCACCGGCAGCTTCACGCTCGGCGGCAAGCGCGTCGAGGTGCCCGCGGGCATAGCTCATTTTCTGGAGCACAAGCTGTTTGAAAGCGAGCAGGGCGACGCGTTCGAGCTGTTCGCAAAGACCGGCGCGTCCGCCAACGCCTACACTTCCTTTGAACGCACCTGTTACCTGTTCAGCTCGTCGATAAATATCCCAAGCTCGCTTCGCACCCTCATTCGCTTTGTTTCGGACCCGCACTTCACCGAGGCGACCGTCGCCAAGGAGCAGGGGATAATCGGGCAGGAGATAAAGATGTACGACGACGCTGCGGACTGGGAGATAATGATTATGACGCTGCGCAATCTCTACCGCGTCAACCCCATTCGCGAGGACATTGCGGGAACGGTGGAGAGCATCGCGCGCATAACGCCCGAACTGCTGTATAACTGCTACAACGCTTTCTACCGCCCGGCGAACATGGTGCTGAGCATCGCAGGCGACGTTGACCCCGACGAGGTCTTTGCCATCTGCGAGGAGGAATATGCAAACATCGCCGCGCCCAGCGAGAAGGTCGAGCGCGAGCGCTACGACGAGCCGCGCGAGATAAACGAGAGCTTTTCGCAAAAGTGCATGGACGTTGCGCTGCCGCAGTTCTGTCTTGCGTATAAGGAGCTGCCCTCCGCGCCGGACAAGCGGATATTTATTTCGAGCGCTATCAAGCTCATTTTGTCCTCCGTCGTCGGCGAAACGACCCCGTTTTATCGCGCGATGTACGACGAGGGGCTGCTCAATGAGGCATTCGACGCGAGCGCCGTTGAGGGCGACGACTTTTTGTGCATAGGCTTTTCCGGCGAGTCCAAGGACCCGCAGCGGGTCGCGCGCGAGATACGCGCTGCACTTGCGAACGCCAAACAAAACGGACTGGACGCGCAGTTGTTTGAAGAAAGCCGCCGCGCGATGCTCGGAAGCGAGCTTTGCGTTTTCGATTCCCCGGAGGCGGCAGCGACAAGAATGCTAGTTTCCCAGTTTAAACAACACGATATTTACGCTATAATGGACACAATAGAGTCCATAACGCTGTCCGACGCCGAGCGGCTGCTTTCTGAGCTGTTCGACGAGCGGTACAGCACGCTTGCGGTCATAAACCCGCGGCAGGAGGAGAAATAACATGACTTCACTCGTCAGCTTTCCCGCGCTGGGAATCGAATTCCAGCTCAACCGCGTCGCTTTCTCGATAGGCGACTTCGCCGTGTACTGGTACGGCATACTCATTGCCGCCGCGCTGGGACTGGGCATAATCTACGCGAGCAAAAAGTCCCGCACCTTCGGTGTGGACGCCGACAATCTGCTCGACGTCATCATGATCGGCACCGTGTTCGGCATAATCGGCGCGCGTTTGTATTACATCATCTTCTCCGCACCGGGTGAGTTTACATCCTTTGCGGACTGGATTGACCTTCGCAAGGGCGGCGTCGGCTTTTACGGCGCGGTCATCGGCGGGCTTGCTTCCGCGCTGATAACCTGCAAGGTCAAGAAAATGCATTTCCTGCCCGTCGCGGACGTCGCGGCGCTCGGCTTTTTGCTCGGACAGGGCATCGGGCGCTGGGGCAACTTTGTCAATCAGGAGGCGTTCGGCACCAACACCGACCTTCCCTGGGGCATGACCAGCGACGCTGTCACCCGTTATCTTACCGCGCAGCAGAGCTTTCTGACGGCGCACAATATAACCGTTGACCCCGCGCTGCCCGTGCATCCGACCTTTTTGTACGAGTCGCTTTGGTGCATACTCGGCTTCATCGTGCTCAACAGCTACATAAGAAAGCGCAAGTTTGACGGCGAACTGCTGCTGATGTTCTTTGCATGGAACGGCGTTGGACGCGCGATAATCGAGGGCTTCCGCACCGACAGCCTTTACATCGGCTCCTACCGCATTTCCCAGCTGCTCGCCGTGTTCGGCGCGCTGCTGTCGGTAATCGCGATACTCGTCATTCGCAGCAGGATTCGCAAGAATCCCGACCGCAGCTACCTCATGCCCTACGGCAAAACGCCCGAGTGGGTGAGCGAGCAAGCGCAGCTCGCCGAGAAGCGCGCCGCCGCCCGTCATGGCAAAGACAGCGCCGAAAACACCGCCGAGGTCGTGGAGGAGGACGAGGAGGAAGCGGAGAAGAAAGAGAACAGGAGAGTTTTCAAAGCCTCACCCAAGCCCGAAGCCGTCGAGACGACCGAGGACAAGAACGAGGTCGAGGACAAGCCCGAAACGGACGAGAAGCCCGCGTCCGAGGAAAAAGCCGAGGTCGAGAGCGAGCCCGAAGCTGCGAGCGAGGACAAGAGCGAAGCCGCCACAGAGCCCGAAGCGGATGAAAAACCCGCCGCTGAGGAGAAAGTCTCGACAAAGGGCGGAATATCCGCCGAGGAGCTGCTTTCCTCCGACCTGCTTGCGCCCAAGATAAAGAAAAGCAAACTGAACGCCGAGGGCGGCAAAAAATCCTCCAAGAAATCAGCTGAAACCAAAGAAGACTGAAATCACAAAAGTAAGAAGCGCCCGTTTCGCTAAAAGCGAAACGGGCGCTTCCTTGTTGCGTATTGCGAGCTTCAATTCCAAGGAGCGGGGAAGTGCGTGCTTTGACACACGCAGGTGAACTGCCGTCGGGGGCTTATTCGACCATCTTTGCGCCTCTCAGCTCAAGCACACTGTGCAGCGCGGACGCGCCGATGACCAGTACGCCGCCGACGACCGCGAGCGTGCCGATCATCTCGCCGTAGAAAACCGCGACCCAAATGGGATTGAGTATCGGCTCAAGCGAGCAGATGAACGTGGAGCTGAGCGCCGAGACGCGTCGAATACCGTATTCAAGCAGTATGTAGGACAGCCCTATCTGGAACGCTCCGAGAATAAAGACGTAAAGTAGCGTGGTCCAGGAAAAGTCGGTCTCCTGCGCGATGAACGGGGCGCCGACAAGAGAGCAGATGAGCAGTCCGAGAAAGTTTGCGCTGTCGGGGTCTGCGCCGGGAAGCGCATTGATGTACATGACCGCCGCAAACATTATACCGGAAATGAGTGCGAACACGTCGCCAAGCAGCCCTCCTCCGCCGAAGCTGTCAACGCAGCAAAGCGCAATGCCCGCTATGATAACCACCGATGTTATCAGGTCACCGCCGCTCGGACGCTTGCGCTCGAAAACGAGGGCGAACAGCATGATGAAAAACGGCGCGGAGTATTGCAGCAGTATCGCGTTCGCCGCCGTTGTGTTTTTGGTCGCCAGCGCAAAGAAAATTGTCGTGAGCGCAAAGCATATCCCCGCCGCGACGACCTTTTTGGAAAAGCGGATTTTCACGCTTTTGCGCACTGCCGCCTTGGTGAGCAGCGCGATAAAGCAGCGACCGCCGTTTATCGCGAGCGCCGACCACGGCATCAGCTTTATGAGCAGTCCGCCGACGCTCCACAGCACCGCCGTCACGACGAGTGCAAGATAGCCGCTGATTCGTTCCTTGTTTTGCAGTGCGTTGTCCATAGATTCCTCCGCTTCATGAATCCAGACAAGTATAACACAAAAGTTTCCCGCGCAATACGGGCAAAACTGCCGATTTATTATTGACAAAAGCGTATGTGAGTTGATATAATTGACAAGCCGTTTGGAACAAAAAGCGGAATATGCGGGTGTAGTTCAATGGTAGAATGTCAGCCTTCCAAGCTGAACACGTGGGTTCGATTCCCATCACCCGCTCCAACAATCCCCGGTCCGCCACCTGCTTTCTATGCCGCTCGCGGCGTCGATTCGCTTTGTGGGCGACCGATTTTTTCTATCTAAACAAATCCGCGCCAGTAGCTCAGTCGGATAGAGCAACGGCCTTCTAAGCCGTGGGTCGGGGGTTCGAATCCCTTCTGGCGCACCAGACTAAACAGACCTATTTTTGAAACCCACTGAAAAGTGGGTTTCGCGCTTTTTGCGGTGAAAAACAGCCATATATGAGAATATCATTACAATCAGTTCACGAAGACAGACTCGATACCATTTGTTAATTACAATTATAAGTGACTTTTGTGAGAAATCGTTTGGAATAAAACATGCGCATTAGTGAGTTTAAAAAAATCGGAAAGGAGCAAAGTAATGAATAATGTGCGATGCTGTTATGGATTTGTAAAAAACGATTCGGGTGATTTCATAGTCAATGAAACAGAGGCTCTTGTTATTAAATTCATTTTTGATCTCTATCTTAAAGGTGAGAGTCTCGAAGGGATTTCGCGGATACTGAATGATAAAAAAGCACTAACGCCATCTAAAAAAAGGATATGGAATAGGGCAAGTGTAAATGCCATATTGAGTAATGTAAGGTATGCTAAATATATTATTCCCATAGAAAGATTCATGAGATTTCTTGACGAAAAGCAAATACGCACAAATGTAGATATAGCCACAAATACAAGAAAGACCGCGAGGTACAGCTCAAAGAACGTACTTAGCGGTCTTTTGGTTTGCGAGAAATGTGGTCGTAACTACAGAAGAATAACATATACTGACGGCGAAATCGTCTGGAGGTGTGCAAGTCGTGTAGAGCGCGGAAAGAAAATCTGCAAATACTCTCCCACGATATGGGAGAGAGACGTCAAGGAAATTCTTATAAAATATATAGGTAATTGGGATGAAGAAAAAATCAAAATGAAGATAGATCGGATCTTGGTGTGCAGTGATGGAATTCTACGAATAGAGGAAAAGCCTATACAAGAGTAGTATCAATGCCTTAACGATTCGGGTACAATGTCTTTATCAGGCAAGAGTGAGGATAAAGATATGACAAATTTTGATAGAGAAGAAGCTAAATTGGCACGTGAGATAGATTTCCGACAAAAAGTTCAGAAATTGGTTGATGATGGTGTTTTATCTTCGGATATCGCGCGCGGAGTACTCGAGCGTTTTTATGAGGCACTTGAATCAGAAGAGGTCATCGGCTATCACAAGGCATCTTTAGATGATGCAATAATGGAAGATGTTACATTCATTATAAGGGAGGAGAACAGTGTTTCTCTAACGGAGATCGCCGCCAAGGAAAGATCCGCATCGTCATCTTATATAATTCAAAGCTGGATGCGGGATAGAAAAGTTATAGGGTTTCTTTATCTATGGGAACGGAAAAACAATCCGGATTTTGATGAAGGTGGATATGGGGAGCTGAAGGAGATGATGAAACAGCCGTCATTTACATTAACGCCCAAGAGATGGATAGAAAAGACGAAAGCGGTTGGTTTAACATCGAAGCAGGGGAAAAACGGTGGAACGTTTGCGCATCCCATGATTGCGTGCGAGTTCACGCTGTGGCTAAAGCCGGAGTGTATGCTAAAGATGGTGGAAAGGTTCGCAAAGATAAGTTCGAACACGGATTAGATTTGCATTATTTCGAAGAGAATTTTTGCGTAAAATTGCATTTAATATTTTTAATCCGTTAGTAACGCAATCTGCTTTCAGAACACATAACAATATAATGGAAAGCAATACGATAACATAAACAGGAATATTAATAACGTTTTTTGAGATTTGAGTAACGATTTTGTTGACTTATGTGAGATAATCGCATATACTGGTAACGGAAAAAGAAAGGCGAGCTGCTATGTACACTGAAATTGTAAAGATAATTGAAGGCGGTCTAGTTAATGATAAAGAAAAAGTCATCAACTATGCAACCGTCTTAGCCGATAACCTTGAACGCCAAGGAGAATCTTCGTTGGCAAAAAAAATTAGGATAACGCTGAACAAAAAGAAAGGTACTCTCACATCATTGGATAGCTTTGCAACAAAACCAGTTGATACAGAGAGCCGAATGGATATTGTTGAGATTTCCTCCCCCCAAATTGATGTGGATCAAATTGTTCTGAGCAAATACTCTCAGGAGGCAATATACGGTTTTATTGAGAGTTACAATCGTAGAGATGTGTTATTAAAGTCTGGATTTAATGCTTCGAATTCTCTACTTCTTTATGGTCCTCCTGGATGCGGGAAGACTACTGTAGCACAATTCATATCAAGTGTCTCTGGTCTTCCTTTAGTTACCGCAAGGCTAGATGGATTAGTGTCTTCTCTACTTGGTAGTACAGCAAAAAACATTCGTAAAATCTTTGATTACGCATCAAAACGAGAGTGCATTCTTTTTTTGGACGAATTTGATGTTGTTGCAAAATTGCGAGATGATAAGAATGAACTAGGGGAATTAAAGCGTGTTGTAAATAGCCTAATTCAAAACATAGATGCGTTTAGTGATGATAGTATTCTGATTGCAGCGACAAACCATCATGAATTGCTCGATCCGGCAATATGGCGGCGATTTACTACTGTCATAACTTTAGAAAAGCCTCAGAAAGAAGAAATACGCCAATTGCTTCAAGTTCTTCTTGAAGGCAAAGCAACAAATTTTCTTACAGTTCCCAAAAAAATGGATTTTATAGAGGATGCATTAGTTGGCTTGAGTCACTCAGATATCAAGACGATTATATGTAATGCCATGCGCGGCGTTATTTTGTCGGATAGAGATTGCTTAACCAATTGCGATGTCTTAAAGGAAATCTTTTTTCACAAAAACCACTCTATTGAAGTTGAAGATGATTTGATAAAGTATTTGATGGAGAATGGAGCAACCCACAAAGAAATAAACGAGAGCATGAGAATACCGCTC
>CAYXRE010000053.1:0-11951 GCA_964466125.1 uncultured Oscillospiraceae bacterium
AGCTCATGGCGGAAAAAGCTCCCGAGGTCGTCGCCGTAGGCGTTTTCGATTGCCTCCAGCGTGCCGCGAATCGCGCTTTCCTGCACCGAGAAAAAGGTGGTCAGCGCGTTTTCGATCTGCGCGTCGCCGCGGGTGTACTCGCGGTACTTGGCAAGCATATCGTCTATAAGCTCGCTTCTCGCGGTGCGCGTGAGCATATAGTCCTCCACGACCGTTTCGCTCGGAACTCCGAGCGCGAGCAGTATGAGCAGCGCGGCGATGCCGGTGCGGTCCTTGCCTGCCGTGCAGTGGAACAGCATGGGCGTCCTGCCGTCGATTATGCCGCGGAACATCTCGCGGTAGGCGGAGCTGCCGAACGGCATACGCCGATATTCCTCATTGAGCGCGCTTTGGGTGTCCAGTATCGCCTGCTTGCCTGCGCCTTCAATCAGCTCCTTGAGCGTATAATTAAACACAAAGTGGTCGCCCGGTATCGGACAGAGATTCAGCCGCTCGATGTCGGGCAGCTCGGGGTCCTCATGACCGTCTATTTCGCTTTGCACGCGAAAATCGTACACCCGCTTTATGCCGAGCGATTTAAGCGCAGCCGCGCCGTTTTCACCCATGTCGCACAGCCTGTCCGAGCGGAAAAAGCAGCCGTATTTCACAAAGGACAGCCCGTCGGCGGTGTTGTAGCCGCCAAGCTCGCGGAAGTTTTGCAGCGAGCCGAGCTTCAGCTTTCTCGTCGCGCACACCGAGTAGTGCGAGCCGGTCATTATGTGAAAATAACACCTGCGTCCTTTCAGCGGGTCGTTGACGACCGTGCTTTGCGAAAAGCTGCCCAGCTCGTTGTCGTCACAAAACCCGTTCGGGTAGCTCGACCAGTAAAGCCTATGTTCGCCCTGTATGTTCGCGGTTATCTCATAGCGTCCGTCGTCTGTGCGGGTCGCGTAAAAATCCTCTTTAATCAAATGCGTCTTTCCTTTCAAAAATACATAAACAGCGAGCAGGGTATCATGCCGTTGTACAGTTTTCTGCGGCGCGACGCCGCTTTACCGTACAGCTTTTCAAATTCGGGGTGACTGGTGATGACATACACGCCCTTGGGCGTTTGCGCGCGCATATTCGCGCCGAAGTCGCGGTAGAGCGCCTCCACCTCGCGCTCGCCCATCAACCGTTCGCCGTAGGGCGGGTTCGCGAGCACTATCGTGCCGCTTTGCACCTTGAGCTTTCTTGCGTCCGCTTGCTCAAAGCGCACCGCGTCCGAAACTCCCGCGCGCTTGGCGTTTTGCTTGGCAAGCTCGACGGCGTCCGGGTCTATGTCGTACCCGCAGCCGAAGAAATCGGCGTCCGGCTTCTGTTCGCTTCTTGCGCGCTCGCGCGCGAGCGCAAAGACGTTGTCTCCGAGAAAGGAGTAGTCCTCAGCCGCGAAGTGCCGAGAAATGCCGGGCGCTATGCCTCTCGCACGAAGCGCCGCTTCGATTACCAGCGTGCCCGAGCCGCAAAACGGGTCGGTGAGCGAGCTGTCCGCGTTTATGCGCGCAAGGTCGCAGATTCCCGCGGCAAGCGTCTCCTTGATAGGCGCCTCATTGAGCAGCGGACGGTATCCGCGCTTGTGCAGACCGTCGCCCGACGTGTCGAGCATGACGGTGCAAACGTCCTTGACGATGGAGAACTGTATTCGCTTGGTAATGCCGCTTTTTTCGGTCAAAAACGGCGAGGAATAGTCGCTTTTCAGCCGCTCGACGACCGCCTTTTTCATCACCGACTGACACGCCGGAACGCTCGTCAGCATACTGTTCATCGAATAGCCCTTTACGGGAAACGCATCGGTCTGCCCGATATAATCCCGCCAGCGCACCTCGCGCGTGCCGTCGAACAGCTCGTCGAAGGTGGACGCGTGAAAGGACGCGAGCACCAGCAGCACCCGCTCCGCCGTTCGCAGCGTTATGTTCGCAAGCGCTATTTGCTCGGATGAAGCGTCAAAGGTTATGCGCCCGTCGGTGACGCAGACATTCTCGACTCCCAGCTTTTTTATCTCATACGCGAGCACCGATTCCAGTCCGAACGCGCAGGTCGCAACCGCTTTATAGGGCATATTTCCTCTTTCCCGTCAAGCGCCGCGGTGTTTTGCACCGCGGCGCCGAAATTGCTTGTTTTGGGTTTGTCGTGCGCTTTCGCTTATTCCTCGGGGATAAGCAGCCCGTAGGCGTCGTCATGGCGGCGATATACCACGCACAGCTCGTCGTTCGCGACGTCCTTGTAGATGAAGAAGCTGTGTCCGAGCATATTCATCTGGAGGATTGCCTCCTCCGTAGTCATCGGGTTGACCGTAAAGCGTTTTTCACGCGCTATGGTGTAATCCGCCTCGTCAAAGTCGTAGCCCTCCGCCTTCTGCTGAGCGTCCACGACCGCGCGTTTTACTCTCGTGCCGAGCTTGTCCTTGTTGCGCACGATTTGCTTGACTATCAGGTCGACCGCGTCGTTGAAAGCGCTCTCCATATCGGGAGCGGTTTTCTCGGCGCGATAGATAAATCCTTTGCTTTTTACCGTAACCTCCACTGTCTGCCAGTCCTTTTCGACCGTCACTGTCACCTGCGCTTCGGCGTCGTCGTCGAAGAAGCGGTCGAGCTTGGACATTCTTTTGAGAGCCATGTCGGTAAAGTTCTGTTTAAGAGTAACTTTTCTTCCGAGCAGATTAGTTTTCATCAAAAGTGCCTCCTTGAGGTTTGGTATTGGACTTTCGCCCAATAAAAGTATACCATTTTGCCGCGCGCAAATAAAGTACGAATTATTAATTTGACGCGCTTTTCGACAGTATTAATACCTTGCGGGCATTAAGCTTTAAGTGCATTCCCTTCTAGAACTGTTTTGACCTTGCGCCGCTGCCACGCGGCGCAGCTTTTTTGTCTCCTGCGAGAATGAGAGGTTCTCCCCCGCATGGCGGGGGATGAACGGCAAGTTTCACGCCGCCTGCTTTCGGCGCAGCTTTTTTGTCTCCTGCGGGAAAGAGAGGTTCTCCCCCGCAAGGCGGGGGATGAACGGCGGATTTTGCGCCGCCCGCTTTCGGCGCAGCTTTTTTGTCTCCTGCGGGAAAGAGAGGTTCTGCCTTTACATATTGTTTCAAATAAAACAGCCTGCATACTCCGCCGCAAGCGGAATGTGCAGGCTGTGATTATTCACTGTTTTCACTAACGTCCCAACGGCACTGTGACATGAGCCGTGTCAATCGGTCTTGTTTGAGCCGGCGACGTCCTCAAACACCCGCTCGTCCGCCGCCGCATAGCCCAGCTTTTCGCGGGCGATGCGCTCGATGTATTCGTCCTCGCCCTCTCCCTCGGCGACGCGCGCAAGCTCGTCGTTTTCCAGCTGCGTCTCGTTTATGCGCTGCACTATCGTCTCAAGCGTGCGCCTTTCCTTGTAAATCTCGATTTGAATGCTGACGATTGAGTAGACGAAATAAAGCAGCACCAGCATCGCTATGCAAGCGATGATTCTACGTCTGCGTGTAGGGGCGGAGCGGTTCTCTTTTTTGCTGCTGTTCGTCCTCGCCATCTTGTCTTTCCCGCCTTGCGCGTCTTTGCGCGCGTTTCGATACGGTATTATTATACATCATACGCACACGCTTTTGCAAATGCCCGAACGCAGCGCCGAGCAGCCTCGCCGCCCACGCAAGCGGACGCAGCGCGAGCGAGAGCAGCCGCACCAGAGCTTTGATCAGCTTTCGGCAGATGTTTCTCAACAGCAGCACATACGCGCACACGCCCAGCGCAAAGCCCGCGCTCATGAACCAGCGCGGGGAACGGTTGTAGGTCACGCCGAGTATAAAGCAAAACGCCGTGACTCCGTACAGCGAAAACAGCAGGACGTGCGCGATTGCGTCCAGAATCTTGTTCTTAATCGGCGAGAGTATTCCGAGAAAGTGGTATATGAAGCACGCGCATATCGAAAACAGCGTGCACAGCACCATGTCGCACAGCGCGTACACCGTAAGCTCGCGAACGGTGCCGATGCCGCTCAACGAAACAGCCTTTTGAGCGCCGAGCCGCCGCGCGGCGCGGACTCGACGTACTGCACGGCATCCACGCGCCCCTCCAGCGTCAGCTCGCCCTTTTCACGGTCAAAGCCGCTCACCTTGAGCGCGCTGCCCTGTATTGCGACGCGAAAGCCCTCGCACAGCGCGACGACCATGTTTCCGTCGTAGCTTTCCACCTCGCATATCCCGCTCGCGCGCAGACCGCTTCTGCCGTTCACGTTCAGCGTATGCTCGCCGACCTTGTGTACCGTCTGTTTTTCCAAATGCGACGCCTCCCTTGGCACAGACCTTCGTTTCAGTCTATGCCGCGGCGGCGCGCGGTATTCCGCTGCTAGTCCTCGATTAGCTCAAACATCTCTCTCGCCGCGTCCTTGCCGGTCTTTTCCTCGGCGCTGAGCACCCTCGCCTTGACCGTCCTCGTGCCGATCGTCAGCTCGATTATGTCGCCCTCCTTGACGTTGTAGGACGCTTTGACCGTTCTGCCGTTGACGACGACGCGCGACGCGTCGCAGACCTCGTTTGCGACGGTGCGGCGCTTGATTATCCGGCTGAGCTTCAAAAACTTGTCCAGTCTCATTGCGTTGTCCTTTCCTTTGCATAAAAAGCAAAACTCCCCAAAGCGCGGACGCTTCGGGGAGTGAAAAAAGCAGTTATTTCGCGACGGCGTCCTTGAGAGCCTTGCCGACCTTGAAGCTGGCAACGCGGGTGGCGGGAACCTGAACCTTCGCCTTGGTGGCGGGGTTGATGCAGGTGCGGGCGGGACGGTCCTTGACGGCGAAGGTGCCGAAGCCGACGAGCTGGAGCTTGTCGCCCTTAGCAAGGGTCTCGGTGATGGATTCAAAGGTGGCTGCGACGGCCGCTTCCGCGTCCTTCTTGGAAAGTCCTGCCTTCTCGGCAACAGCTGCTACGAGTTCTGCTTTGGTCATTGTTTTACATCCTCATTTCTTTCGTTTTGTTTTGCTTCGTCCCAGAGTGCGTTGAGCGTCTGTAAATCCGCGTTCTTCATGTCGATGCTCCGCTCGGTGCTGAGTCTTTCGACGTCGCAGAATCTTCGGATGAACTTGTCGCACGCGCGCTCAAGGGCAAGCTCGGCGTCTATTTTTTGAAATCGCGCGACGTTTACCGCCGCGAAGAGAAGGTCGCCGATTTCTTCTTCCACATTTGTATGGTCTTTCACTGCCTCACGCAGCTCCTCCAGCTCGCTTTCCAGCTCGCAAAAGGCGCTCTCGGCGTCGGGATAATCAAAGCCGACATAGCCCGCACGCTTTTGAACTTTCTGGCTTCTTGTGAGCGACGGAAGCGCCCGCGGAACGTCCTTCACAGAATCCGCACCGCTTTTCTGGCTCTTTTCGACCCGCTTGATTGCCTCCCAGTTGGTCAGCACCGCATCCTCGTTCTCGGCGTTCACCTTGCCGAAGATGTGCGGATGGCGCAGTACCAGCTTGGAGCAGATACCGTTTGCGACGTCGTCGATGTCGAAGCCGCCTGCCTGGCGCTCAATCTCGCTGTGCAGCATGACTTGCAGCAGCACATCGCCGAGTTCCTCGCACAGATGCTCCTTGTCGTTGTTGTCGATTGCGTCGGCGACCTCATAGGTCTCCTCGATAAAGTTCTGGCGTATGCTCTCATGCGTCTGGACCTTGTCCCACGGGCAGCCCTTTTCGGGGTCCCGCAGCAGCTCGACAAGACTGATAAGGTCGTTCACGGTATAGCTTTGTTTGACGGTGAAATGTCCCATGCGCACTATTTTACCGTAATAGTTTCACTTTTTCAAGTAAAACCGAAATTTTCCTACCCCCGGGCAGTCCGAGAATGTCCTCGCGGTTGAGCGCCTTGGTCACGCCGAGCACAATGAGGTAGACCAGCGCGCCGACGGCGATTGCCGCGACGGTCAGCAGCTTGTCGCTTATCTGCGGCAAAAAGCGGGTAAATACGTTATAGGACAGCAGCGCGAAAACGCCGCACATCAGTCCCGCGAACAGCGGTTTTAAAAACACGCTCGACAAGGACAGCTTAATTTTTGTCACGCGAATGAGCACAATCACGCTGAGCACGGTTATGACAAAATAGCACATCAGGTTGCCGGTGGGCGTCGCCTTAATATTGAATTCGGGTATCGCAACGAGGAAGTAGTTGCAAGCGAGCTTCACCACGCCGCCGACAATCATCAGATACACCGGCACCTTGAGCTTGCCGATTGCCTGTAACAGCGCGTTGAGCGGGTTGACTATCGCAACGAAAATCGCAGCTACGCCGAGCACCGAGAGTATCGGCACAAGCAGCTTGGAGCCGACGGGCATCGAGTTGCCGTAGAGCAAATCCGCAATCGGCCCTGCCAGAAAGGAGATACCGAAGCCTATCGGCGCGGCTATGAGCGTCGTCATGCGAAGGGTGGACTCCATGTAGGTCTTGACCGACGTCTTATCCTTGGCAATCCACGCGCCGGTGACGTGCGGCAGCGCGCTCATACCGAACGAGCCGGTCAGCGCGGGCACAAGGTTGAAGATGGTTATACCGAGGTTGTAAACGCCGTAAAGGTAGTTGGGCAGGTGCTCGACCGCCTTCTCCGCCTGCTCGAGCCAGCCGCCGTGAGAGGCGTACAGCGTCGCAAGGTCGCTTTCGATTACGGTGCGCAGCCGATCGAGCACCGAGTAGTTGTCGATAAGTCCTGTCAGCGTGACCGTCGCGGCGGACAGCGCAATGGGGAACACGACGCGGCATATCTGTCTGATTTGATAGCCGTTGGAGTGCGCGCGCGGGCTTTGGATTACCTGCGCGTGGGTTATGCCGTCGCTGACGAACATACGGCGCACAAAAAGATACAGCCAGCCCGCAAAGGTGGATATGCTCACTCCGAGTATCGCTCCCGCAGCGGCATAGGACGCGGTTATCACGTCCGCCGTCGCAGCGTCGGGCATTGCGCTCCCAAACACGGTGCCGGACGCGAGAAATTCGTTTATGCAGCGGGATTTTAAGTAATAGGAAAACGCCAGTCCGCAGCCCGCCTTGAAGAGCACCTCGACGACCTGCGAGACCGCCGTGGGGGTCATGTTCTTCAGTCCCTGATTGTACCCGCGGTGGGTGGACATCAGGCAGCTGAACAGCAGCGACGGCGCAACGGCGAGCACGCACCAAAACGCGTGGGGATTTTCTATCGACTCGACATACGGGCGCGCGAGCAGCATGAGCGCCGCAGTGGACACGACGCCGAGCAGCGCGAAAGCCGCGGAGGACACGCGGAACACCCGCTTCACGTCGCGATAGCGTCCCTCGCTGACATACTTTGCGACTATGCGGGAGACCGCGACGGGAAAGCCGGTCACCGCGATGGAGTAGATTGTCAAGTACAGGTTGTAGGCGGTCGAGTAAAACCCGCTGCCGTCCTCGGTGATGATGGACAGCATCGGCAGCTTATACAGCGCGCCGACAATCTTGACTATCACAACCGCGAGGGTCAGTATCACCGCGCCCTCAACTAAGTTTTGCTTTTTCTTCGCCAAACCGATTATCCCCGTTGTTTACAAGTCAGCCTCCGCGTGTGCGGAAGCGGGTTAAATAAAAAGGCGGGCAAACGCGGTGTTTGCCCGCTCGTTATGACGGTTTATTCGTATTTTGCTCCGCACTTGCCGCAGTAGAGCTGTCCGCTCACCTTGGGTGCTCCGCAGCCCGCGCAGACATTCGCGGCGGCGTCGGCAGCCTTCTGCGCTGCGCGCTCGGCGACTCTGCCTTTTTTCTCCGCCTCGGCGGCGTTCAGCGCGTCAACGCGGGACTTGGCTTCGTCCAGCCTTTTTATGAAATCGCTTTTTTTGTCGAGGTCCTTCTTGCCCGACCTCTCGCATTCATAGACAAATTCTCCGTATTCGCGGCACGCATCGCGAAAATCCCCGCGCGCCACGGCGAGATTGTACATATCCTTGCTCTTGTCCACCACGTCTCCGGCGGCGTCCGCCACCGCGCGTCCGATTTCCTTGGATTTCTCCGCTACCGTGTCAAAAAAGTCCATCATGCGCTCCTTTCGTCGTCCGCAGCCATTGCATAGGTTCCCCTCAAGGTCAGTTCAATTATATATATATTATTTTACCTTTTCAAGAACTATTACCAAGCGCTTACAGCTCCAGCCCGCCGACGAACTCGCGCAGTATCGAGTTCTTGGGAATATCGTCGTCCTTAATGGGTATGAAGCGGTCAAATTTCGCACACAGCTCCAGCAGCGTGTCGCGGCATCTGCCGCCCGCGTTTTCGTCCGCCGCGAGCTTTTTCATCACAGGCGCGAACACGCACGGCTCATAGGTGAACGAGGTGTCCAGCATGAGGTCGGACAGGTTCTTGAACGGCTTTATCCACTTCTCCTCGCCCGCCATTATCTCCTTCCACACCGAAAGGGTGTCCTCGACCGAGTAGCCGCGGAAGTAAAAATCGCGCACCAGTCTTCTCGTTATGCGCAGGTCGCGCGTGGCAAGCACCCGCTTGCCGTCCTCGCCGAACTCGACGCGCAGCCCGACATAGACGTTGAGCACGCCGCCGCTGCCCGCGACGCTTTGGGTCAGCAGCGGGTTGAGCGCGTGTATGCCCTCGATTATCGCAATACCGCCCTTTTCGAGCTTTATGTGGCTGCGCTCGGGCAGACGGCTTTGTTTTTTGAAATCAAACCGCGGCAAATCGCACTCGCCGCGCTCCACGAGCTGCTTTATCGTCTCGTTGATACACTCCAAATCGAGCGAGTTGACGTTTTCGAGGTCGGGCTGACCGTCCTCGGTTTTCGGATAGTCCTCGATGTTCTTGAAAAAGTCGTCGAGCGAGATGACGTGCGCGTCCTTTCCGAGCGAGCGCAGCGTGTAGCACAACCGCCACGCGGAGGTCGTCTTGCCGGACGCGGACGGGCCCGAGAGCATTGCGACGGTGCAGCCGGTGCGGATTATCTCACACGCCGTGTGCTCGACGCGCAGCTCGTACTCCTCCTCGTTGTCGATTATAAAACGGGGGTCCTCGACGGCGAGCGCGTTTATGGTGGACACTTCATACTGTCTTTTCGGTTTGAATTCAACCATTGATTATCTCCCTGATGTTTTCTTTGCGCTTCAAAATCTCGTCAAATCCGGATATATACTCGGCGGGGTATTTGTAGTTGAACACCCTTTGTATAAGTCCCGTGCTCTGGTTGACGAGCTTGGTGACGGCGCCCGCGCCGCACGCGATGATGGTGTGCAGCTCGTCCATGATGAACACGTTGTACAAACACTCGTGCCCGGGCAGGCAGTAGCCTGTGTTTTCCAGACTGTCCACCGTTCCCTTTTGCTTATACATATAATACGGCGCGAAGCCGCGCTTTACAAGCAGTTCATTCGTGTAGCTCAACATCTTGCCAGCGTCCGAGTGCAGCTCGTGCGGTCGTCCGCCCTCCTCGGTCATGGAGGACGCACGTTTGAGCGTGAGCGCGTGCAGCGTGATGCTTTGCGGCGCAAGCGCGAGCAGCCAGTCGAGCGTGCGCTTGTACTGTAGAAAATTGTCGCCCGGAAGCCCCGCGATGAGGTCGCCGTTGATGTTGTCAAAGCCCGCTCGCTGCGCGAGCTCGAACGCGCGCTCAACGTCGGCGACGGTGTGACCGCGGGCAATGTTTTTGAGCACCTCGTCGCTTCCCGTCTGCGGGTTTATCGAGATGCGGGTGACCCCTGCCCGCTTGAGCGACAGGAGTTTTTGTTCGCTGACAGTATCGGGTCTGCCCGCCTCAACGCAGTATTCCAGCACGTCGGACAGCGAGAAGCTCTCGGCTATCGCGGAGAACAGCGCGTCCAGCTGCGGCGCTTCAAGGCTGGTCGGAGTGCCGCCGCCGAAATAAACGGTCGCAAGGCGCAGCCCTAGGCTCTTTGTCAGCGCGCCGCACGCGCGAAGCTCCTCGCACAGCTTTTGCACATAAGGCTCAACGAGCGCTTTTTCCCTGCCGATAGTCTTGGACACAAACGAGCAGTAGCTGCACCTCGTCGGGCAGAAGGGTATCGAGACGTAAAGCGAAAACAGGTCGGGGGCATTGAGCCGCTTTATACGCTCGCTTGCCCTCGCGCACTCAAGCGCGAGCCGCGCTTTGTCCTCGCGGACATAGTACTGCTCGCACATCGCTTTCTTCGCGCCCTCCTCGCCGAGCGTTTCGCTCAACTTGGCGGCGAGTTTTGCGGGACGTATGCCGGTGACCACTCCCCACGCGGGGCGCAGACCGGTAAGCTCGCTCAACACATCGTACAGCCCGCGCGCAAGTATAAGCTCTTTGCCCTTGTCGTCAAGGTCGGCGGGGGCTTCCTCGTGTCTTTGTGCGCGCCCGCCCGGCGTGCTCGCTTCGACACGAAGCGAGACGCCGCCCGCCGCATTCGCGGCGGCGGTGGCGGCGGCGTACACGCCGCCGACGGCGGGCGCGCCGTGTACCACCGTTACGCTGTCATAAAACATACGCGCCACGTTCTCCAGCTCATAGGCGAAGTCGTGACCGTCGATGTATACCGTCATCGTGCAAAAAACGGGTTGTGTGCCCGCTCGTGCGCAAGCGTGGTCGATTCCATGTGCCCCGGGTATAGGTACAAATCCTCATAGGGCAGCGCCGCAATTTTGTCGAGCGACTCACGCAGCGTGTCAAAGCTCCCGCCCGGAAAATCCGTGCGCCCGACGCTTTCAAAGAACACCGTGTCACCGCAGTACATCGCGTCGCCGCAGATATAGCAGACCCCGCCCGGCGTGTGACCCGGCGTTTCAAGCACCGTGAAGGTCAGCCCGTCGCTCAGGCGTATCTCGTCCTTGTCTCGGCACAGCATATCCGGCTTGACGCCCGCGCGGTTTTCAATGCGCTTGGCGTCGGCGGCGTTCGCGACAACGCACGCCCCCGTCAGCTCCTTGAGCCGTGCAAGCCCGTCTATGTGGTCGGGGTGTCCGTGGGTAATAAATATGCACTCGCAGCGAAGCGAATTCGCGTCGAGAAAGCTCTTGATTTTGTCCGCCTCGTCGCCCGGGTCGATTACGGCGCACAGTCCTTTTTCGTCGCTCACGACATAGCAGTTGGTTGCAAGCCGCCCGACTTGTATGGCGTCCGTTTTCATGCCTGCCACTCCTTTGTATCAATAATTATGGTGACCGGTCCGTCGTTTATTATCTCCAGCTGCATATCCGCGCCGAACTCGCCTTTGACGACCCGCTGAATCCCGTTTTCATAAAGCAGCCGCACAAACTCATCGTACAACGGCTCCGCCTGTCCGGGACGCGCCGCCGATGTAAAGGACGGACGGTTGCCCTTGCGGGTGTCCGAGCACAGCGTAAAGTTGGAGATGACCATTATCTCCAGCCCCAGCTCCTGCGCCGAGATGTTGAGGTTGCCGTTTGCGTCGTCAAATATGCGAAGCCCCGCCACCTTGCTCGCAAGCTTGGGCAGTGTCTGCGCCGTGTCCTCATTCTCCACTCCCAGCAACACCAGCAATCCCTGTCGAATGCTGCGCTTCTCGCTTGCGTTTATTGTAACCGATGCTTGTTTTACTCTTTGTATAACAGCTTTCATATTATACCCTTTACAATCCCGTTCTGTTTATTGACACAACGCTTTTGACCTTGTTTAAGCGCGCGATGACCGAGTTGAGGTGGTCGATGCCGTTTATGCCGATGGTGATTATGAAGTGCGCTCGACCGTCGCTCTTGACAACAGTATTGAAGGAGAAAATCTGTATGTGCAGCGTGGAAAGCTGGGTGCTGATGTCCGCAATCAGCCCCTGCCGGTCGTCGCAGATGATTTCCAACGTGGACTTGAAGTCCTCCTTGACGTTGTCCGCCCACTCGACGGTGACCCAGCGCAGCGAGTTTTCGTCCAGCGATTTTGCGGCGCTGACGTTCACGCAGTCGCGCTTGTGTATCGAAACGCCGTGCCCGCGGGTGATGAAGCCGACGATATCGTCGCCCGGCAGCGGGT
>CAYXRE010000054.1:0-1423 GCA_964466125.1 uncultured Oscillospiraceae bacterium
GCCTCAGCAGGCGCCCGACAAGGAGACCGCGATCTCGATTACGTTTGAAAAGGGCATTCCCACGGCGCTCAACGGCAAAAAGCTGGACGGCGTCGAGATGATAAAGCAGCTCAACAAAATCGGCGGCGAGAACGGCGTCGGCATAATCGACATCGTCGAGAACCGGCTTGTCGGCATGAAAAGCCGCGGCGTTTACGAGACCCCCGGAGGCACGATACTTTATGCCGCGCACGATATGCTTGAGCAGCTTTGCCTTGACAAGCTCACGCAGCACTACAAGCAAAAGCTTGCGCTTGAGTTCGCCGACCTTGTATATAACGGACAGTGGTACACCCCGCTGCGCGAGGCGATGAGCGCGTTTGTGGACAAGACGCAGGAGACGGTCAACGGCACGGTGAAGCTCAAGCTTTACAAGGGCAACATACTCGGCGCGGGCATGGAAAGCCCCGATTCGCTTTACAGCGAGGACTTTGCCACCTTCGGCGAGGACGAGGTCTACAACCACGCCGATTCCGCCGGCTTCATCAATCTGTTCGGGCTGCCCATCAAAATCAAGGCGCTGCTCGACGAAAAGAAATAAAAAACGGAGAAAAGCTATGAAACTGTGGGCGGGACGGCTGTCCGGCGAGACGGACGCGCGGGTGAACGACCTGAATTCCTCCATCGGCTTTGACTGCCGAATGTACAAGCAGGACATACAAGGCTCGATTGCCCACGCAAAAATGCTTGCAAAGCAGGGCATAATCCCGTCCACAGACGGCGAGCAAATCGTAAGCGAGCTTGAGAATATGCTCTCGCAGCTCTCAAGCGGCGAGCTTGAAATCGACATGAGCGCCGAGGACATACACACCTTTGTCGAGGCGACGCTCACCGAGCGCATCGGCGACGCGGGCAAAAAGCTGCACACCGCGCGCAGCCGCAACGACCAGGTGGCGACGGACTTTCGGCTGTATGCCGCGAACGAGACCGACGCGCTCATTGAAAAAGCCAAGACGCTGTGCGGGACGCTTTGCACGAAAGCGAGCGCACACACCAAAACGGTCATGCCCGGCTACACCCACCTTCAGCGCGCGCAGCCGGTGACGCTCGCGCACTCGCTCATGGCGTATGTGTGGATGCTGCTTCGGGACATTGAGCGGCTCAAGGACTGCAAAAAGCGCACGCTGACGCTGCCGCTCGGCAGCGGGGCGCTCGCGGGCACGACCTACCCGCTCGACCGCGATTACACAGCGTCGCTGCTCGGCTTCAACGCGGTTTGCGAGAACAGCATGGACGGCGTCTCCGACCGCGATTTCGCGCTGGAGCTGCTCGGCGCGCTTTCGATTATCATGGTGCATCTTTCCCGCTTTTCCGAGGAGCTGATTCTCTGGTGTTCGAGCGAGTTCGGTTTTGTGAGCTTTTCGGACAGCTTTTCGACCGGCTC
>CAYXRE010000054.1:1461-4945 GCA_964466125.1 uncultured Oscillospiraceae bacterium
GCGGGGCGGGTGTTCGGCGACACGATGACGCTGCTTTCGGTCATGAAGGGTCTGCCGCTTGCGTACAACAAGGATATGCAGGAGGACAAGCAGGCGGTATTCGACGCGCTGGACACCGTTTCGCTGTGTCTGGAGCTGTTTTCGCCCATGCTTGAGCAGGCGGTCTTTCACGAGGACAAAATGCGCGCGGCGGCGTCCGGCGGCTTCATCAACGCGACCGACTGCGCCGATTATCTGACCAAAAAGGGCGTTCCGTTCCGCGACGCTTACAAAATCAGCGGCGAGCTGGTGCGCACGTGCATCGAAAAAGGCGAGACGCTCGAAACGCTGCCGCTTGAGCAGTACAAGGCGGTCTGCGGCGTGTTCGAGCAGGACGTGTACGACGCGGTGGATTTGATAAACTGCGTGTCGCTTCGCAGTTCCTACGGCGGACCCGCACCCTCGGCGGTCACAACGCAGATTGCGCACGCGCGCGAAGCGCTTGCGAAGGTATAGGAAATGAAACACAAGGTTTTTATTGACGGCGGTTCGGGAACGACGGGGCTTCAGATTGTCTCGCGCATAAGCGCGCGCGACGACCTTGAGCTGCTGAGCATCGACCCCGCGCTTCGCAAGGACGCGGGAGAAAAAGCTAAGATTATGAACTTGGCGGACGTGGTGTTCCTTTGCCTGCCCGACGACGCGGCGAGGGAATCGGCGGCGCTTGTCACCAACGAAAACACCGTCGTAATCGACGCTTCCACCGCCCACCGCACCGATCCTCTTTGGGCATACGGCTTTCCCGAGCTGTCCGCAGCGCACCGCGAAGCGATAAAGAACTCCAAGCGCATTGCGAATCCCGGCTGCCACGCGACAGGTTTCATCTCGGTTGTCTATCCGCTCGTCGCGCTCGGCATTCTCGGAGAGGACGCGCGGCTTTGCTGCTATTCACAGACGGGGTATTCGGGCGGCGGCAAAAAGATGATCGAGCAGTATGAAGCGGCTGAGCGCCCTAGCGAGTTCGACTCGCCGAGACAGTATGCACTCACCCAGTCGCACAAGCACCTTGCGGAGATGAAGGCGGTCTGTTCGCTTGAGCACGAGCCGGTGTTTTGCCCCGCGGTCGGAGATTACTACTCCGGCATGGCGGTGTGCGTTATGCTAACGGGCGATATGCTTAAAAAGGCGTGCTCGCGGCAGCAACTCGAAAACGAGCTTGCGAACTGGTACAAAAACGCCGCGCTCATCACGGTCGGGGGCAATGCGGAAAGCGGATTTATCTCTCCGACGCAGATGGAAAAGCAAAGCGGGATGAAGATATACGTCACCGGCTCGGACGAGCGCATGGCGCTCGTGTCGGTGTTCGACAATCTGTGCAAGGGCGCGTCCGGCGCCGCGGTGCAGAATATGAATATCGCGCTCGGGCTCGACGAGCTCGCGTCGCTTGCATAAGGGGAAAAGAAATGCTTGAATTCACGAACAAGGGCGTGTGCGCGCCCAAGGGCTTCCGCGCTGCGGGAATACACTGCGGCATACGCAAAAACAAGGATAAAAAGGATATAGCGCTCATCGTCAGCGACGTGCCCTGCACGGCGGCGGCTATGTACACCCAAAACAAGGTGTACGGCGCGCCGATAACCGTCACGCGCGAGCACCTTCAAAACGGCACGGCGCAGGCGGTGATATGCAACTCCGGCAACGCGAACACCTGCAACGCGGACGGCGTGGAAAAAGCGAACGCCATGGCAAAGCTCACGTCCGACGCGCTGCATATCTCGCAGGACGATATTATTGTCGCCTCCACCGGCGTTATCGGGCAGGTGCTCGACATCGAGCCTATTCAAAAGGGAATGCCCGCGCTCGTCTCGGCGCTCACATACGACGGCTCGTCGGACGCGGCGGACGCTATCATGACGACCGACACCAAACAAAAGAACATCGCGGTCAGCTTTGAAATTGCCGGCAAAAAGGTCTCGATAGGCGCTATCGCCAAGGGCTCGGGCATGATTCACCCCAACATGGCGACCATGCTCATCTTCATCACGACCGACGCTGCGATAAGCGCGCCCATGCTGCAAAAATCGCTCGAAACTGTCGTGAATGACAGCTACAACATGATAAGCGTGGACGGCGACACCTCCACCAACGACACCGTCGCGATAATGGCAAACGCCCTTGCGGGCAACGCGCTCATCGACACGCAAAACGCCGACTACGACGCCTTCACCGCCGCGCTCAAGGCGGTCGCCGTGGAGATGTCACGCGAGATCGCAAAGGACGGCGAGGGCGCGACCAAGCTGCTCGAATGCCATGTGAGCGGCGCTTCAAGCGATAAGGACGCGCGCACGCTCGCAAAATCGGTCATCTCCTCAAGCCTCGTCAAGGCGGCGATGTTCGGCTCGGACGCCAACTGGGGGCGGGTGCTGTGCGCGCTCGGCTACTCGGGCGCGGGCTTTGACGCAAGCGCCGTGAGCGTGGAGTTCTCGTCAGCGGCGGGTGCTGTGCGCGTGTGCGAGGGCTCGGCGGGAGTGCCGTTCTCGGAGGACGAGGCGAAAAAGGTACTTTCATGCGATGAGATAACAATACACGTCGGCGTCGGCGAGGGAGCGTACTGCGCGACCGCGTGGGGCTGCGACCTGACCTACGACTACGTCAAAATCAACGGCGACTACCGCACCTGATACCGCTTGCCGATTTTCATTCACAGAAATCACACCTAAGATATTTCAAGCACACAGGAACGATGACCCCCGAAAAGCGTTTATGCGAAGGAGAGAACAATGACCGTAGCCGGACTTACCGACGCCATGAAAGCGCAGGTGCTCACCGCCGCGCTGCCCTACATCCAGAAATACACCGGCAAAACCGTCGTGGTCAAATACGGCGGCAACGCGATGACCAGCGACGAGCTGCGCCGCGACGTGATGAGCGACATAATACTGCTCACCTGCGTCGGCATACGCATCGTGCTCGTACACGGCGGCGGACCGGAAATCAGCTCGATGCTCGGGCGGCTGGGCATTGAGACCCGCTTCGTGGACGGGCTGCGCTACACCGACGAGACGACCGCGCAGGTCGTGCAGATGGTGCTTGCGGGCAAGACCAACAAGGACCTCGTGAGCCTCATAAGCACGTTGGGCGGCAAGGCGATGGGGCTTTGCGGCATAGACGGGGCGATGATCAAGGCAAAGAAGCACGACGAGAAGGATTTGGGCTTTGTCGGCGACATCGTGAGCATCGACCCCGCGCCTATCATCGACGCGCTGGACGGCGGCTATATCCCCGTCGTGGCGACGGTCGGCACCGACGAGCACGGCACCACCTACAACATAAACGCCGACACCGCCGCCGCCGAGATTGCGCGGGCGCTCGGTGCGGAGAACATAATCACGCTGACCGACATACGCGGGCTTATGAGCGACGTCAACGACGAGAGCACGCTCATCCCGTTCGTCACGGTGGACGAGGTGGATCCCGACCTTGCGCCCGCGCATACGTCGGATCC
>CAYXRE010000054.1:4969-6366 GCA_964466125.1 uncultured Oscillospiraceae bacterium
TCATCTCGGGCGGCATGATACCGAAAATCAAAAGCTGCGAGAAGGCGGTGCGCGGCGGAGTGAAAAAGGCGGTCATGATTGACGGACGCATACCCCACTCGATACTCATCGAGATTTTTTCCGACGAGGGCATCGGCACGCTGCTGACGGAAAAGGAGGCAAAATAATGGAACAAAAACAGCTCATGGAGCTGGATAAACAATACGTTATGAACACCTACTCGCGCTTCGGGCTTGCAATCAAAAGCGGTTCGGGCAGCGAATGTGAGGGCTTGGACGGCAGGAAGTACATCGACTTTACGAGCGGAATCGGCGTGAATTCGCTGGGCTTTTGCTTTCCGCAGTGGGCGGACGCCGTATCCTCGGCGGCGCACACGCTGCAGCACACCTCCAACCTTTTCTACACCGTGCCGTGCGTGGACGTTGCGCGTATGCTCTGCGAGCGCTCCGGCATGAGCGGGGTGTTCTTTTGCAACTCGGGCGCGGAGGCGAACGAGTGCGCGATAAAAGCGGCGCGCAAATATTCCTTTATGAAGTACGGCGAGGGGCGCAATCGTATCATCACGCTCGTCAATTCCTTTCACGGGCGCACCGTCACGACGCTTGCCGCGACGGGTCAGGACGTGTTTCACAACTACTTTTTCCCTTTCACCGGCGGCTTTTCTTACGTTGAGGCTAACGACCTGCAAGCGCTGGAAAACGAGCTTGAAAAGGGCGGCGTCTGCGCGGTCATGGCGGAGCTTGTGCAGGGCGAGGGCGGCGTGGTCGCGCTCGACAGGGACTATGTTAAAAACGTAAGCAAGCTGTGCGCCGACAAGGATGTGCTGTTCGTCGTTGACGAGGTGCAGACAGGCATCGGGCGCACGGGGACGCTGTTTTGCTTTGAGCAGTACGACATAAAGCCGGACATCGTGAGCATGGCAAAGGGACTCGGCGGCGGGCTGCCAATCGGCGCTGCGATGTTCAATGAGAAGACCCGCAGCTCGCTGACGGCGGGCGACCACGCCACCACCTTCGGCGGAAACCCCGTCGTGTGCTCGGGAGCGCTTTGCGTGCTTGAGCACATCGACCAAGCCTTCCTTGCGCGTGTGCGTGAGAACGCCGCGTTTATGCGCAGCCGCATTGCCGCCATGCCCCATGTCGTCGGACTCAGCGGGCTTGGAATGATGATTGGCATCGAGCTGGACGACAAAGCGGACGCAAAAACTGTCGCGGCAAAAGCAATCGAAAACGGCGTGTTGGTGCTGACGGCAAAGACCAGACTGCGGCTGCTGCCCGCGCTGAACATAACGCTCGAAGAAGCGCAAAAGGGACTTGAGGCGCTGAAAAAAACACTATCGGAGATATAGGAGAGGAAAAATGAAGCATCTGCTCAAGCTCGCCGACTGGACGATGGAA
>CAYXRE010000054.1:6376-11721 GCA_964466125.1 uncultured Oscillospiraceae bacterium
GATTTGGCGGACAAACTGAAAAAAGAGACCCGCGCGGGCATCGCGCACCCGCTGCTTGCGGGTAAGACGCTCGCGATGATATTTGAAAAATCCTCCACGCGCACACGCGCCTCCTTTGAGACAGGAATGTACCAGCTCGGCGGTCACGCGCTGTTCATGAGCTCGAAGGATTCCCAGCTCGGACGCGGCGAGCCTATCGAGGACACCGCCCGCGTGCTCTCGCGCTATGTGGACGGCATAATGATAAGAACGTTTGAGCAGGAAAAGGTCGAAAAGCTCGCGCAGTACGGCAGCGTACCCGTTATAAACGGGCTCACCGATTACAGCCACCCGTGTCAGGTGCTCGCCGACTTGCAGACGATACGCGAATACAAGGGCAAGCTCGAGGGCGTCAAGATGTGCTTCATCGGCGACGGCATAAACATGGCAAACTCCCTCATCGTCGGAGGCATAAAGACCGGCATGAACGTTTCCGTCGCAAGCCCCGCAGGTTATACACCAAATGCGGAAATCGTCAAATTCGCGCAGCAGTCAGGTCGCTTTGAGCTGACCAATGACCCGCTTTGCGCCGCAAAGGACGCAGACGTTGTGATAACCGACGTGTGGGTCTCCATGGGACAAGAGCAGGAAAAGGCGCAGCGCGAGCAGGCGTTCAAGGGCTTCATCGTGGACGACGAGCTGATGTCGCGCACCGCGAACGGCTGCATAGTGCAGCACTGTCTGCCCGCCCACCGCGGCGAGGAAATAACCGCTGAGGTATTCGAGCAGCACGCAAACGAGATATTCGACGAGGCGGAGAACCGTCTGCACGCGCAAAAGGCGGTCATGGTGTCGCTCATGGGCGGCAGTATTGGAGAATAAAATGGACAAGGCGTATTTGATACTCGAAAACGGATATGTCTGTGAGGGAACGCGGTTCGGCGCACAAAAGGACGTGTGCGCCGAGCTCGTGTTCACCACGCCCATGACCGGCTATATCGAAACGCTCACCGACCCGAGCTATCACGGGCAGATAGTGCTCCAGACCTTTCCGCTCATCGGCAATTACGGCGTGATACCCGAGGAATTCGAAAGCGGCGGCACGTCGCTTGACGGCTATATCGTTCACGACCTTTGCGTCAATCCCTCCAATTTCCGCTCAAGCGGCAGGCTCGGCGAATTCCTTGAAAGACAGGGTGTCGCCGGGCTTTGCGATATTGATACGCGCGCGCTGACGAGAATGCTGCGCGAGCGCGGCACGATGAACGCGGCGATACTCTCGCAGCTGCCGGAAAACACCGAGGAATTCGCGCAAGAGCTTGCGAAAAAGAGTCTTTGCGCAGACGTGTACGCCGTCAGCGTCAAGGAGCGCTTTGTGCTCAACGAGCAAGGTTCAAAGACGGTCGTGCTGTGGGACTTCGGCTCAAAGAAAGCCATGGCGCGCAAGCTCGCGTCGCGCGGCTGCCGCGTCGTTGTCATGCCGGCGGCGAGCACCGCGGACGAGCTGCTTTCCTGCAAGCCGGACGGGATTTTTCTCTCCAACGGACCGGGAGACCCGTCGGTATGCGGCGAGATAATCGAACAGATGTCACAGCTTTGCGGCGCGGGAATACCGACCTTTGCAATATGCCTCGGACATCAGCTGCTCGCGCTCGCGCGGGGAGGAAAAACCGAAAAGCTGAAATACGGTCATCGCGGCGCGAACCAGCCCGTGCGTGAGACGAAAAGCGGCAGGCTGTTCGTGACAAGCCAGAACCACGGCTACACCGTGTGCTCGGATTCGCTGCCGAAATGCGCCGACGTGAGCTACGTCAATCTCAACGACGGGACGGTTGAGGGACTGGATTATACGGATATGCCCGCCTTCTCGGTTCAGTTTCACCCCGAGGCGTGCGGCGGACCGCTGGACACCGAGTTTTTGTTTAGCCGCTTCGTGTCGATGCTGGAGGATAAGTAGATGCCCATAGACAATAATCTGAAAAAAGTCATGCTCATCGGCTCGGGACCCATTGTCATCGGTCAGGCGGCGGAGTTCGACTATGCGGGAACGCAGGCGTGCCGGGTGCTCAAAGCGCTCGGACTGTCGGTCGTGCTCGTAAACTCCAACCCCGCGACGATTATGACCGACGCAAACGAGGCGGACAAAATCTATATCGAGCCGCTCACGCTTGAGGTGGTCAAGCGTATAATCGAAAAGGAGCGCCCCGACGGGCTTATTTCGACGATAGGCGGGCAGATGGGGCTCACGCTTTCCATGCAGCTTGCGCTCGACGGCTATCTTGACGCGCACGGCGTAAAGCTGCTCGGGGCGAGCCTTGAGACTATCGACCGCGCCGAGGACAGAAAGCTCTTTAAGCAGACGATGGAAAAGCTCGGCCAGCCGTCTGTGCCCTCCGAGGTCGTCACCGACATCGAATCGGCGGTGGACTTCGCGCGCTCAATCGGCTATCCCGTAATCGTCCGTCCCGCCTTTACACTCGGCGGCTCGGGCGGCGGCATAGCAAAGGACGAAGCGCAGCTTCGCGAGACGGCGCGCACCGGTCTGGACGCGTCGCCCATACGTCAGATACTCGTGGAGCGCTGCATTTCCGGCTGGAAGGAAATCGAGTTTGAGGTCGTCCGCGACAAGGCGGGCAACCGTATATGCGTGTGCTCGATGGAGAATCTCGACCCGGTCGGCATACACACGGGCGATTCGATTGTAGTCGCGCCGAGCGTCACGCTCGCGAACACCGAGTACGAAATGCTTCGCACGGCGGCGCTGGACATAATCGAGGAGCTTGGGGTTCAAGGCGGCTGCAACGTGCAGTTCGCGCTCAATCCCGAGAGCATGGAGTACGCCGTAATCGAGGTCAATCCCCGCGTGTCCCGCTCGTCCGCGCTCGCGTCCAAGGCGACGGGCTATCCGATCGCCAAGGTGGCGGCGCAGCTCGCCGTTGGACTGACGCTCGACGAGATTCCCAACGCCGTGACCAACAAGACGACCGCCTTTTTCGAGCCCGCGGTCGATTACATTGTCGTCAAGTTCCCCAAGTGGCCGTTTGACAAGTTTGTCAGCGCCTCGCGCACCCTCGGCACGCAGATGAAGGCGACAGGCGAGGTGATGTCCGTCGCCCCGACCTTCGAGGAAGCGTTCATGAAGGCGGTGCGCGGCGTTGAAATAAAACAGGACACCCCAGACCTTCCCGCGCTGCGCAGCAAAAGCGACGAGGAGCTTCTTTCGCTGCTTGACCCCGCGACGGACGAGAGGATATTCGCCGTGTTCGAGGCGCTGCGGCGCGGTATAACGCCCGAGCGCATACACGAGCTTACGCTCATCGACGAGTGGTTTTTGTATAAGCTGAAAAATCTCGCCGACTATGAAAACCGCATTGAGAACAAGGCGCTTGACAAACACAGCTACGTCGAGGGCAAGCGCTTAGGCTTCCCCGACGCCGCGCTCGCAAGGCTGTCCGGCGCGTCGCTGCCCGCGCAAATCGCGGCGGGCTACCGCATGGTGGATACCTGCGCGGCTGAGTTTCGTGCCTCCACGCCCTATTTCTACTCCGCATTCGGTGAGATGAACGAGGCACAGGAGTTCAAGCGCTCGCACGATAGCGGTAAGCGCACGATAATCGTTTTCGGCTCGGGACCCATACGCATAGGGCAGGGCATCGAGTTCGACTACGCGTCGGTGCACTGCGTCGAGACGCTCAAAAAGCTCGGGTGCGACGTGGTGATGGTGAACAACAACCCCGAGACCGTCTCGACCGACTTCGACACCGCTGACAGGCTGTACTTTGAACCGCTCACGCCCGAGGACGTAATCAACATCATCGAGACCGAAAAGCCCTACGGCGCGGTGGTGACCTTCGGCGGGCAAACGTCGATAAATCTGACCAAGACGCTGTGCGAGCACGGCGTTCGCATACTCGGCACGAGCGCCGACTCGATTGACATGGCGGAGGACCGCGAGCGATTCGACGCGGCGCTCGAACGGCTGGGCATCAAGCGCCCGCTCGGGCACATCGTCTACAATAAGCAGCAGGCGCTTGAGGCGGCGGCTCAGCTCGGCTACCCCGTGCTCATCCGCCCGTCCTACGTACTCGGCGGCAAGAACATGATAATCGCCTACAACGACGAGGACACCGTCGAGTACATGGACATAATCACCGCCTCAAGCGAGGCGGACAACACCATTCTCGTTGACAAATACCTCGTCGGGCAGGAGGTCGAGGTGGACGCTATATGTGACGGCGAGGACGTGCTCATTCCCGGTATAATGGAGCACATCGAGCGCGCGGGCGTGCATTCGGGCGACTCGATTGCCGTTTATCCCGCATGGAACCTCAGCGGTCCCGTCACGGCGCAGCTCGTCGAATGTACCGAACGGCTCGCAAAGGAGCTGAAGATAGTCGGGCTTATTAATATACAATACGTCGTTCACAACAACGGCATTTATGTCATTGAGGCGAACCCCCGCGCTTCGCGCACCGTGCCTTACATCAGCAAGGTCACCAAGCTGCCCATCGCGTCCATTGCGACACGCGCGCTGCTCGGCGAGAAGCTGCGGGACATGGGTTACGGAACGGGGCTTTGGCGCAAGTCGGTCGTGACGGCGGTCAAGGTGCCGGTGTTCTCGTTTGAGAAGCTCGGCGGCGTGGACAGCCACCTCGGACCCGAGATGAAATCGACCGGCGAGGTGCTGGGCGTGGGCAAGAACCTTGAAGAAGCGCTGTACAAGGGCTTGCTCGCGGCGGGCTTCAGCATAGCGTCCAGCGGCGGCGTGCTTGTCACCATGCAGCCGCGCGAGCGCTTTGAGACGACCGCAGCCGTGCGGCGCTTCAAGGCGCTGGGCTTCACAATATTTGCTCCGCTCAAGACGGCGGCAATGCTGAGCGAGGCGGGCATACCCTGCGTGCGCGTTGAAGCGCGCGGGGACGAACGCGCGGCGCTGTTCGCGCTGCTGGAAAGCGGCAAGGTGAACTATGTGCTCGCGTCCGCCGCGAAGGGGCAGCTGCCCGACGCCGAGACGATACAACTGCGCCGCAAGGCGGTCGAGTACCGCATAGCCTGTCTTTCGAGCATTGACACCGCAAACGCGCTCGTCAACGCAATCGAAAGCGGTTACAGCGAGCGCAACATTCAGCTGTTCGACATCGAGGACATTCCGGACGCTCGCAGACCGCTGCACTTTGTCAAAATGCGCGCTTGCGGCAACGACTATATCTATTTCGACTGCTTCGAGCAGCGCATAAACAACCCCGAGTCGCTGAGCGTATGGCTTTCGAGCCGCCGCAAGAGCATCGGCGGCGACGGCGTCGTGATGATAAGCGAGTGCGAAGACGCGGATGCGCGTATGCGTATGTACAACGCCGACGGTACCG
>CAYXRE010000055.1:0-11525 GCA_964466125.1 uncultured Oscillospiraceae bacterium
CTGCATTTGTGAAGGTCACGACGAGCAGGCGGTCGGCGTCCACGGGTTTTTGCTCGTCGGTGATTATCGAGATAATGCGCTCGACGAGCACCGAGGTTTTGCCGCTTCCGGCGGCGGCGGACACGATGACGCCCCCGCCTCGGGAGTCGATGGCGGCGCGCTGCGCGGGAGTCCAGCGCTCACTCATTGTCAGTCACCTGCCCTTTCTCGCCGTTATCTTCTTCGTCGGCGAACGGCGTAATGTCCGCGGGCAGCTCGCGGACAGCACCGCAGCGGTCGCGGCGGCAGACGCTTGCGTACTCGCAGAAATCGCATTGAAGCCGCTGACCCTCACGTATGGGCAGCGCAGGCGTGCGTCCCTCGTAGAGAGCCGACGCCATTTCCGAGATTGTCTTTTCGATATGTCCGCGTATGCGTCCGAGCTTTTCGAGCGACGCGAGCTTGTCCGCGCTGCGGGAGGCGAGCGTGTCGTCCGATTTGAGCGCTATGGGCAGGTAGACGCCCGCCGCGTCGCGCTCCATAGCCCGCACAACGTTCGGCTCGTCAAGCAGCAGCCCGTCCATGCGGTAGCTGCGCCGAGCGTCCGAGCGCGCAAGCTCCTCGTTTGCGGCGCTCACGGGAGAGGGGTCGCATGGGACGTAAAGCACCCCCGCAGGCAGAGCTCCCGCGTACTTGGAGCGCTCAAGGGAACACAGCGAAAACAGGTAGACGAGCATCTGCATATTCAGCCCGTAGTACACGTCGCGCAGCGAGAATTTCTTGTTTCCGGTCTTGTAATCGACCACCCGTATATAGCGCACGCCGTCGCGCTCAAAGCAATCAACACGGTCTATCTTGCCTTCGACGAATACCCGTTCGCCCGTATTTGTCGCAAGCTCGAGCGCGGGAGTCTCGCCCGACCGCCCGATGCTCAGCTCATATTCACACGGACGAAAGTCGCTTTGGCGCTGCTCGTCGCGCAGATGTATGAGCAGTATGACCGACTGCGCGCAAAGCCGTTTTGCGAGATACCTCAGCCGCGGCTGACGCGCAAGCTCGCGCTCGCCGACGCAGTCATTGAGATAATCGAGCGAATGCCTCTGCGCCTGCTCACGCAGGGTGTCGTCGTCCGCTTCGCTTATGTCGCCGCCGAGCGTGCGCAGCGTGTTTTCCATTATGTAATGCACAAAGCTGCCCGCCTCGAGCGGGTCGAGCTGGGCTTTTCGTATCGGCTTGATGTGAAGCACATATCTCATAAAGTAGGAGAACGGGCAGCGCGCGTAGGCCTCCGCCTTGGACGGGGAGACGGCGGTCGAGTCCCCGAGCAGCCGCAGCATCACCGCGCGCTCGGAAACCGACAGCTCGGGCTCGTCGGCGGCGCGGACGACCGCGTCGCACAGCTCGCATCCGAGCGAGCCGCGTATGGTCGCCGCGCTTTGAAGGTCGTGTGCCTGAAGCGCGCGGGCAAACTCGCCGAGCGCCGTTACGCGCGTGGTGCAAAACGGCAGCGGGAAGGCGAGAAAATCCGGTTCGTTCGCGCCGACCGTCTGCAAAAAAGCGGCGGTCATGCTGCTCACCGAAAGTCCCGCGCCGCCGAGGTCGCGGGCGCTCGAGCACAGATACAGCCGCTGTCTTGCGGCGCTCACCGCGCGGTAGACATACAACTCCTCCATGCGGGTGCTGTTGACAAAGCTGCGCGAGAGCTGCGCACCGTTGTCCTCAAGCAGCTGCCGTTCGGCGGAATTGAGCATATCCGCGTCGCCTTCCTCACGCGGGAAAAGTCCTTCGTTGAGCCCGCAGACGAATACGGCGGCGGGGTTGTTGGTTCGCGCGCGCTGAGCGCCGGTTATCGTGACCTGTTCGAGCGCGGGCGGTATGTCGCCGAGCGTCGTCTCGTCCGCAATGAGCGCAAGCAGCTCGCAAAGCTCGGCAGCGTCTATGTCGTCGTTAAACGTCGAGCTGCGCAGCCGTTCGAGCGCCTTGAGGCTTGCAGACGCCTGCCTGCGCTGGTCGTCGGAGCATTGCGCGAGTATATCCAGCGCGCCGCAGCGCTCAAGCAGTGAATAACAGCCGTCTATGACCGCCGTGCCGCGTTTGCCCCGCACGTCGTTCAAAAAGGACGGCAGCCAGCGCATTACTTCGGCACGCGAGCGCTCGATTCGCGCGAGCGCCTCAAGCTGCGAGTCGCCTGCTGCCTCGCCGAAGCCGTCGGGATTTGCCGTAAACGGCTCGTACCAGTCTGCGCCGCTCACGTCATGCACGAACACATAGTTCTCCAGCTCGCCGACCGATTCCTCGTCGAGTCCGCAAAGCCCTGTTTTAAGCAGTGCGAGCAGCGCTTCGCTCGTGAAGCGCCGCGCAAGGGTGAGCGCGCAGGACAAAAAGACCGTGACGCGCGAGTAGAGCACGCTTCGGCGGTCGTCGCAGTAGCACGGAACGCCGCAGCGCTTGAACGCCTGCTCAAGCGGCGCCTTGTAACGCGAGGTGTCGCGGGTTATGACGACAATATCACTCGGTCGAAGATGCTTCTCGCGCAGGAGATACCCGCACTCGGCGGCAATCTTTCGTGACTCGTCGTATATATCCTCGCCCGTTACCGAGTATATCCCCTCGTTGGAGGGGGAAGGGAATTCACACTGTGAAAAAAAGCGTTCGGCGCACAGCAGTCCCGCCGCCTCGAAGCGGTAGGCAGTTGTCAGAAATGTTAAATCCGCGCCGCCGCAAAGCGACTGAAGCCGTCTGCCGGTCGCGGCGCTGACGCTAAAGCAGCTCTCCTCCTGTTCGGCGCTCAGCTGCTCGCAGCAAAGGGTGCAAAACAGCTCCTTAGCCCTGCCGCAAAGCGCGGCGATAAAGCGCAGCTCCGGTTCGGTGAAGCCGGAATAGCCGTCGAAAAAGACCGCCTTGTCGTCAAAGCAGCGTGTCTTTTCGCACAGCTCGGCAGCGTCGGACAGCTCGCTCGCCTCGTCGGTGAAGCGCTCGCGCAGCAGCGTCTCGTACTCGCAGAAGATCTCCGCTATCTCTGCGAGCTTTGCTTGTGACACACCGCTTGTCTGCGAACATACGCTTCGCAGCGCGTCGGGGTCAACGCCGCCGTTTTTCAGCTCGTCGATGAGCGAGGCGGTCATCGCGCAAAAGGCGCGGTCGCGGACATGACGGCGGTAGTATTGTATTTTGTCGCCGAGCCTTGCGAGCGCGCGGCGCACCAGCACGCTTTTCTCCGCGCCGCTCAGCCGCTCGCGCGCGCCGCCGCCGACTTCGGAGAAAACGTCCGAGCACAGCTTGCGAAAGCTGCGTATCTCGACGTAGCGAAGCAGCGCGGGGTCGAGCCGCACGGTGAACTCCCGCTCAAAGGAAAATGAGCTTTGCTCGGGAACGACCAGTACGCTTGCTTTTTGCGCGTTCGCGCGTTTGGTTATCATATCAAGACAAAAGGCGCTTTTTCCGCTCCCGGCAGGTCCGAGCACAAGATGAAGCATAGACAGCCCTCCTGATACTGATTTTAATTCATGCGCGCTCGCTTTACAATGCAAAACGCGGGCAGTTGTGCGCAAAAAATAATTTAGCGCGGCAGCTTTGCCGCGCACAGAGCAAAGTAAAACGCCCTCTCGCCGACGAAGCGAAAGAGGGCGTTGTATCGAACATACCGAAATGCAGGGACGGCGCTCAAACGGCATTCTCCTCGCTTTCCCGCAGCAGCGACTGGAGCCATTCCTCCGTCTTGAAGCGCAGCTTAAAACGCTCCTTTCCGAGCACAAGCTCCCGCTCGAAGCCCTCGTAGCCCTCTGCGGGCTCGGGGTCGCTCGACGCGCTCATGCATACGCGTGGGTATATCACGCACCACCAGTTGCGCCCGCGCGCTTCGCCGAGCTCGACGCGAAGCGCGGTATAAAAGCCGGCAGGCAGCGTCACCTCGCCGTAGACCCGCTCGTCAAAGTACATCCGCGTCACCCGCGCGCTCGCGCCGTAGTCGAAGCCGCTGTTCTCCAGCACGTCAGATGCGCACTCGGAAAACTCGTTGAGCTGTCCTCGCGCCGTCTGCGCCGCGCCGTCTGCGTCGCTCACGTTTTCCAGCAGCGCGCCCGCTTTTTCCAGCACCGCGTCCCGCACTGCCAGCTTGACTTGCTGGTCGGCGTCCGAGTCCGAGTTTGCGACGACGTGCAGCCGAAAGGTGTGCTCGCGCACCGCCTCGCATTTCTTTGAAAAGTCCAGCTGTAAAGCCGTAAGTACCACGCACACGAGCAGTCCTGCCAGTGCCGCCGCTTCGATTTTTTTCATAAAAAAACGCCTGCCTTTCCGTTGGGGAAAGGTTTGGCGTTTTAGCAGAGCCTTATTCAATAAATGGAAATTATTTCCTGACAATAATCTCAACTCCGCTCGCGGCAGGGCGGGCAAGGTAGCTGCCGAAAGCCGCCGTTCGCAGCTTTTCGCGTGCCTTTCGAGCCGAAAGCGCGTCCGCGAACACGCCGAACACCGCCGCGCCCGAGCCTGTCATGCAAGCGCCCAGAGCGCCCGCGTCCAGCAGACTTTTTTTCAGCCGCTCGGTCTCGTCGTTTCGCGAAAGGGAGGAAAAAGCGTTGCACAGCCGTATGGCGAGCGCGGAAGTATCGCCGCAAGCAAGCGCGGCTTCCGCACTGTTCACGTCCTCGGGCGGTTTGCTTTCGAGCGCGTCAAACGCGGCAAACGCCTCGCGGGTGGAATGCCCGCTTGAGGGCATGAGAATGACAAGCGTGTATTCGCATTTGTCGTCGATAACGCGGATATTCTCGCCGATTCCGCTCACCCGTGCCGCGCCGCCGACAAGGCAGAACGGCACGTCCGCGCCGACGCTCTCGCCGATTTCGCAAAGCTCTTGCCGCGACAGCCCTAGAGAGAACAGCTCGTTTGCACCCACAAGTGCCGCAGCCGCGTCCGCCGAGCCTCCGCCGAGACCCGCCTGGGAGGGTATGCGCTTTTTCAGGTACATATTTATGGGCGGCAGCTCTTTGCCGAGCGCCGAAAACAGCTTTTGCGCCGCGCTCACTGCAAGGTTGCGCGAATCGGTCGGCAGATAGCGCACGTTGGAGCGCAGCGTTATGCCGTTTTCTTTGCCGCGCGAGACGGTCAGCTCGTCGCACAGGTCAATCGAGCGCATGACCATGTCCATGAGGTGATAGCCGTCGAGCCGCTTGCCGGTTATGTCCAGCGCGAGGTTGACTTTTGCGTTTGCGAGCAGTTTTATCTCGTTCATTTGAGTATGCGGAACAACGGGTTGGATTTTATGTCGATGGCGCGCGAAGGGCAGACCTCGTGACAGCAAAAGCAGTGTATGCAGTTTGCGCGGTCGATGCACGCTTTTTTGTTTTCGATTTTTATGGTGCGAGCGGGGCATATCTCGGCGCAGCGTCCGCAGCCGACGCAGTCGCGCGCGCGAATGACGGGGCGCGGGGACATACGCTTTATCCAACCGGACGCAAAGGAGCGCAGCGGCGCGGGAAACCAGCCGGAGAAATCCACGTCGCGGTTGTGCGGCACCTTGAGGTCGGTTATGGGCGAATCAACAAGCGAGCGGTCGCCCTCGATCGTTATCGCGCTAAGCTCCTTCGGAGCGCGTCCGCTTGCAATCGACGCGCGCACGGTAAGCGCCCTCTCGGGCCCCATGCCGATTATCTCACACAGCACGCGGTCGAGCGCATAGGCGTTCTTTGAACCCGCGACAAAGCCGAAGGTGCGGGGCGTTCCGCCGGACGGACCGTCCCCCTCCATACCGACCACCGCGTCCACGATGTTGAGGTCGGGGTCAACAAGGTCGTACAGCTCGCAGAGCATATCGCAAAACGCCGCTTTTTGAGGAAAGCGGCAGTGGAGCTGAGCTTTTTTCAGTCCCGGCACCGCGCCGAAAAAGTTCTTTACCGCGCCGGTCATGCCGGTCATCATGTGGGTCTTGAGCTTGCCGACGCCGATTATCACGTCCGCGCTGCACAGAGGGTCGATTATCTCAAAGTCGTTTATCCGTCCGAGTCCCTTGCGCACGGTGCTGCCGTAGGACAGCGCGAGCGATACTCCCTCGCCGCACAGTGCGGTGATGCCCGCGTCGTCGTAAATGCCGTGAAGCCGCGCGTCGCTGAGCACCCCCGAAGGGCTGTCGCACAAAACGATATTTGCCGCGCCGCGCTTTTTCAGCGCGGCGATAAGAGCGGACACGACCGCGGGATGGGTCGTCACCGCCTCGTCCGGCGTCGCTCTCATGAGCAGATTGAGCTTGAGCACTACGGTCTGCTGCGGCGAAAACGCCGAGAAACCGGTGCTCGCAAGAATCTCGTCGACGGCGGAGTATAGCGCGGGATCGTCATAGGACGCCGCCCGCTTGAGTATCACGCTCTCGTTCAATTCACAGCTCTCCCAAAAATTCTTCTATGCGCCGCAGTGCCTCGGCGAGATGAGCTACTGAGTAGGAATAGGATATGCGAACGTGTCCCTCGCCGCTTTCGCCGAACGCGTCGCCCGGAACGACGGCGACCTTCTTGGCAAAAAGCAGCTTTTCGCAAAAGTCGAAGGACTTCATGCCGGTGGATTGTATGGACGGGAAGACGTAGAACGCGCCTTGCGGCTCAAAGCAGGAAAGCCCCATGCGGTTGAGGCTTTCGACCATCAGCCGGCGGCGCATATTGTATTCGGTCGCCATCGTCTCCACCGCGTCGTCGCATTCGCGCAGCGCGGTTATCGCAGCGTACTGCGCCATAGTCGGCGCGCACATTATGGCGAACTGGTGCATTTTTGTCATCTGCTGGATTATCGGCTCGGGACCGCACGCGTAGCCCAGCCGCCAGCCGGTCATGGCGTACGCCTTGGAAAAGCCGTTCACCACGATTGTGCGCGAGCGCATATCCTCGTTTATCGACGCTATCGAAACGTGGCGCTCGTTTCCGTATGTCAGCTCGGCGTACAGCTCGTCCGAGAGCACCACGACGTTTGTGCCGCGCAGCACGGCGGCAATCTCCTCAAGGTCCCCGCGGCGCATCACGCCACCGGTCGGGTTGTTGGGGAACGGGAAGATGAGCAGCTTGGTCTTGTCGGTGATAGCCGCGCGCAGCTCCTCGCCCGTCAGCCGAAAGCCGTTTTCCGCCTTGGTGGGTATGGTCACGACCTTCGCGCCGCACATGAGCGCAATCGGCTCATAGCACACAAAGCAGGGGGTCGGGATAATGACCTCGTCGCCGGGATTGATGAGGGTGCGCATACACATGTCAATGGCTTCCGAGCCGCCGACGGTGACCAGCGTTTCCTTAACGGAGTCGTAGTTGAGCTCGAAGCGGCGGCGCAGATACTCGCAAATCTCGGTGCGAAGCGTCGCGAGTCCGGCGTTTGCGGTGTACCATGTCTTGCCCGCCTCAAGCGAGCGTATGCCAGCGTCGCGTATGCGCCACGGAGTCACGAAATCCGGCTCGCCGACGCCGAGCGATATACAGTCCTTCATCTCGCTTGCAAGCGAGAAGAAGCGGCGTATGCCGGAGGGCTTGACCTGCTGAATGGTTTCAGACAGGACGTTTTCATAGTTTGTCACAGCGAAGCAAAGCCCCTTTCATCCTCTTTTTTCTCGGTAAAGAGTATCCCGCGCTCCTTGTAGGTCTTGAGCACGAAATGGGTGGCGGTCGAGATGACCGACTCCATGGGGGACAGCCGCTTTGCGACGAACATCGCGATGTCGCGGAAGCTCGCGCCGTGCATGGTGATGCAGATGTCAAAGCCGCCCGACATGAGGTAGACCGTTTCGACCTCGGGGAAGTGGGCTATCGCGTCGGCGAATTCGTCAAAACCGAAATCGCGCTTGGGGGATATGCGTATCTCGATGAGGCTGAGGACCTTTTCTATGCCCGCCTTCTCCCAGTTGACCACCGCCTGATAGCCGGCGATTATGCCTTTTTCGCGCAGCTCGTCCATCTGCGCGGCGACCTCCTGCTCGCTTTGACCCGTCAGGCTTGCGAGCTGTTCGAGGGAAAGACGTGCGTCCTCGGTGAGAAGCTTAAGCAGCATTTCCATAGTACAGTCTCCGTTTCACAGCTTATTTTGCATAGAGCTTTTCTCAAAAATGATATTGTGTTCAATTATATATCACAATCCCATTAAAGTAAATAAAACGTATATAAAGTAAACATAATTGCCATTGCCCGCGCATTGTGTTAAAATACTGACAATTCACTTCGGAGGTTATAACGAAATGCGCGCGATACTTACAGTCGTGGCGAAGGACGCGGTGGGCATCATAGCTTATGTCTGCTCGCTGCTCGCCGAAAAGAATGTCAACGTAGTGGACCTCTCCCAGACGCTTATGCAGGAGTATTTCACGATGATTATGCTCGTCGATACCGAGAAGGCGACGGTCGGCTTTTCCGAGCTTCAGGATTATCTGCACGAAAAAGGCTCCGAGCGGGGACTTGCCATACGCATACAGCGCGAGGATATTTTCAACGCGATGAACAGGATATGAGGCGCAAAAGATGATTAACACCAAAGATATTATGCGCACCATCGGCATGATTGAGCAGCAGCACCTCGACGTGCGCACGATTACCATGGGCATATCGCTGCTCTCCTGCTCCGACCCCGACATTGACCGCTGCTGCGAGAAGATATACGAAAAGGTCACCCGCTGCGCGAAGGACCTTGTCAAAACGGGAAACGACATCGAGCGCGAGTACGGCGTGCCGATTGTCAACAAGCGCATTTCGGTCACGCCCATTGCGCTCGTCGCGTCCGCGTGCGAAAGCGCGGATTACGCCAAGATTGCCGCGGCGCTGGACAAGGCGGCGGCAGCAGTCGGCGTCAACTTCATCGGCGGCTACTCCGCGCTCGTACACAAGGGCATGACGCTGTCCGATGCGCGGCTCATCGACTCGATACCGCAGGCGCTCTCCACGACCGCCTGTGTGTGCTCGTCGGTCAACGTCGCGACCACCAAGAGCGGCATCAACATGGACGCGGTCAAACGCATGGGCGAGATCGTCAAGGACTGCGCCGAACGCACCGCCGAGCGCCAGTCTGACGCGTGCTCCAAGCTGGTCGTTTTCTCCAACGCCGTCGAGGACAACCCATTTATGGCGGGCGCGTTCCACGGCGTCGGCGAGCCGGAGACGGTCATAAACGTCGGCGTATCCGGTCCCGGAGTCGTCGCCCACGCGCTCAAGAGCTGCGTCGGCGAGCCGTTCGACGTTGTGGCGGAGAAAATCAAGCGCACCGCATTTCGCATAACCCGCGTCGGTCAACTGGTCGCCCGCGAGGCGTCCAAGCGGCTGGGAGTTCCGTTCGGCGTGGTCGATCTCTCGCTCGCCCCGACCCCCGCGGTCGGCGACAGCGTGGCGGAGATTCTTGAGCTCATGGGTCTGGAAAGCTGCGGCACGCACGGCACGACCGCCGCGCTCGCGCTGCTCAACGACGCGGTCAAAAAGGGCGGCGTTATGGCAAGCTCCAACGTCGGAGGACTGTCCGGCGCGTTCATCCCCGTCAGCGAGGACGCGGGCATGATAAACGCCGTCAACCGCGGCAGCCTTTCGCTTGAAAAGCTGGAGGCGATGACCTGCGTGTGCTCGGTGGGCATCGACATGGTCGCCGTGCCCGGTTCGACGAGCGCCGCAACGATTTCGGCGATAATCGCCGACGAGGCGGCAATCGGCATGATAAACAACAAGACCACCGCCGTGCGCATAATCCCCGCCGTCGGCAAGGACGTGGGGGACTCGGTGGAATACGGCGGACTGTTCGGCTCGGCGCCCATCATGCCCGTCAGCAAATTCTCCAGCGATGAGTTCATCGCACGCGGAGGACGAATCCCCGCGCCCATTCATTCGCTGAGAAACTGAACCCAAAACTTATTGCAGCGGCTCCCCGCCCAAGGCGGGGAGCCGCATTGTTTACTGTGTGCGGGAAACGGGGTCAGCGTGCTGTTTCATATATTCCAGCCGCAATGCAATCCGAGAGCGGCGTATGCGGCAAATCGACGTTCTGTCACTGCATAAATCGGGCAAAACAAAAGAGCCGTACTCCCGCTTCAGGGGAATACGGCTCTTGTCTGTTTTTCGTTATTTCGAGATGACCTCGAGAGTGTCGCGGGCTATCATTATCTCCTCGTTGGTCGGCAGCACCATGAGCGTGACCTTGCTGTCCGAAGCGGAGAACACAGCCTCGTTGCGCGAAGCCTTGTCGTTGAGCGCGGCGTCCGGCTTGATGCCGAAGCACTCCATGTCCGAGCAGACGTCCAGACGAAGCTCGGCGTTGTTCTCGCCGATGCCGCCGGTGAACATGACCGCGTCCAGTCCGCCCATGCCCGCGGCATAAGCGCCGATGTATTTCTTTATCTGGTAGGTCAGTATGTCCAGCGTGAGCTGCGCGCGCTTGTTGCCGGATTTTGCGGCGGCGGTCACGTCGCGGCAGTCGGGGGACACGCCGCTGACGCCGAGGAAGCCGGACTTTTTGTTCATCAGCTCGCTCATCTCGTCGGGGGTAAGACCCTCTTTGTTCATTATGTAGGTCACGACGGACGGGTCGACGCCGCCGCAGCGGGTGCCCATGATGAGTCCGTCGAGCGGGGTGAGTCCCATCGTGGTGTCATAGCATTTGCCGTCCTTGACCGCGCATATCGAGCTGCCGTTGCCGAGGTGGCAGACGATTATCTTGGTGCCCTCGGGGTTTTTGCCGGTCAGCTGGAAGTAACGGCGGGAGACATAGCGGTGGCTGGTTCCATGGAAGCCGTAGCGACGCACAGAGTATTTCTCATAATATTCATAGGGTACGGGGAAAATAAACGCCTTGGGGGGCATGGTCTGGTGGAAGGAGGTGTCGAACACGGCGACCATCGGAACGTCCTTGCCGAACACCTCGCGGCACGCGCGCATGGCAATCGCCTGAGGCGGATTGTGCAGCGGTCCGAGCTCCTTGAGAGACATGACCGTGTCGATAACGACGTCGTCCACGAGCGTCGCCTCTTTGTATATCTCGCTGCCGTGCAGTACGCGGTGTCCGACCGCCGCGATCTCGCTTACCGTCTCGATGACCTTGCCCTCGCCGGACGTCAGAGCCTCGACGACCGCCATGAACGCTTCCTTGTGGGTCGGGAAGGCGAGCTGCTTTTTGTACTTCGCGCCGCCGATGACCTCGTGACCGATAAAGCTGTCGTCCAGCCCTATCTTTTCGCAGTTGCCCTTCGCAAGGCAGCTTTCGTTGTCCATGTCGATAAGCTGATATTTAAGGCTGCTCGAGCCCGCATTGATAACCAGAACCTTCATTTTCCCAGTGTCCTTTCGATTCGCTTGTCGCAAGTATTCAATGTGGCATCTTGTATTTACTTTCGGGTGTCACAACTGTATTATTATAAAGTAATATTTGACGCTTTTCAAGGCGAAAACGGCGCAATGCGCCCGATAACGCCGTTTTTCAGGTATATTTGAGGTGAAGATGAAGACTTTCGGGGTCGTTGCGGAATATAATCCCTTTCATTTGGGACATGAATATCTGCTTTCGTGCGCCCGCGAAGCGGGAGCGACGCACATCGTTGCCGTCATGTCCGGCGACTTCGT
>CAYXRE010000056.1:0-11403 GCA_964466125.1 uncultured Oscillospiraceae bacterium
GTCGTCACCCCGACGTCGTCCGGCGCCGGCTCAATGTCGAAGCGGTTCACCCCGCCGACCGTGCTTTTGAAGCTGTGGGGCATACTGTAACCCGCGGCTGCGGCGCTGCCTGATGCCGAACCGTCGGAAAAGACAGCGGTACAAATGACAAAAGCCAGACCCAAAATCACGGCACACGCATAGAGCGCACCGATTAGGCGTCTTGTGTTTTTGAACAAGTATCGCATAGAATTCAGCTTCCTTTGCGTCTCATTCGGGGATGAATATCAGCTCTCGCAGCTCGTTTACTTCACAAAGATAGCGCTCGCAGCACGAACGCATTATTCTCTCGATTTCCGGCACGCGGCAGCCCCAGCCCGCACAGGCGAACGGCACGCCCGCGCTCTTTGCCATGTCGTAGCCGAGCCTAAGGTCGTCCACGACCAGCAGCTGCCCGGGCGCGAGCGAAAGAGTTTTCATTATACTCTCGAGCGCGAAGGTCGAGGGCTTTCGCAGCTCGACGGGATAGTCCCAGCCAAACACCAGCTCCGGCTCGGGCAGACCGTTGCTGTGATAGTCGCGGCGAATGTTCGCTTCCATGGAGTGGGACACTACGCAGATGTGTCCGCCCGCGCGGACGTAATCCCACAGCAGCTCCTTTATTCCCGCGCACGCGCTCGGTATGACCGAGGCGACAAAGCGTTCCCAGTTTGCTTGCTCGACTTGCATTTCTTCGTCGGTGAAGCGGTACTGCTCGCGGCAAAGGCGATAGAAACCGGGGTCAAAGCATTTGAGCATAAACTCGCTCTCGCTCATGCTCTCGCCGGCACGAAGCTGCCCGAGCGTTTCGAGAAAAGAGGGGTAGTGTATCATCGGCGTGCTTTCGACCACAGTATCGTCGTGGTCGAGCACAAGAGCGGCGTATCGCAGCATTGCGTCCTCACAGAATAAGGGTGTCGCGCCGACTGCCGACGCGCTATGCAGACATTGTAGCACAGTTTCATTTTGAATACATTCTTGCTTAACTACAAAATACTTGTACGCGATTGTGCAGTTTACACACAGACAATTTTCGTTAATCGCCTGTTCGCCGTCCGAACAGGCGTCCGAGCGCGTGCGAATGCCTTTTCCTGTCTTTAATGAAGATTTAATACCGTTTTGTATGGCTATATGCTATAATTAGTGAATATTAAGGGTCTCATGCGGTTGAAACCGCCTGTTTTCGAGCGGCTCTATAAATTAACGGAGACTGATTGATGGAGCAAACAAAAAAACCATCTCAAAAGAAAACCAACTGGTTCGGCGCGATCTTTTTCCTGATAAGCGTTGCCCTGACACTCTATCTGGTGCTCAAGGACCACAATATTGACGACATCTATGACGCCATGAGCACTGTCAACCCGCTTTGGCTGGGACTTGCGGCGGTTTCCTCCGTGGTCTCGCTGCTGCTGCTGGGAGTCGCGCTTTATGTACCCATACGGGAGCTGTGCGGAAAAAAGGTCGGATTTGCGATATGCAACGAAAGCGCGCTGACCGGCTTTTTTTACAGCGCGATAACCCCCTCCTCGTCGGGCGGACAGCCTATGCAGCTTTACTTCATGTGCAAGGGCGGGCTGTCGGTGTCCGACTCCTCGCTCGGACTGCTTTGCGTGAACATCGCCTATCAGTCGGTCGTGCTGCTGTTCCCGGGCATCATGTTTATACTTAAAACCAAAATCATCACCGAAAACGTCCACGGGTATATGTGGCTGCTCATCTTCGGCGTGCTCGTAAGCCTTGCCGTCATCTTTTTCATCGGCTTTGCGATGTTCTCCAAGCGCTTCGGAGACAAGGCGGTGCCCCGCATCGTGACGCTGCTCAACAAGCTGCACATCGTCAAGGACAAGGAAAAGGTCATCGAGATGAGCCGCGAGCAGCTCACGAATTATCATTCCGGCGCCGCCGTGTTCCGCCAAAAGCCGATGATGTTCATACGAGTGTTTATCATCTACTGGTTTCAGCTCGCCGCCCAGTTCGCCGTGCCCTATTTCATCTATCGCTCTTTCGGGCTGGACCGCTTCGGATTCTTTGACGTGCTTGCACTGCAGTCGGTGCTGTATCTCGCCGTCTGCTTCCTGCCGCTTCCCGGCGCGCAGGGCGCGACCGAAAGCGCGTTCATCACCCTTTTCCGCTTTATGTTCCTGCCCGCGCTGTTGGTTCCTGCGACGCTGCTGTCCCGCGCGGTCAGCTTCTACCTTCCGCTGATTATAAGCGGAGTTGCCACGCTGATTTTGTCCATTCGCGCAAGTTTAAGGGCAAAACGTCAGCGGGAGATTACCGCCGCCGCGGTCGCAGAGGTGGACAACGACATTCACTACTGACAGATAACTGCAACCCCTTCGCCTTCGGTGAAGGGGCTTATTTTTTGCGGCATCGCGACGTTCATCATGTCAATTTGTGCGAGCGCGAGGGCGAAACGTCAAGAAATCCCGTTTCCGATATCGGAAACGGGATTAAACTATATGCGCTCAGTTTGCGAGCCTTGCGGTCGCCTTGTGTCCCGCCTGCTCGGCGGTATACTTCTCGATGAACTCGCCGAGCGACTTTTTCATCGAGCCGGTCAGCTTGGAGAACGCCTCACCGAGCACCGCGCGCGTCTCGTCGTCCATCTGCGCGAGCGCCTTTATCACCACGACGGTGTTCTTGCCGTTCCACAGCTCCCGCAGCGTCTTGCCGTCCGACGCGCCGAGCACCGCAAATATGCCGTCAATCATCTTCTCGCGAAGCTCGGGGGTCATGTTCGCAACCCAGTCGGTCAGCGTCGCGTCCACGATCTGACTTGAGTTGGTCAGCTCGCCGCCGCGCACGAAGCCGCCGCCCATTATCTCCCACGAGTAGACGTCGTGTTGAAAGATCCCGACGTTGGTGCTGTGCACTACCTCAAATTCCTCGGCGTGCTCAAGCAGCATACCGACGATGGAGGACTGCGGCAGATAGGTGCTCGTGCGCCCGACTATACGCTGAAAGCCCTCGGAGACTATCTTGTCCTTGGTAAATCCCGGTCCGTCGTTGCTGCGAACCGAGACGATGCGCTTTTGCGTTTCGCTCGTGCAGAACGCACCCGCATAGACGGCAAGATTTCCGCCCTTGGAGTGACCGCAAAGGTGAATGGGACCGCCGAAGCGCTTCGCTGTCTGCTCGACGTAATCGACCGCCGAGTGTTGCGCGGGCACCGAATCGGCAAAGCCCATGTTGAAGTCCTCCTTCCAGCCGACGATCGTGCCGTCGGTGCCGCGGAAGGCTATGCATATCTCGTCATTCGGCAGCAGCGCCGTTATCGCGCAAAACTGCTCCTGCTGCTTTTCGTCGAACACGTTGACAAAGTTCACGAGCTTGAGCGAGCAAAACCGCTCGCTTGCGAGCAGCGCCGCAAGCAGCTGCTCGTCGTCCTTTATGCGCACAGCGCGCCCGTCGCCGGTCACTTCGTCGAGCAGCGCCGTGACCGAGCTTATTACGTCGCCGAGCGCAAGCGGCTTTGCGTTTGGCTCGTCGGACACGACCTTGTCAAAGGGTATGTAGGCGAGGCGGGAGAGCACAAGCGCGTCCACATCGCAAAAGGGGACTTGCGTGAACAAAAGGTCTCCGCGCCATTTTATATAGTCGAGTATATTCGCCATCTTTTCTCCTATTCCACCGCTTCGCCCGACGTCACAAAGCAGGATATGCTGCCCTTGCCGAGCAGATTCCCGTTCTCGCCGCCGCTCAAATCGAGCGCCGCGTCCAGCGTTTTGTCAAGGTCGGTGTTCGCGCCGTCAAAGACGCTCGAGAACGCGTCGGGCGCTGCCTTGAGAGCATAGACGAATATCTTGTACTCGTGCGTGTCGGACGGCGGATAGGGTCCCTTGTAGTCGGAATCCTCGGGCGTTGCGCCCTGCTCAAAGGAGGTCAGCTGCGTCTCGCGAACGCGCCAGTGCAGCCAGCAGTTCGCGGACACGTCCAGCATATAAACGCAGTAACATCCCGCGCCGTCCACCGCGTCCCACGACAGCTGGGGCGAGACGTTCTCACCCGCAGGATTCGCACTTTTCCAGCAGCAGACGGTCGGCAGCTTGCCGTCGGAATGTATCGTCTCGCTCGTCACGGTGAGCTGAGCTATCGGCTTTGCGGGCGCTGCGGGCGCTTCGCTTTGCGGCTCGCTTTCGACGGGCGCTGCGGGCTCGGCAGGTGCGGAACAGGCGGCTAGGGACAGGACAAGCAGCAATATCAAAAACAGTGCAGCGGTCTTTTTCATACGTTTTCCTCTCTATACGCTCTTGCGTTAGTCCATTATATTCTATCGTTCACGCGGCACTTTTGCAATATACGGCGGCACGGGTTATAATATGCAAAACCAAATCAGCTTCGGAGACAATTAATATGAATCGCAATAAAAAGAAAATCACGGTATCCGACGTTCTGCTCGCGCTCGTAATCATGGCGGCGCTCATCGGGCTTTCGGTCATGTTCACGCTCAACTTCCGCTCGCTGTACTTTTATGACGTGAAGGCGCTGGACATTCCCGCTATGTCCGGCATGACCGAAACGGACATCGCCGCAAACTACAACGCGCTCATAGATTACTGCAACTTTTGGGGAACAAAAACGCTCGAACTGCCCACCCTTGCTATGTCCGAGCACGGGCGAATCCACTTTGAGCAGACCAAGGTCATCTTTGCCGCATTTGAATACGTTGCGCTCGGCGCGGCGCTGGTGGGGCTGCTCGGCGCGGCATACAAGCTCAGGAAGCGCGAGTACCGCTTTGTCAAGCTGTCCGGTGTGCTTTCGCTGCTCGTGCCCACGGTGCTCGGCTCGCTAATCGCGCTCAACTGGGACTGGTTCTTCGTCGCCTTTCACCACGTCGCGTTCGACAACGACTACTGGATTTTCGACCCGCGCTATGACCCGGTAATCAATATGCTCCCCGACGCGTTTTTCATGCACTGCGCGCTGCTCATTCTCGCGCTCGTCGTGGTCTGCGCGGTGCTGCTCATCGTTGTCGGCTCGCGTCTTAACAAAAAGCGCGCCGCCGACCGAAAGGATTAATTGATGAAATTCAAAAACTTTTTGACCTCGCTTGGCACAAAGCTGCGCGGCGCACTCGAACGCTTTCTGCCCGCGGTGATATGCCTGCTCGCCGCTTTCGCGATAAATGTTTACTCGATATGCCGCGAGCTGGTCGCAAAGGGCGGAGTTTTCGACGACTTTTACTATTCGCTGATTGCCGCCGCGATAGTCGCGGTGCTGACGCGGCTTATACTCGAGCTGCTCGGCAAGGAACGCCGCGCCCCGCTCATCTGCTCGATTGCCGCGCTCGTCTTTACGCTCTTGAGCGCATTTATGCTGCAGGTTCTCTACGAATCGCGCTACCGCTATATCTGGCTTGTCGGAATCGTGATTGCCGCGCTGTTCGCCATTCTCTGGCTGCTCTATAAAGGCTCGGGCGACGAGCGTCCGTTTGCGAGCCTTGCGGCAAAGTCGGTGTTCTGCGCCGGCGCGGCGGGAGTGCTGCTTGTCGGGCTGATGATCTGCATTTTTGCTTTCACCGAGCTGATTTATCCCGATGCCGCGGCGGGAACTCCGCTTTGGATTGCCGCTTCCCTGTGCTTCGGACTGGTCGCGCCGGTAACACTGCTTTGCTATATTCCGCAAAAGGGCGAGGACATCGAAATCTCCAAGGCATATCGCGCGCTTGTGTGCTATGTCGCGCTGCCGGTCTTTTTACTGCTGCTCGCCATACTTTACGTTTACATCATCAAAATCATCGTCAGCTGGTCCATGCCGGTCGGCACGATGAACTGGTACGGCTCCTTTGCGCTCGCCGCCTTCATCGCATTGTGGCTCGGCGTGCGGACGCTGGACAACCCGCTCGCGAAAGCGTTCACAAAATACGGCGGGCTTGCGATGCTGCCCGTGCTCGCGGTGCAGTCGGTCGGCGTCGCGATACGTCTGAACGCCTACGGGCTCACGAGCGCGCGCTATGTATCGCTTGTCTGCCTTGCGCTCGGCGCGGCGGCGCTCGTGCTTTGCATTCTTCAAAAGAGGCTGCGCCCGCTCTTTCTCGTTGCGAGCGCCGCGGCACTTATACTGACGCTGACCCCGCTCAATGCTCTGGATTTTCCCGTGTTCTCGCAAGAGCATCGGCTGAAATCGCTGCTTTCGTCAAACGGTATGCTCTCGGGCGGAGAGATAGCCGTTGTCGGCACGCCGAGCGAGGAGGACGCGCAGAAAATACGCGGGTGCTGTGAGTACCTGCTGGAGAACACGAGCGAGGACAGCCGCAGCGAGTTTTTGAAGAATGCGATGACCGTGATGGATTTCCGCGACCCGTTCGGCGAGGGTGCGCAGTCTCCGTACTCCCACATGACCTGCAACAGCTATGAATCCGACGACACGATTCATGTCTCGGGCTATGACTGCCTGACCTACTTCTACTACGTTCAAAACAGCCCGTCGCAGCCGCTGAGCTTTTCGCTGCCGCTCGAAGGCGGCGAACGACCCGTAGATCTTGTGCAGCAGCTCACCTCGCTTTACGGCGAGCTCGGCAACGGAAACCATGAGCACCTGTGCGAATTCGAGCTTCAAGGCGGCGCTCGGCTGGTGCTGAATTATGTGAATGTCACGTTTATAAACGGTGAACCGGAAAGCGGAGAAATCAGCGGCTACATTCTTTATACCGAGAGCTTTGTCGCCGTAAAGTAACAACAGAAAACTCGTTTCCCGCACATACCGCTCAGATTGTCTGCTTCAACTTCCGCGTTGACCACCAAACCCCTCGCGCGTCTGCTTTATGCGAAATCCAATGTCTGCAACACGCAAAACGGCGCACGGTCTGTTTCAGAAGCATTGCTCGGCGCTGCGCCGCTTCGTTTTGAGACCCGATAAACAAAAAGGGCTGCTCTCGATAAGAGAGCAGCCTTTTTTTCGCTTAATAAGCTCCTGTGCTTCGCGACTCTTACAGGTCGAGCTTGAGGAAGCTGCGGCGGGATTTGACAAACGCGAGAGCGGTGAGCGCGGCGTATATCACAATGCCGCACGCAAGCACAATCAGCTTCTCGGTCAAAAACTGCGGGTCGGGCGTGTCCAGCTTGTCGCGGAACAGCGGCACGACATAGACCAACGCCTCGGCGAGGATTATGTACAGGAACACGACGGTGCTCGAGATGACGAAGGCTTTGCCGACGCCGTCGGGATTAGCGTAATACTTGGTCAGGAACACGAGGTTGAACAGCCCGAACAGTATGAAGGTCATACCGAACAGCGCAACGTTCGCGTCCATGCCGACGGTGTTGGTCGGGTCGGCATAACCGCGGTGGAGTATCGCGAAAGGCACGGCGACGAGCAGCTGAAGCAGCTCGATGATTATGATGAAGCTGAAGCGCGCCTTGACAACGTCCTCTTTGCGCACGGGCAGCAGCATGGTATAGAAAATGTCATGGTTCTCACGCCCCGTAAGGCAGATGAAGAACACGCCCAAACAGGTATAGAAAAAGGTCACGTAGTACGGATACGCGGGTATAAGCAGCATTGCGGACAGCGCGAGAAAGATGAAGGTCGTCGGATGCGCCGCAAGCTTGAGTTCTTTGTTCAGCAGTTTGCTCATTTCACTCACTCCTTTTCAAAATGGACCATGATTGCCTCAAGGTCGGCGTCCGACGTCGGCAGTCCGGTCTTGGGCGCGTCGGAGGCAAGCACGAGCGCCGTGCTGCCCGACTTTGCGCGCTTGCAGCCGATAAGCAGCGGCGCGAGCTCGGGCGACGGGGTGGAATCGGCAAGCTCGACCACCTTGTAGCGGGACACAAACTCCTTCATGTTCTCGCTCGCGATGATTTTGCCTTCCTTTATGTAGGTTATGTCGTCTGCGCATTTGTCCAGGTCGGAGGTTATGTGGGTCGAGAAAAGTATGCTTATGCCGCGGTCCTCCAAATCGAGGAAAACGTCCAGCAAATCCTCGCGGGAGACGGGATCAAGCCCGCTCGTCGGCTCGTCGAGTATGAGCAGCTTTGCGTTGTGGGACAACGCAAGGGTCAGCGCATACTTGACCTTCATGCCCTCGGACAGCTCATGCGGGGTCTTGCGGTCGTCCAGCCCGAACTCCTTCATGAAGCCCTCGTACGCCTTCTCGTCCCACTTGCTGTAAAAGCGGCGGGTGACGTCGGTTATCGTGCGCAGCTTTTTCATGGAATAGTAGTTAATTCCGCCGAGCACAAAGCCGATGTCCTGCTTTATGTCGAACTCGTGCTGCTTGAAATCCTTGCCGAAAAACTCTATCGTGCCGCTGTCGGGGTGAACGATGTCGAGCAGCGACTTGAGCGTCGTCGTCTTGCCCGCGCCGTTGCGCCCGATGAAGCCCATTATCGTTCCCTCGCGCATTTCGAAGGACACATTGTCCAGCTTGAAGCTGGGATATTGCTTGCACAGCTTGTCAATTTTCAGTACGCTCATTCGTCTTCTTCCTCCGGTTCGTCGAGAACTCCCAAGAATATTGTTTTCGCCACGTGGTCGAACTTTTGCTTGGGCGGGATGGCGAGTCCCCGCTTTTCGTCGCCGAGCATGAGCAGCGTGTCGCCCGGCTCAATGCCGAACAGGCTGCGCGCTTCCTTGGGGATAACTATCTGCCCCTTCTCGCCGACCCTGACCGTCCACGCGAATTTGCCCTTCGGGGTCATAGCCGTCACTCCTTCTGTTGGAATAGTATGATTAGTATAACTTGTGGGATTAGTTGTAATTATACGCTGTTTTTATATTTTGTCAACTGTATTTCCGTTTTATATGGCGCAAAAGGCAAAAATGTGGTACATTTTCTTATGGCAACAATTCTTTGTTCGCCGGCTTGTAAAGCGAAGCCGGCGGGAATTTCGGAGCGAGGATGACAGAGCGATTTTATTCGGAAGTATATAAAAGCGCCGAGGGAAGGCAGATACTCGCCGCGCTTTACCAAAAGCACCTTTCGACGATTACCGCCGAATATGACGAGAGCTTTGTTGACACCCGCTTTGGGAGGACGCATATTATAAGCTACGGCTCGCCGGACGGACAGCCGGTGCTCGGATTTCACGGCGGCAACGCGACCAATCCATACAGCCTGCGCGCATTCACGAAGCACGTGGACTTGAAGCGCATTCGCTTTATTGTGCCGGACACCATCGGCAACATCGGCTTGAGTGCGGAGAAGCGGTTGTCCTCGGGCGGTATGCAGTACGGCGAATGGGCGTGCGACATACTCGACGCACTCGCTCTTGACAGCGTGCCGGTGTTCGGCGGCTCCTACGGCGGCGGCATCGCGCTTAGGCTTGCCTCCTTTGCGCCCGAGCGAATCTCGCGGCTTATGCTGTTCGTGCCCTCCGGCATTGCGAATTCGGGTCCGCTCAAAATGTCAAAAATCGGCATTCCGACCCTCTGCTGTATGCTTTCGGGCGCCAAGGACGACGATAAGCTCAGGCGGGCGGTCGCGCCCATGATGCCGCAGCCGGACGACGAGTTTGTTGAGCTGTTTCGGGACGCGATACTCTACACCAAGTTTGAGATGCGTATGCCGAGAAACGCGACGGTGCAGGAGCTGAAGGGGCTGAAAGCTCCGGTCTACGTTATTGCGGAAAAGCGCGACTGTCTGTTTCCGGGTGAAGCGGTGCTACGCCGCTCCAAGGAGCTGTTTTGCAATCTTTCGGGCACGCAGCTGCTGGATTTCGGCGGTCACGGCGCATTTTTGAAAAACGAACGGACGCATTTCGACTACTATGACACAATAACCGAATTCCTCACGGGAATGTGATTTTCAACCACGCCCGCACGGATGTCAGACAAATTTACCACTCATGGAGGCATTATGAACACGCTGCTTATCATCTCGGCTCTCGCTCCCGCAATCCTCATATTCATCTACATCTATAAAAAGGACAGGATAGAGAAGGAGCCGATCGGGCTGCTGCTGCTGCTCGTGCTGTTCGGCGCGCTTTCGACCATACCCGCTTGCATAATCGAGCTCATCGCCGGACGGCTGCTTGACTCGGTGCTCGAGCCGGACAGCCTGCTCTCGATGCTCATAAGCAACTTTTTCATTATCGCCGTCGCTGAGGAGTTCTTCAAGCGGCTCGCCGTCAAGCCGGCGGTCTGGTACAACAAGGCGTTCAACTATCGCTTTGACGCGATTGTATACTGCGTATGCGCGGCGCTCGGTTTTGCGGCGCTTGAGAACGTGCTTTATGTGCTGCAATACGGCTTTGAGACGGCGCTGCTGCGCGCGGCGCTCGCCGTGCCGATGCACGCGTTTTGCGGCGTGTTCATGGGACTTTACATCGGAAACGCAAAGGCGTGCGAGGTGGTCGGCAACGCAGCAGGTTGCAAGCGCTATCTTGCGCTGAGCTTCTGGGTGCCGGTGTTCATGCACGGCTTTTATGACTTCTGCGCGTCGGCACAGCAGGATTTGCTGGCTATCGCGTTCATCGTCTTCGTGATATTCATGTACGTCTTCTCGATTATCAAAATCAAGCGCGCAGCCGCTGCGGACAGCTCCTTTGCCGCCGACTGGATGACCGCGTTCGGCTCAATCGGGATAAACAAGTAACAAACGACGACACAAAAACAGGTCGAGCATAACGCCACAGCCCGGTAAGGCGATAATTTCAAAACACTGAAAAATGGCATTTGCAAAGGCGAGCAATAAGGCTCTGACTCAAAAGGTCGGAGCCTTATTGTTATCTATACATAATATAATCGCATCTTTGAATTTCTGCACCTGTATAAGTATAATGAAAGTATCAGGAGGTGTCAGACAATGAAGGAACAGAAATATCATATCTACCTGACCAATCAGGAACGGTCAGAGATTATTGAGTCCCTAATTGATTTCAAAAACCTCCGTATGCAGCAAGGGAAATATACCGATGCCGTTGATGAGGTGTTGGTAAAGGTAATCCGTGCAAAAAAGAAGAAACTCAAAGTTGTCTACATTTAAACATAGCTTGGGCTGCTTATTCCCCGCTTGGGGGTAAGCAGCCTTTTTCATATTATATAGCCTTAAATCCTGTGCCGCTTTTCCGCTTTCGGAAAGGCGGCTTTTTTGTTTTCAGAGGGTCACGAAAAAATTTTTTTCAACTTTTTTTAAAAAACACCCTGCCAAAACCCACCCCTTATTCAGAGTATGTGAAGGGGTTAATTCCTGACTCCGTTCAGGAGCCGCTTCGTGATCCTTGAAAACTGAATATACAGGCACTTGGGACATTATTTCTGATGATAGCCCGAAGATAGGTACGCCGTGACTTCTCCATCTCGGAGCAAGAGCGAGAACCCCTGATCTGAAATTCGGTTTGCCACCGGAACGGCGATGACAGTCAGAATGATAATGATACTTCTCTACGGAGCTGGCGGAGAACCCGGCAGAGGTGAGATCCCTATGAACACGGTGCAGCA
>CAYXRE010000057.1:0-723 GCA_964466125.1 uncultured Oscillospiraceae bacterium
TTGACAGCGGGGGCTTTTTTACGTTATTTGAAAGCGAGCTTACAGCTCCAGCAGCCTGCGCGCTCCCTTGCTTGTGAGCCAGCCGCGCATGAGCAGCGACGAGACGAACATCAGGATAATCACTGCCGCAAGGAATATCGTGAAGGACACGAGCGGCGCGAGTACCAGCGCGTACACCAGCGCAAGCACTCCCGTGAGCACCATGCCGCCGAACAGCCCGAGCATTGCGGAAAGCGACTGCTTGACGACGACGGTGTCGTTGTCCGCGTCCAGCTTGGGAAAGCGCAGATTGATGACCAAACCGAGCAGCGCCATAAACGTCGCCATGGCGGCACACGCGAGAAACAGCAGCAAACACTGCGCGGCGCTCAGCGACAGCGCAAACGCAAACAGGATCGACGTGACGAGCGAAATGGGTATGGACACCGCCATGCTGCACGCCGCTTTCGCGTCAAAAATCGAACCGGTGGCGACCGGCGCTTCCTTGAGAATCCAAAGCGTCTTGCCCTCAAGGCTTATCGAGACCGCCGTGGTGCAGGACATACCGACGAGCATGAGCGAGAGGAAAACCGCCACCTCAAACAGCGGCATACTCAGCTGAGCCTCGGCGAAAAACTCCGCGAGCGCGTCCTTGCGTATGAGCGCGGCGACGGCGGCAATCGCGAGAATAATCATCCCGCAGCCGGTGTTTAGCATATATATCGGGCTGCCGAAGAAGCGCCC
>CAYXRE010000057.1:733-11333 GCA_964466125.1 uncultured Oscillospiraceae bacterium
GCTCCTTTTTGAACAGCGCGAAGAACTGCGAGCTGCTCTGCACGCGTCCGAGCTTGTAGTCGCTGCGCGCGCTGTGGGAGGAAAGGCGGGTGACGATGCTCTTGTAGTTGCGCGAGAAAGCCCATGTCATCAGCAGGAACGGCGCGGCGGAGATTAGTGTGAACATACCGAGCGAGCCGAAGCCGCCGAAGCAGCCGTCCGCAAACAGCGCGAAGGGATACATCCAGCTTCCGAACGCCGTCTGAATGCTGTCCACACTGGCGATGAAGTTCTGAGCGTAGGTGTTGATGCGAAACGCGAGCACCATAATAACAACGAAATAGGCGATATACAGCACATTGGAGAGAACCTTCACGTCGCGAAGGTAGCAGGAGATCCACGTCGTGACAAAGCCCAGCAGCAGCGCCACCGTCGTGTTGAGCAGCGTCAGCAGCAGCGTCGAGATGATGAGCAGGAAAATGAAGCCTATCGAGAACGCGCCGGAGTATATCATGTAAACAATTCCCGCGGGAACTACGATGAAGCCGGTGATGATGAGGTTTTCGAGGTACAGCGCGAGGATTTTGCTGAGCATGACCTCAAAGGAACTGACAGGCAGCGCGAGCAGCAGGTCGTTGTCCTTGCCGCCGAAAACTATGCCGCCCGCCGCAAACGCGGTGAGCATTACGCTCATGAGCGAGGCGACGATGGGCATGACGACCATAAGCAGCCCTATGCGCCCGAGCCCCGCAAGCGAGGAGGCGAAAAGCATACTGTATATGACCGACATATACAGCGACAGCCCCGCCATAAAGACTATTCCGCCTACGCCGGACGCCGCCTTGGTCTTGTCCTTGCGCGAGCTGAATTTGATTGTGTTGACAAGCGAGCGAAAGCTCAATCGAACGAGAGCGCCGAATCTACTCATTCTCCTTCGCCTCCCGCGCCAAATCGAGGAATACGTTCTCAAGGCTGGATTTGCCGACTATCTCAGCCGTGGGTCCCGCCTCGACGAGCGCGCCCTGCTTAATAATCGCTATCTCGTCGCACAGCTTCTCCGCAACGTCCAGAACGTGCGTTGAGAAGAACACCGAGCCGCCGCTCGCGCACAGCTCATGCAAGTAACCCTTGAGAGTAAACGCAGCCTGCGGGTCCAGACCGACGAACGGCTCGTCGAGTATGAGCAGTCTGGGCTGACGGATAAGCGCGGAAATAAGCGCGAGCTTCTGCTTCATACCGTGGGAATAGCTCGCTATCGCCGAACCGAGGCTTCCGGTTATCTCGAAAGCGTCGGCGTATTTTTTTATCAGGTTCGAGCGGACGTCCTGCGGAATCTCGTAGATGTCCGCGATGAACTCGAGATATTTGATACCGCTCAGAAACTCGTACATATCGGGGTTGTCCGGCAAAAACGCCGTGACGCGCTTTGCGGCGACCGGCTCTTTGACTATCGAGTGACCGTCAATCGTGATGTCGCCCGACTCAAAGTCCAGCACCCCCGCAACGCTCTTGAGCGTCGTGCTCTTGCCCGCTCCGTTGTGACCGATGAAGCCGTAGATGACCCCGTCGCGAACCTCGAGCGAAAGGTCGTCCACCGCCTTTTTGCCGCCGGCGTAGGTTTTTGTGAGATGTTCTATCTTCAGTATTTGTTTTACCTCTTCTTTATGGAATCCATAAGATTATACAATATAGATGTGAAAAACGAAAGAGCGTTTGCTGTCAAAAACAAACACTCTTTGTTAAATAATTACCGAACTTCGCGCTTTTTCGCTATTTTATGTCCTCTCGCAGGAATTTCTTCTCGTTTTCTTTCAAATCAAAGCCGAGCGTTCCGCCGGGATTCATGATGTTGTCGGGGTCGAAGTGCTCCTTGAGCGCGCGCAGCACGGCGTACTCGTTGCGCCCGACATAGCCCTCAAGCCACGGTCCGAACATCTTGCCGATGCCGTGGTGATGGCTCATGGACGCGCCGGAGCGCTGTATGGCGTCGAGTATGCCCGCGTGGTACGCCTTGAACTCGTCCGCGTCGGTCATGCGGGTGATGAATATCCAGTACAGGTTCGCGCCCTGCGGGTAGACGTGGCTCATGTGGGTCATGCAGATGGTGTTCGGGCGGCTCTTTACGTACTCGCGCACCTTGGCGTGCACCTCGGTCATGTTGCTCCAGTTGACGGTGCACTCCATGGTGTCGGTCACGATGCCGAAGTCCTGCATGGTGTCGCGCATATACGGGTCGTTGAAGCGTCCCTTCTCCCAGCCGCGCGTGACATAGCCGGTCAGGCTCATACCGCCGAACTCGTGCGCGACCCGCTTGGCGTTTCTTGCGCAGTTGCTCGAAAATCCCCGCTCGCCGTTGGTGAAGCCGAGGAACAGGCACATCTCGCCCTCCTTGAAGCCGCGCAGCTTGAACAGGTGGCGCAGCGGGCTCTCGTCCACGCCGTACAGCCGCAGCATGACCGCCGTTTCCTCCGGGTCGGACAGGCGGAACACCGACGGATTGCCCGCCTCGCTTTGCATTATCTCCCGCGCCGCCGCCTGTGCGGTCTGCCAGTCGCGGAACATGAAGGAAAAGCGCTTTATCGTCTCGGGCATATAGCGGAACACCTTGAGCGTGACGTGCGTGAGCACGCCGAAGGTTCCCTCGCTGCCCATCATTATCGCGTTAAGGTCGGGTCCCGTCGCCTTGCGCGGGCATTTGTCGGTCTTGATGTTGCCCACGGGCGTTGCGTACTCCTGCGCGATTACGATATCGCTTATGCACCCGTAATAGGTGGAGTTCTGTCCCGCGCCGCGGGTGACGACCCAGCCGCCGACCGAGCTGTACTCGAAGCTCTGCGGGAAATGCCCGCAGGTGTAGGCGCGCTTTGCGCCAAAAAGGTTGACGGCGTCGTTGAGCGTCTGCTCGAGCTTGGGTCCGCTCATGCCCGCTTCGACTGTTATCGTCTGGTCGGTCTCGCAAAAGGACACGACCTTGTTGAAGCGAAGCCGCATATCCAGCGAAATGCCGCCGCGCACGCACTCCACGCCGCGCGTCACCGACGAACCGCCGCCGTAGACGTAAACGGGTATCTTGTTCTTTGCGCAGTAGGCGACTATCTGCTCAATCTGCTGCTTGCTTTCGGGATAAAGCACGGCGTCGGGGACGTTGTCCAGCCGCTTTGCGCGCAGCCGCATTATGTCGTACATCGTCTTGCCGTAGGCGACCGAAACGCGGGAATAGTCGTCGGTGCGCACAAACTCGTCGCCGACTATCTTCTTGAACTGAGCGATATGCTTCGCATCCAAGCGCACGGGAATGTCCAGCTTGACCTCCTCAAAGCCGGTGTCCACGGCGTAGTCCTTAAAGTCCTCGTCGGTGACGCCGAATTTCTCTTTCATGAGCTTGTAAAGCGATTCCTTGGGGGCTTTAATCTGCTTGGGGTCGCCCCACTTGAACACCGAGCGGTAGGAATGCTCGGGAAATTCACCGCTCACCCATTTCGGCTCAAAATCTTTGTACGGATGTGACATACTATTTCTCCTTAGCACATAGTCGCGGTGGCGATGATGTTGACGCCGGTGCCCGCCGCGTTTTCGAGCACCGTATCCCGGCACCGCACACGGCGGCGCAGCGTGACGGAGTTTATCGCTTCCATGACGGAAGGTATCTTGTCCTTGGGTATCTCGCCGTCCGTTCGCACGGGCAGATACGGCATATCCGAAAATGCGGTGCGCATGGTGGTCGTAAGCGAGCGCTTGGGACAGCAAAGCTCCGCTCTCGCAAACTCCTCGCCGCGCTTGCAGGTGTTGCCGCTTATCACAAGCTCGCCGCTTTCGTCACAAACGCTCAGCTTGCAGCCGTTCGGACACACGATACAGACGAATTCTTTTTTCAATGCTTATGTCGCCTCCGACAGTTCAATTATCAACTCGCCGCACTCACGCGGCAATTTGTCCAGCTCGAGCGTTATGCGCTCCATCTCCGGTGGACGCAGCGCCCGATAGATTTTCGAATATATGACCTCGCCGTCCGCGAGCACCCGAAGCTCGGTCCTTTGACGCTCGCTTGCGCTTCGTATGAACACCGCAGCCGTGCGCTCGGCACACGCCGTGTCTATGCGCTGCGGCGACACGCAAAGCAGCCCTTCGCCCGCCGTAAGGGGTATCAGCCGACGCTCGCCGCGTTCCCTTGCCGCGCGCTCTCCCGCGCGCTCGCCCGACTCGGACACATAGTCCACAAGGTCGCTGACGTGTCCCGCGTTGCCGCAGACAAACACGCCGTCGCACAGTGTTTCGCCGTTCTGGTCGCAGACGGGACCTTTGGTGCGAGCATCCAGCTCGATTCCCAGCGAGCGGGCAAGCTCGTTTTCGGGAATCAGCCCGACCGATACAATCAGCCCGTCGCATTTGATGATTTCGCTCGTGCCCTCGATTGGACGCATTCTTTCGTCCACGTCGCTTATCTCGACCGCGCTCAGCCGCTCATCGCCGAAAACGCGGGTCACCGTCTTGGAGGTGTAAAGCGGTATGCCGAAGTCGTCCAGACACTGCGCTATGTTGCGCGAAAGCCCGCTCGGGGTCGGCTTCGCCTCATACACACCGAGCACCGCTGCGCCCTCAAGCGTGAGTCTGCGCGCCATGATGAGCCCGATGTCGCCCGAACCGAGAATGACGCACTTTTTGACAGGCAGCTCGCCCATGAGGTTGACATAGTGCTGCGCGGTGCCCGCCGTGTAGACTCCCGCCGGCCGTGTGCCGTGAATCTGTACCTGCTTAGCGGTGCGCTCGCGGCAGCCGGTCGCAAGTACGATTTTCCCCGCGATTATCTCCTGCGCCCCCTCGCGGCTCGTCAGGGCGATTTTGAAGCCGTCGGGTCCCATGTCGATTTTTCGCACAAAAGTGCTTACAAGTACCTTTACGCCGCTGTGAGGCAGTCTGTCGATGAATCTCTGCGCGTATTCGGGACCTGCGAGCTTTTCCTTGAAGCGCAGCAGCCCGAAGCCGTCGTGTATACATTGCTTGAGTATTCCGCCCACGCGGGACTCGCGCTCGATGAGCAGCGTGCTCGCGCCCGCCTCGCTCGCGGCAAGCGCCGCCGCAAGCCCTCCCGGACCTGCGCCGATCACCGCGACGTCGTATCGCCCGCTCATTTGCCCGCCTCCCCGATCTTGGTCGCTTGAAGCAGCAGCTCGCTGCCCTCGCCGCTCTTTTTGACCTGTTCAAGCGGGATGTTTAGCTCCTGCGAAATAATTCTGCACACGAGCGGACCGCAAAAGCCGCCCTGACATCTGCCCATTCCCGGACGGCAGCGCCGCTTGACTCCGTCCACCGTGTCGCACGGAACGCTGCGGTGCAGCGCGTCGATTATCTCGCCGCGGCTTATCTCCTCGCACCGGCAGACTATCTCGCCGTAGTCGGGATTGCGTTTTATGTATTCGCTGCGCTGCTCGTCCGTCAGCTTGGCGATTTTCGGTATCGGCTCGCGCATGGGCTTGAAAAAGCGGTTGCGCCCGACCTTGTTTTCCCGCGTTTCACCGAGCAGCTGCGCGGTCATCGCCGCCACGTCCTGCGCTATCGCCGGCGCCGCCGTGAGCCCGGGCGACTGTATGCCCGCCGCGTGCACGAGGTTGCGCGTGCGCCTGCCCTTTTCGATAACGAAGTCCTCCTCGTAGGTCGCCGCGCGCACGCCTGTGAAGTAGGTGATAATCGCGCTTTCATTCGCCGCGTCGGTGGTGTCGCCGTGGCGCTTAAAAGAAGCGTCCACGCTCTCGCGCGAGGTTGCGAAGTTTTCCTTTTCGTAGGTTTCCTGCGCGTCGGGGCCGACCAAAAGGTTGCCGTCCGCCGTCAGCACCACACCGCCGCCCTTGGTGTTCTTGGCACGCTTGGACTTGAGCGAGTACATGGACACAACGCCGCGAAAACGCTGTGCGGCGGTCTTGTCGAGTATCGAGTTGGTGCCCTTGCGCGGATGTATCGAATAAAAACGGTCGTGAGCGAGAGCGGCTATCTCCTCGCAGAACACGCCCGCCGCGTTTATTACTACGCCGGGAGTCACGGTGCCGCGATTGGTGACGACCGCCTTGATTTCACCGTTTTCCACGCGCATATCCGTGACCGCCGTGTCGAGACTTATCACCGCGCCGTTTTGCGCCGCGCATTCAGCGAGCGCGATGGTCATGCCGTACGGGCAGACTATGCCCGCGCTCGGAAAGTACAGCGAGCAGCAGACTTTTTTGCTCAGTCCCGGCAGCTCTTTTCGGGTGCGCGCGCCCGACTTGTATTCGCACGCAAGTCCCCGCGCACGAAATGCCGCCGCCGCAAAGGGCGCAATAAGCGAAAAGTATCGCTGCTCCATGCAAAGGTACTGTCCCGGGCGCGAAAACTCAACGCCGAGCTGCTCGCAAAGCCCCTTGTACAATATATTTCCGCGCATATTGTAGCCGCGCTTGACCTGCCACGGCTTGAGGTCGATGCCGGGGTGTATCATGCCGTCGTTGCGCGAGGACGCTTGCAGCGCAACGTCGTGCTCCTTTTCGCAAAGCAGCACGCTCATGTCGTATTTCGTCAGCTCCCGCGCAATTGCGCAGCCGCTCACGCCGCCGCCTATCACGACCGCGTCAAAGTACCTTCCCTCAAGCGCGTCGTCATGAAGGCTCGGGGTCTTCATCGGCGGAATCTCAACGCCGCGCGCGGTAAGGTCGCTCACGACGCTCCAGCGCTTTTTCTTCGCGTCCGCAGCCTCGTGTCCCGCCCGCACGACCTCGTCCCACGAGCCCAGCTCGCCGGACAGATACAGCACGCCGTCCTCGTACCGCGTCTTGACCGCGCCGGAAAATTCCCTTTCCAGACGCGCGCAGGTGTTGCTCAAAGCACTCATCCGTACTGTCCTTTCGTAGTCGGTCGTTCAACCGACTTGTATATATTATATGTATCACCCGCGCGCACGAAAGTCAACTCCTCTTTGTTCACAAATTGACTTCGGACGCCGCTTTCAATATACTGTAAGCACCAAACGAACGGAGGCGGCAGTCTATGGCGGCGCCCAGACACGACAACACAAAGCGGCTTATCTGTGAGGCGACAGGCTCCATGCTGCGCACCCGCTCCTTCGCGGAGATTTCGCTCGCCGAGATTGCGAGCAAGGCGGGCATAAGCAAGGGCACGCTTTTTTACCATTACGCAAGCAAGGACGACATACTTTTTGACATCGCGGACGAGCACCTTGAGGCGCTCTCGCGCAGTCTGGTGGAGTGGGCGGACAACGAGCAGAAGGACACCTCGCTGCCGAGGCTTTACAACTATGTGCTGCGGCGGGGGGTCTATAACGAAAGCGGCGCACTGCGGCTGTATCTGGTCGCGGCGGCGGTCGCGGGAAACGAACGGCTGCGTGAGCGGTTTTGGGAGAAATACTCGCATTTCAAAGCTGAGCTTTGCGAGCGCATAGCCGCGCGCTCGGGCGCAGACGCGCAGTATAAAACGTGGCTTATCCTGACCGTCATGGACGGTATGCTCGTGCAAAGTCAGCTGCAAAACCCCGACTTCCCGTCCGAGGAGTTCATCGAAAAAACCGTCGCGATGCTCTGCGGACTGTGAGATGCAAGGACACAGAAAGATTAATCGCAATCCCCAGCAATTCAAGGTCAATCCTCAGTCAGCTTCGCTGACAGCTCCCTTGGAAAGGGAGCCTTAAGCCCTCTTTTTCAAAGAGGGTGTCAGCGCGCAGCGCTGACGGGTGATTGCCTTGTGCAATTCAGAACATTTCAAAAGAGCCGCACCTTTCGGGTGCGGCTCTTTTGTGTGTGTCGGCTCATTCACCGATTATTTTTATAAGCGCGTGCTTGCGGCGCATACCGTCAAACTCAAAGTAGAATATCTGCTCCCATGTCCCGAAATCCAGCTTTCCGTCCGTTATCGCCACGACGACCTCGCGTCCCATCACCGTTCGCTTGAGATGGGCGTCCGCGTTGTCCTCATAGCCGTTGTGGGCGTAGCGGTCATACGGCTTTTCCGGCGCGAGCTGCTCGAGCCAGCGCTCAAAATCCGCGTGAAGCCCAGACTCGTCGTCGTTTATAAATACGCTCGCGGTTATGTTCATCGCGTTCACTAGCGCCAGACCCTCCCTCACGCCGCTCTCGTCAACGGCGGCTTGAACGTCCGCGGTGATGTTGACAAGCCCTCTGCGCTTGGGAATATTGAAAAACAGCTCTTTTCGATAGCTTTTCATTCCGTCCTCCCCTATCTCGACAAGGCGTGGTAAAGAGTCGGCGCAGCGTCAAGCTCCAGTGCGTTGTCCACCGCTTTTTTGATGACGACGCTTGAATAGGTAGCGCCGCTTATCGCCTCGACGTCCACCTTCTGCTGCGCCATAATTTCATACGGCACCAGCCGCGCAATTTCGCCGTGCGAGCTGAGCTCGCTCAATATCTCAATGCTTGTAATGCGGTGTGAGCGCACCGTGACCTTTACGCGCGCGTTCGCCGCACTCGCATAGCATTCGCCGTAGTACTCGCCGTCATTGATGCTCTCAAGCGCCGGCTCGGTTATGACTATGCTCTCGATCTCCTCGCGCTTTTGCTGCTCGCGGTCGGCGACCACCGCCGCGTATATCATACAGCCTGCGAGCATGGCGATGATAATGGAGTACAGAATTATGAAATTGTTCTCATGGGTAAGTTTCATTGTGCTTGCGTCTCCGTGGGCGGTGTTAGCAGCTCCTCGGTCTTTGCCGCCGTGAATTCGCTGTGCACCAGCTTGCCCTCGGCGGTCAGATAGCAGAAATCCAACGGTTTTCCCATTTCGTTTTCGTATATCAAAAACGCCGTGCCCGAATCGGGCGGTCCGAACTCGTGAGAATTGACGTATATGCCCGCGCCCTCGCTGGACGCGCTGGTTTCGATGTGAAAGCTGTCCTTGTCCATCGCGCCGGACACCGACGCGCCTGAATTCTCATAAATAACATTGCCGTTGCTGACCGCGCCCGCGAACGCCTTTTCATTCATCAGCGCGTCCTGGAGCTGTGAAAAGCCAAGCTCGGACAGCGCGGAATACAGCCGCTCGGTCAGCTTGTCGCGACCGGAGCTGACGACAAAGACCGTGTAGTCGGGGTCGCTTGCGACCGACGCGAAAAAGTCCAGCGGGTCGGTGGTCACGATGTCCACATCCACCTTGGCGGTGCGCGTAAATATCTTTGCGTCCTCGTCTCGCTGCTGCGCGTCGGGAATATTCTCGCGCGTTCGCAGCTCACAGTTCCCGCTCAGGTATTCCCCGATGTCCCGCGTCACCTTGAGCGCCCCGAAGTAGTTGGTATGCCCCACGTCCGCAAGGTCGGTCTCATAGCAAAGCCCTATGCGCTCGTAATCGCGGTTGTAATTTATGAACGGCACGCCCTTTTTTGCGGCGTAATCCTCTAGCCAGTTGTAAATCCCGTTTTCCGCCTCGTTGTACGCATAAGGCGACATGGTCATTACGACGTCGATGCCGTTCGCCTTCGCGCACGCGAGTATCAGCTCGAGGTATATGCGCGAGCCGATATACGGCTGCTGCGCGGCGGAGTCGGAATAAACCGGCGTATCGAAGCTCTCGGTTCGCGTGAGTATCTCATAGCCGCGATAGGTGCTCGGCGTGTCGTCCATGCCGTTGAGATACGAAGCGTCCAGCGCCTTCCAGCGGTAGTGGTAGCGCACAAGGTCCAGATATTCCGAAAACGGCGGACTTTCAACGCCGAAAACGCTTGAGGACGCCATGAGTCCGTAGAGGTTCGGGCTCCAGCGCAGTCCCATGCCGGCGGTGTAGTTGTCCGAGTCGATAGCCTGCGGCACCGAGTAGGAGAAGCCGTAGGTCATGCCGAAAAGTTCGAGCACGAGCACGTCCGGCTTTTGCGTCTTGAGCGCCTCAAGCAGATAATGGTAGGAGCTCCACATCGGCGCGTTGGGGGAAAACAGGTTGTGGGAGGCGATGCCGTATTCGTTCCACAGCACCGCGGGGATATAGCTTGCGTTGACGTGAGAGCCGCCGAGGAACAGCACACTGACCGAATCCTTTTGCAGCGCATAAAAGCCCGCGACCGGCGTGCCCTTGTCGCGAAGCAGTTCTCCGAGCCCCGCGAACATGAGCGCCGCGATGAGCAGGAAGCATATTACCTTGATTATGCGCTTTGTTCTCATTTGAACCTCAAAATTGGAAATAGATGAACGGCGCCGCGCTGTATGCGGGACCGTAGATCCCGAAAACCGCAATCACCGCCATGGCAGCAAGCGTAAACGCCCAGCGCGCCGCGAGCGGCAGGGCGAGCAGCTTTTCGCGCAAGTCGGTCTTTCGCGCAAGTATGTCAACGAGCGCGAGCACCGCAACGCTCGCGAGCGCGACGGTCATATCCGCCGCGTCCAGACCAAGCGCAAGCGTATCTGTACCGGGGAAGCGGGTGAACCACGCGCCGATTATGCCTAGTGCCTGTCCGACGCTGTCGGCGCGGAAAAAGACAAAGCTGACGACGACAAACAAAAAAGTAAAGAGAATTCTCGCAAACGACCACAGCGCGTTATGCTCCAGTCCGAGCCTTTCACGCACCGTCGTGCGCAGCTTGGATGTGAGCGTTCCGATGACCCTGCCCACGCCGTGGATAAGCCCCCAGCACACAAACGTC
>CAYXRE010000058.1:0-11204 GCA_964466125.1 uncultured Oscillospiraceae bacterium
AGGCTTGTCGGTCGGCACGATGGCGTTCATCTTCTCGATATCCTCGGTGAACTCCTCCTGCATGACGTCTATTGCGTCGTCGAACGTCACGATTCCGACCAGCCTGCCCTCCGAATCGACGACGGGCAGCGCCATGAAGTCGTACTTGCCGAACATCTGCGCGACCATTTCCTGGTCGTCCGAGGTGGTGACCGAGATGACGTTCTCGGTCATTATGTCGTCCACCGTGTCCTCGTAGTCGGCGAGCAGCAGGTCTTTGACGGATACCAGACCTATCAGCTTGCGGTTGCGGTCGGTGACGTAACAGGTGTAGATCGTCTCCTTGTCCACGCCGGTCTGACGTATGCGGCGAAACGCCTGCTCGACGGTCATGGACTTTTTGAGATCGACGTACTCGATGGTCATTATGCTGCCCGCCGAGTCCTCGGGGTAGTTGAGCAGCTGGTTTATGCTTTTGCGAGTCTGCGCATCGACGTTCTTGAGCATACGCTTGACGACGTTCGCGGGCATTTCCTCGATTATATCGACCGTATCGTCGAGGAACAGGTCGTCGAGCACCTCGTGCAGTTCGGCGTCGTTGAAGCCGGATATAAGCAGCTCCTGCGTCTCGGGGCTCATCTCGACAAAGGTGTCCGATGCGATATCCTTGGGTGTTATTCGGAAAATCACCAGCAGTTCTTCCTTGGTTATTTCCTCGTCCTCGACAAGCTCCTCAATGGACGCCGCGATGTCCGCCGGATTTTGCTCGGACAGAAACTCGCGCAGCTGTTTGTTCTTTTTCGCCTTGAGCAGCTCAAAAATTTTTTCTTTCATAATATCGCACCTCCTTGCTCGATTGATAACGAAAAACCGCGCAGTCCCCGAACGGCTGCGCGGAATAGTCCCTCCACTATACGGCAAAGCTGTGCCGTACCACCGTTCGAGCTTTAGCTTCGCAGGGCGATGAAGTTGCATTAGGGTATGCCTTGTTTTCGACATATCCTGCTGACCATCTGATGGTGTCTCCACCACTTTGCGGCAGCAACCCGTATCCCTGTGGTAACCTTGCCTACCGGATATTCGTTTTCGTACTCTTACAGTTTATTTTGTACGCGGCGCTTTGTCAATACAATCCTTGCCGTCTTTCGCAAATAAATCGCGCAGACCGACGATTATGACAAACACCGCGAACGCCTTGCGCAGAATGCCCGCGTCCAGCGCCCTTGCCGCAAGAAAGCCGAGCGCCGAAAACGCCGCGCCTATGCCGCCGCACACAAGCGCCGTTTTAACGTCCACGAGCTTGTTTTTCAAGTGCACGACAAGCGCCGCGAGGGTAATCGGCACAAAGAACAGCAGGTTCATTCCCTGCGCTTCCTTTTGCCCGATGCCGCCGAACAGCGCAAGGTACACGACCAGTATGAAGCCGCCGCCCATGCCCATGGACGCGAGCAGTCCGCTTGCCGCTCCGATAAGCGTTCCCGCAAGCCAGTTCATAAGAACAGCATCACCGCCCCCGAGACCGCCATCACCGCGCCGAAAAGCCGCTTGAGCTTTTTGGGCTTGAGATTTTTCAGCAGCGCCCCGCCCGCAATCGCGCCCGCAAGCCCGCCCGGCATAAGCGGCAGCGTATCGGAAAAGCTCACAAAACCGCCCGCCGCGTAAAAGCCGAGGCTGACAAGACTCATGACCAGTATCATCAGCGTCGCGCTCGCGTGCGCTCGCTGCTCGTCGCGAAGCATCGGGCGCAAAAACAGCACCGCCGCAACGCCGCCGCCCGAGCCGAACAGCCCGTTGAGCAGCCCGCTGACCGCTCCCGCGATGAATTTTTTCATTCTCTCACATCCCGCGCGCAAAATAAAAGACCTTGCGATATTGTTCGCAAGGTCCGTTTGTTTTATGTGTAAGAACGCCCTACTTCTTTGCGAGAAGCGAGCGCACGACGTGCCCTGCCATGAGATAGCCCGCGACGGGCGGCACAAAGCTGATGCTCGCGACCAGTTTTGGGTCGTCGGTGGGTATCGGGGGAATCTTGCTGTAAAGCACCGTCACTCCGCTTATGCCGCGCGCTCTCAGCTCGCGGCGCATAACCCTTGCGAGCGGACAGCCGCACGATGCGGTGTCGGCGATGTCGCCGACCGCAAAGCCGCCCGCGTCAAGGCGGTTGCCCGTGCCCATGCAGGAGATGATCGGCACCGAAAGCCGCTTGCTCTCGCTTATGAGCGCGAGCTTGGCAGTGACGGAATCCACCGCGTCCACAATGAAATCGGGCGCAAACTCGAACAGCGCGGACAGGTTGTCCGCGCCTATGCGCTCGCAAAACACGCTTATGTCCGCGTCGGGGTTGACGGACAGCGCGCGCGCCCGCGCGCACTCCGCCTTGCTTTTTTCGAGCGTGTCGCGTGTGCAAAGCAGCTGTCGGTTGAGGTTGGAGCATTCAAACACGTCGCAGTCCGCGGCAAGTATGTGCCCCACTCCCGCTCGGACGAGCGCCTCAAAAGCCGCGCCGCCGACGCCGCCGAGCCCCGCGACGAGAACGCGAGACGAACGCAGTTTCTCGCTTGAGCGCTCGCCTATCAAATTGTTCTGCCTCGAAAGCCAGTCGCCGTTCATAAGCAAAAGTCCTTTTAAACAATATAAACCCCGCCTTGTCGTCTGCAGCCGAATTAGAATCCGTCCCTAAGACGGCGGGTAAATCCGCTTCACGGTTTCGCGCTTCCCTCGTCCCGCGGGAGAGGGCCTGCAATCCGCCGTGAAAACATGAATCCCTATTCTACTCGTGTCGGATTAAATGAGAGCTGCAACGTATCGTGCAAGGCAGGGATATATATCTTTGTGCGTCGGTTTAGTTGTGGTCGTGGCCGCAATCGCACCCGTGCTCGTGGGAGCACTCGTCGCAATCGCACTCGTCGCCCTCGAACTCATAAAGGTCGGAAAGGCGGTCAACGAAGATCTCGCTTATCTCGTCAAACTCGTCCTCGTCCTCTATCATCGAAAGCACGTCGTCCTCGCCGTCCTCGGAGACGACCTTCATGATTATGAGGTTGCCGTCCGAATCAAGGACCTCCTGCGCGTCGTCGGGCACGGTCACAAGAGCGATATAGGTGGTTCCGTTCTTTTCGAGCGTGTCGACGAGCTCGAACTCGTGCTTGACTCCGTCCTCGTCGGTAAGCTCTATGAGGTCGCCCAGAAACTCGGTCTCGGCATCTTCCTCGGGGACATTCGTCATTTCTTTATCCATTGTTTCTCTCCGGTTTTTTATCGAGCGGAGCCGTTGTTACCCCGCACCTTGATTTTACATCCGGCGCAACTCCGTGTCAAACGATAGTTGCGAAGTTCGGCATAATGCTTTATTATATTTTACAGCATTGGAACTATTATTCAAAATCGAAAAGGCGGCATAACGATGAAAAAACTGACAGCGGCGATTGCCGTGCTGATACTCTGTCTCGCGTTCGCTTCCTGCAAAAAGCCTGTCGAGGTCGTCGAGAGCGTTCCGAACTATGAACCGAAATCCGGCGACACCGTCGCGGTGTTCGACACCTCCGAGGGCGTCATTCGCGCTGTGCTTTATCCCGACTACGCGCCCAAAGCGGTCGAGAACTTCACCACCCATGCCAAGGACAGCTACTACGACGGCGTGACCTTCCACCGCGTCGCAAAGGACGCGGACGGCGGAAAATTCGTCATACAGTCGGGCGACCCGACTGCAACCGGACGCGGCGGCGACAGCATTTGGGGAGAGCCGTTCGCAAACGAGACCACCCCCGCGCTGCACCACTACACCGGCGCGCTGTGCATGGCAAACTCCGGCGAGGACCAGAACCGCAGCCAGTTCTACTTCGTGCTCGGCTGGACGGTCCCCGAGTCCATGCTTGCGCAAATGGAGGCGGCGGGCTTCTCGTCCGACGTCATGGACGCCTACGCCAAGTACGGCGGACGCCCCGCGCTGGATTTCCGCTACACCGTGTTCGGACAGGTCTACGAGGGCTTTGACGTCATGGAAGCTATCGGTTCTGTCAAGACCGACGCTAGCGAAAAGCCGCTCAAGGACGTCACGATAAACTCGGTCTCAATCGAAACTTATACCCCGGAACCCGCAGCGGAACCCGCGGAGAAGTAATTGGTTATTCCGTCGGGTAAGCGTCGGCAGCCGTCTCCTCGGATTCGTCCGCTTCACCGTCCTGCGCTTCTTCTCCCTCTCCCGCTTCCTGCTCACTCGGTTCAAGCGGCAGAATCGTCTCGACCGACTCCTGCTCGCTTGGCGCTCCCGAAAGCGCGAGTATCTCTCCCGTCGCGTTGTTGAGCAGATGTCCTGCGACAATGGTGTCGTCCTTAATAAGCAGCACCGCACTTATATCCTCACCGAGCTCCGGCTTGTTGGTGACGGTATAGGTGCATTTTTTTACCGCCTCGCCCTTGAGCGGCTCAAGGTCGAAGCCGTCGGCTTTGAGCGTTGCGTTGTAGCTTTCAAAGCGCTCGTCGAACTCCTCGGGCACGCGCACTTCCGCCACCGAGCTGCTCGGGTCCACCTGTATTCCGCGCGTCAGCAGATAGACCTCCCGCTGCTCGGACGTCTCGCCCGCAAGCAGAGAGTCCGCTTCCGGCTTGCCGTATTTATTGATAACGAGCACCGCTATAACCGCGAGCACGGCGAACGCGGCGAGCTTGATTGCCGTTCTTCCCAACTGTTTTTTGTCAACCGAGGCTGCAAACATAATAAACACCCTTTCAAAAAGTCGTGTTCTATATGTATGCAAAGAAATACACCGCAATTCCTTGTTTTCGGACAAAAGCCCGTCCGATTTTCGCATATCTACGTCCTGCCTGCAGCGCGTGCGGCTCCGCGGCAGGCTGCTTGACGACTATGACAACAAAAACCGCCCTGCCCTCGCAAAAAAGCCGAAAGCAAAGCGGTCGCTTAATAATATAAACTACTTGTGGTACTTGACGTGGTTGTTGATCGTGCACGCACGGTAAAGCTGTTCGAGCAGCACCAGTCTTGCAAGCTGGTGCGGCAGCGTCATTTTGGACACGGACAGTCTTTTGTCGGCGCGCGATTTCAGCTCGTCGGACAGACCGAGCGAGCCGCCGATGATAAAACTGATTGCCCCGCTCTCTCGCGCGGCGTTTTCCAGCAGCTGCGCGAGCTGCGGCGAGCTCAGCTGCTCTCCCTCGACGCACATCGCGACGACCTGCTCGCGCGGCTTGTCTAGCTTGGTCAATATCCTCGCGCTCTCGTCCTCAATGACCCGCTTTTCGCCCGCCTCGCCCTCGTCCCGCTGCTTTGTCTCGGCGAGCTCGACGATAGTCAGCTTCGCAAAGGGCGCGATGCGCTTTTCATACTCCGCGCACCCGTCGCTCAAAAAGCGCTGTCCGAGCTTTCCCACACAAATCAGCCGTATGTTCAGCACCGCTTATATCTCCATTATCTCCCCGACGCTCGAACGCGGGGCGACGAGCACCCGCACGGCGCTCTCGTCGGCTTCGCTGTTTTCGATAGCGCAAAGGCAGTTGGTCAGCGCTATCTCGGGCAGGTTGTTCTCGCGCGACAGATGCATGAGCACGATTTCCCTCGTCCCGCTCTCGGCAAGGCGTGCGGCGCACCGCGCACAGTCGTCGTTGCTCAGATGCCCGAAGCTCGAGCGGATGCGGTTTTTGAGATAGTACGGGTAGCGCCCGACCATCAGCATATTCTCGTCATAGTTGCTCTCGAGCGCGACCAGCTCGCAGCCGCAAAGCGACTCGTACACCTCGTCGGACACCGTCCCGAGGTCGGTCGCCACCGCAATGCTGCGCCCGTCCGAAAAGGTCAGCCGATAGCCCATGCAGTCCTCGCTGTCGTGACTGGTCGTAAAGCCGCAGACGTTGAGTGCGCCGAGCGAGAAAGCCTCCCTGGGCGCGATGGTGTTGAGCGCCGCATCGTCCGGCACAAGAGAATTATTCCGCAGATATGTAAGGCTGCGCTCGGGTCCGTACAGCGGCACGCGGTAGTGCCGCAAAAAGGTCATCAGCCCGCCGATGTGGTCGGAGTGCTCGTGTGTTATGAGTATCGCGCGCACGTCGCACGCCGAATAGCCCAGCGCGTACATCTCGCTGAGCGTGCGTTTGCAAGAGCAGCCCATGTCGATGAGCACAACGCCGTCGCCCGTGTCTATGAGCGTGCAGTTGCCCGAGCTGCCCGAATATAATGTGACAAAACGCGCCATTAAAGCCTCACTGTGCTATCTGGATTTCTTCGTCGGGAAGCCCGACCTTTTTGATGTCCGCTCCGAGTCCCCGCAGCTTTTCGACTATGTCCTCGTAGCCGCGCTCTATGTGATAGATGTCCTCAATCTCGGTCGTTCCCTGCGCGATAAGTCCGGCGATGACCATTGCCGCCCCCGCGCGAAGGTCGGTCGCGCGCACCGGCGCCGCCGTGAGCCGCTCGACCCCCTCGATGACGGCGACCTTGCCGCCCTCGACTTGGATGTTCGCCCCCATGCGGCGAAGCTCGTCCACATACTTGAAGCGGTTGTCCCAGATGTCCTCGGTAATTATCGAAGTGCCCTGCGCGAGCGACAGCAGCACAGCCATCTGCGGCTGCATATCGGTCGGGAAGCCCGGGTGCGGCATCGTCTTGATGTTGGTGCTGACAATGGGCTTGGAGCGGGTTATGCGAAGGGAATCCTCATACTCCTGAATCTGAGCGCCGGTCTGGCACAGACGGGAGGTTATCGACTCAAGGTGCTTGGGGGTGATGTTGGTTATCGTGACGTCGCCGCCCGTCGCCGCCGCGGCGGCAAGATAGGTGCCCGCCTCGATTTGGTCGGGGATTATCGAGTAGTGGGTCGGTCCGAGGTAGGGTACGCCGCGTATTTTTATGACGTCGGTACCCGCGCCGCGTATGTCCGCGCCCATAGAGTTGAGGAAGTTCGCCGTATCGACGATGTGCGGCTCCTTGGCGACGTTTTCCAGCACCGTCAGCCCGTCCGCCTTTACGGCGGCGAGTATTGCGTTGATAGTCGAGCCGACCGACACGCGGTCGAAGAAAATCTGCGCGCCGTGCATTCCGTTCGGGCATTTCACGTTCACCATGCCGTACTCGACTGACACCTCGCACCCGAGCGCCGAGAAAGCGTCGAGGTGCTGGTTTATCGGGCGCGCGCCGAGATTGCAGCCGCCCGGCAGCGAGACGTGCGCCTCGCCGAAGCGGGTCAGCAGCGCGCCGAGAAAATAGTAGGACGCGCGCATGGAGCGGGAAAGCTCGTGCGGCACCTCGCAAAGCTCGATATGCGTCGGGTCTATCTCAAGCGTGTGCTTGTCCGGCGCGCAAAGCTGCGCTCCGAGGCTCGAGATTATCTGGGTTATCGTTCCCACGTCGCTTATGCTGGGAATATTGTCGATTGTGCAGCACGCGTCCGAGACTATGGACGCGGGCAGTATCGCCACCGCAGCGTTTTTCGCGCCGCTTATATTCACCGTACCGCGCAGCGGATGACCGCCCGATATAACAAACTTTTCCAAAGTTGTTCCCCTTTGCCGAAGATACTGTTAGCCGTAAAGGTAGATATACGGGTCAACGCGCTCACCGTTGACGCGCGTTTCGAAGTGCAGGTGGTTGCCGGTGGAGTTGCCCGTCGTGCCGACGAGCGCTATGGGCTGTCCTCTGGAAACGACGTCGCCGACCGAAACAAGGTTTGCGCTGTTGTGTCCGTAGACGGTCTGCATTCCGTTCTGGTGGTCGATGACGACGTAGTTGCCGTAGCCGGTGTCCGTCCAGCCGGAGACGGTCACAACGCCGCTGTCCGCCGCGAATATCGTCGTGCCCGAGTCGGCGGCGATGTCCACGCCGAGATGTCCGCCCGCCGTGTAGCCGCGGGAAATGGAGTAGGGCGACGCGGTAGGCCATGTCAGCAGCCCGCCCGTACCGGTCGTCGCGCTGTCGCCGTCGTCGCGTCGCGAACCGACGATTATCTCCTGCGGTATCGGCTCCTTGGTTATCTCGTTGGAGATGACCGTTTCGTTTACCGCCTCGCCGTTGACGTACTCGACTTCGGAAACAATCGTGCGCACGCCGTTTTCGCCGACCGTCACCGTCGTCAGGAAGCCGACCGGATAGCGCGCGTCCTTGACGGGGCGCGTCTCGAAGCCGATGGTCTCGGTCTTGGTGACAAGCCTTATCGTTTTATCGCGGAACATCTGCTCCCCGCTTGCGACCAGTATTCGGTCGCCCTCTGAGAGAGTTTCGCTCGCCGTCGGGTTGAGCTCGTATATCCTGTCCGTGGATATGCCGTTCTCCGTCGCGACGTCGTATATCTTCTCGCCGCCGGACGCGACATAGTAAATATCGCGCGGCTCGTCGTTGATTATATAATCATTCAGTGTATCAAAAGGCAAAACGCTGTCGGCGGGATAAACTCCGTCCTCGGTCACCACGTTTCGCGCGAATTTCACCGATACGTCGCCGCCCATGGCGACCGCCTGTGCCTGCGCGGGCGCGAGCACTGACGCGAGCGATTCGCTCAGCAGCTCTCCCGCCGTCGTCGCTCCCAAAAAGGTTCCGCCGACGTAAAGCCCCGTCGCCTGCACTATCTCCTCGCCGGAGACGGCAAGCAGCTGCTCTGCCATGACGTCCTGCGTGAGTATGTTCTCCTCGTCGGTCACGGCGATGCTCATCGTCGCCGCGTCGGTCCACGACTTGTTCTCGCTTGCGACCATGCGGTTTTCAATTATCTTGCGCGCCGAGTCGTACACGCCCTCGTCCTGAACGTAGCCGACCGTCTGACCGTTATAATTTATCTCCAGCACATAGTTGAGACTGCGCATGGCGTTGACGACAATAAGACAAACGGCGAGGCTCACGAGCGGCAGCAGATAGTTCGCAAAGCGCAGTATCATCTGCTTGTTCCAAAGCCAGCCGTATTTAAAGAACATTCCTATGCGGGAAAGGGTGAACGCAAGCCCTCTGTCCTCGCTCGAGCGAATGACAATGAAAAGACTGCGCACCGAGCGGAACAGCTTCTTGAACGGAGCCGCAATATCGGTGAATATCTCGAGCAGCTTGTCCGACACCGCGCCGAGCACCCTGCGGGTGACGCGCAAAAAGGCGCGGGCAAACACCGCGAACCAGCGCTTGAAGGTGCGGCGCATATTGCGCGACGAGCGAATCACCCACGCGCCGACATAGTAAAGCCAGTCGCCCATGCCGTGATATATAAATGCGGCGATAAGCCCCCATTCGACCCGCACGCGGCGGTGCGCCGAGGGCTCGCGCGAAAAAGGCGAGACCGAGCTTTTAACAGTTCGGTTGACCATATTAAAAGCTCCTTTCCCGCAGTTCTCGTCAGCTCATATAAGCAAACACTAAAGTATTATACACTATCTGTATTTACAAATCAACCGCGCGAAAATTGTAACAATTAGCTAAATATGACCGCTTTTTTCCCGCAATGCGGCAATCAACTCGAGCATATCCGCGCAAAGAGGGCTTTGCACCGATACCGTTTTGCCCTCGGGAGTCGTGAAGCTCATCGACGCGCAGTGCAGCGCGTGACGGGCTATCAACCCCCGCGAGCCGCCGTAGAGGTCGTCGCCCGCAAGCGGATGCCCGACATGGCTCATGTGCACCCGTATCTGGTGCGTACGCCCCGTTTCGAGCCGCAGCCGCAGCAGCGTATGCGTCCCGAAGCGCTCAAGCACCTCGTAGTGGGTCACGCTGCGCTCGCCGTCCGCCCTGACGCAGCGGGATATTATCGAGCCGTCCGCGCGCCCAATCGGCGCGTCGATTGTCCCCTCGTCGTCAGGTATGTCCCCCTCGCACACCGCAATGTAGACCTTTGCGGCGCTTTTCGCAAGCAGCGGCGCGGCATAGCGGGTCTTTGCGGCAAGCAGCGCGCCGGAGGTGTTGCGGTCCAGCCGGTTTATCGGGCGGAAGGCTCCGCGCTCCCCGCGCGAGGCGAGCAGCGCGGCATAGACGTTCGCAAGCGTTCCGTTTGGCGCGTTGAGCGTCGGGTGGGTCGCCATTCCCGCAGGCTTGTCGTACACAAGCGCGTCGCCGTCCTCGTAGAGTATGGGAACTTCGGTATCGCACTGCGACAGCTCGTTTTCCGGCTCGGGCAGCGAAACGGTCACCTTCTGCCCTGCGGAAAGCACCGCGTCGGTGTGGGCGTTCCCGCCGTCGAGCAGAATGCCGCCGTCGATGTGCTTGAGCGAGCGCACCAGCGAGCAGGACAGCGAACAGCCCGCGCGCAGGAACGCCGCGAGCTTTTTTCCATCGTATTCCTCACCGACCAAAAATTCGTATATCATTTGTATATTCTAACATAAATGCGTCAATTTTCAAAAAAGCTATTCCATAAACGTCGGCAAAGCAATATAATAAAGAATAATGGTTATTTATGCCCGCACATATCAAACGAAGAGGTGCGTTTTATGAGTGATGTATCTGCCGTGCTCGCAAAGGCGAAGCGGCTGCATTTTGTCGGAATCGGCGGCTCGGGGATGTTCCCGCTCGTCGAGATAATGGCAGCCAAGGGCTACACAATAAGCGGAAGCGACGTTAACGAGGGCAGCATAATCGACGCGGAACGCGCCATGGGAATAGACGTTCATATCGGTCACGACGCAAAAAATGTCGAAGGCGCGGACGCGCTGGTCGTGACGGCGGCGCTGCTTGAGGGCAACGTCGAGGTGGAGCGCGCAAAGGAGCTGGGCATTCCGATTATCGAGCGCGCCGAGCTGCTTGGCTACGTCAGTTCGCTGTACGAGCACGCGATATGCATAAGCGGCACCCACGGCAAAACCACGACGACGGCGATGCTCACCTCGGTTTTTATGCTTTCCGGACGCGACCCGTCGGCGGTCGTCGGCGGCAAGCTGCCGCTCATTCACGGCTACGGACGCTGCGGCAGCAGCGAGGATGTGGTCATTGAAGCGTGCGAATTCAAGGACACCTTTTTGCATTTGTCCCCCGACCTTGCGGTCATTCTCAACGTGGACGCAGACCACCTTGAATACTTCGGCTCTCTTGAGGGGGTAAAGAGATCCTTCCGCCGCTTCGCGCAAAACGCCAAGACCGCCGTTCTCGCAAACGGCGACGATAAAAACACCCTTGACGCTCTCGTGGGCGTGGACAAGAAAATCGTGCTGTTCGGCGAGGGCGAAAACTGCGACTACGTCATATCCGACATCGTCAACTGGTCCCGCGCGTTCTACGGCTTCACACTCTCGCACGAGGGCAAAACGAT
>CAYXRE010000059.1:0-10986 GCA_964466125.1 uncultured Oscillospiraceae bacterium
CCACTCTTACATCCTCGCTTTGCCTATCTTTCTTGCGAATGCGTACAGAAAGCAGAACAGGGCAGTCGTGCGTAAAACCCTCTAATAGAATTATATTGACCCAAATTATATACGTCAACCCAATATTTGATATTTTACGCGCGCTTAGCCGACGGGGCAGAGGGGCTGTTTATATCGCGTCCCCGCTAGGGGCAGCACAAAGCCCGCCGTTCTTTCGGACGGCGGGCTTTCGATGGCACATTGCGGGCGCTTACCAGCCGTTGTAGTGAATGCGCTCGTCAAGCGGTATGTCCTGCTGCTTGACGCACGCCGCGTCCTCGCGCGGCTTGCCCATTGCAATGAAACAGGGCATCAGGTAGTCCTCGGGATAGCCCAGTGTTTTGCGAACCCACTGCGCCTCGTCACCGAGCGGGATTCGCAGCGTGCTCGCGTAGCCCTCGGCGGTCGAAGCAAGAAACATATTCTCAATACAGCACCAGATGGACGCAAAGCCGTTGAGGTGCGAGAGGTTTTGCGGGTGCAGCAAATCCACCTTTTGTTTGAGCAGCGGGATAATCATGCACGCTGCGTCGATAAGCATACGGTACTGTTTGGGGATGGCGATTTTGTACGCCTGCTGCTGGCAGCCGTCGGTCAAATTCCAGTCGTGAAGCACCGCCTCCACCTGCTCGTCCGAAAACGTCTCGGGAATGCGCTCGATGCACCGCGCCGCGAGCGCTTTGTCGGTGACGACGACAAAATGCCAATCTCTCATGTGATCGTTGGTGGGCGCTTTCATGCCTGCGGCGATAATCCGCTCGATTACCTCGCGCGGCATCTCGTCCGCCGTAAAATCCCTTATCGTGCGGCGATTTTCGACAGCCTCATAGAATTCCATACTCTTTCCCCCGTTTTTTGATGTTTATATTATACACTATTTCACCATGCTTGGCACGGGATACGGGAAAACTCAAGCGCTGTAATCGGCTGCTTTCTTGACCGACAGCCTTTGCTCGTTTATCATTGTATGTACACATAAAGAAACACTCGCCGGACGAAGCGTCCAACAAGGAGAAATCATGCCTTACTTTTGTTATCGTGACAAGGACATCTACTATGAGGAAAACGGCTCGGGAACGCCGCTTTTGCTATTGCACGGCAACACAGCTTCCGGCGCGATGTTCGCTTCTCTCGTGCCGGAGCTTGCGAAGCGTTTTCGGGTGATCGTCATCGACTTCCTCGGCTGCGGCAGGTCCGCAAGAGTGCCCGCGCTCGCGGAGGATTTGTGGTACGACGAGGCGCTGCAAGCTGCGGCGCTGCTGGATTTTCTCGGCTGCGAGCGGGCGTTTGTCATCGGCTCAAGCGGCGGCGCAATCGCCGCAATCAACCTTGCGCTCGAGCGCCCCGAGCTGGTGGAAAAGCTCGTCGCGGACAGCTTTGAGGGAGAAAGGGCGCTCTCGGACGTGACCGAAAGCATCGCTGCGCAGCGCGAGGCGTCCAAGCAAGACGAGGGCGCGCGGCGATTCTATGAAGCGATGAACGGCGAGGATTGGGAAAGCGCGGTGGACGCGGATACCGACGCCATACTCGCGCACGCAACGCACATCGGCAACTTCTATCATCAGCCGCTAAGCTCTCTCAAGGCGGATATCTTGCTGTGCGGCAGCCTCGGCGACGAGTTTGCCCCGCCGGGCTTTTTCGAGCAAGTCTACGGCGATATATTGAAGAAAACGGAACATGGAGAAATGCACCTGTTCGAAAGCGGCTCTCACCCCGCCATGCTGTCCAACATGAAGGAATTCGTTCGTCTGTGCGAGGAGTTTTTTGCGCGGTAACGAACGGGACGAACGCATAACATTCAAAACACACCGAGCACACAACAGGCTGCCGCTCGCTTTTTCGCGAACGGCAGCCCGTTTTGTTGTTATATCTTTATTGCGCGGCAGAATTGCCCTTCGGCTTGAAGGCGAGCTTCAAAAACACGGGAGTGAGCATGGAGCTTGCAATGATGAGCAGGACAATCGGGGTGAACATCGCGTTCGAAATCAAGCCGAGCGAAACGCCGCGGTTCGCCACTATCAGCGCCACCTCACCGCGCGCTATCATACCGACTCCTATCTGAATCGCCTCGGTCCACGAGGCGTTTTTAAGCGTCAGCTTTGAGGTCAGTCCGCAGCCTATGAGTTTGGTGAGCATCGCCGTCGCAATGAGCGCAAGGGTAAAAATCGCAAAGCGCGGCGTCATGTCTATCCCCGTGACGCCAAGCCCTATGGACGCGAAGAAAACGGGAGTAAACACCATATAGCCCGTTGTCTCAACGCGTTTGGACACATAATCCCGCTCGGGAGTAAGCGAGACTATCAGCCCCGCAAGATACGCGCCGGTTATGTCCGCGACGCCGAAGAAACGGTCGGCGCAGTAGCTCAACAACAGCGCAAACGCAAACGCGACGATTACGAAGCGGCGCAAATCTCGCTGCGAACGCTGCACCCACCGGCGGTACACTTTATAAAACACGAAGCCCACTAGAGCTGCAAACACAAAGAAACCGAGTATCTTCAAAAGCACCGTCCAGATACCCGCGGACGCCGAACCGTCTGCGGGCTTTGCCAAAGAGCTCACGAGTGTCAGCGCGATTATGCCCAGCACGTCGTCGATAATGGCGGCGCTCAGGATTATGCTGCCCGCGCGGGTCTTGAGCTTGCCGAGTTCGTTCAGCGTTTCAACAGTAATCGAAACCGACGTCGCGGAAAGTATCACGCCGATAAATACCGCCTTCAACACGGCGACTTCGCCGCCCTCAGGCGGAAACAGCAGCACCAGCGCCGTCCCGCCGCCGACCGGCACAAGCACGCCGACGAGCGCGACAAGGAACGCCGTCAGTCCCGAACGCTTCATCTCCTTAACGTCGGTCTGCATACCCGCGCCGAACATGAGTATGATTACGCCCAGCTCAGCTATGCGTGTGATAAACTCGGTCTTGGTCACCCAGCCGAGCACAAGCGGTCCGAGCAGTATGCCCGCGAGCAGCGAGCCGACCACCTGCGGCAGCGCAAACTTTTTTGACAACACGCCGAACGCCTTGGTGAAAAGCAGTATCAGCGCAAGATTGAGCAAAAAATGCAGGCTGTCATCCATAAAACACTTCATCCCTTTCGTTTTGCCGTCACAGCGGGAGTTTTCGTCATCGCCTTTGATTCCGGCTTTGTTGCCCGCGCGTCGTCAGTCGCAGACAAGCCGACTGCTTCGTAAACGATTCTCGCTCAAAGCTCCTTTTGAAAGCAGATGATTCGTATGGCTTCCGAAAAGCCCATGCTCATATGAAAACGCAGGCTGTCGATGTTGTCAAGCACGCAGTCGCTCGCAAACTCGGTGCAGCCCCGCTCGCGCGACCAGTCCTCGCAAGCCTTGAGCAGCTGCCCTGCTATGCCGCGGCGGCGATACTCCGCTTTAACGTAAATACCCTCCAGATACCCGACGGGCGAGCTGCTTGTGCCCTCCACATAGTCGTGCCGAAGCTGACAGTGCGCAAAGGCGGCAGGCTTGTCGTCAACATAGTAAATAAAGCACTGCGCTTCGGGATTTGCGATGAATCCCTCATACTCACACGCAAGCTCACTCAGCTCATGCTCGCTCCAAAGCTCCTTGGCGAGCGCCGCCAGCGTATTCAGGTTCTGTGCTTGTGCGGGTTTAATCATCCGTACTCTCCTCTCCCGACGAGGGATAAAAATATGTCGCTACTTGAAGCAATGCTTCTGCACGCTGTCGAACTCGTTGTTCAAAACGTAGTAGACGCAATGCTCGTTGTTGGAATACACAAAGGTATGTAAAACTGCGTTAAACAGTCTTGAATCGGTTGGAGAGAATCGACGGTACGAGCGCCTTTGTGCCGTGGAGCTTTGCAAGCAGCAGGCACTTTGCCGCCGTAAGCGCAGGCAGCGGCGCAAAGGATAGCGGATCCACCTTCATGAGATAGAACATAGCCGCGGCGGACTTTGCAAGCTCGTTGCATTTGCCGCTGAAAAACACGTTGCGCTTGCCGAGCCGCTTTACCAGACGCTCGCCCACCTCGTCTATCGCGCAGTGCCCGACGACGAGCACGGGACCCTTGAGCGCGTCAATGACCTGCGGGTCATGTCCCTTGCCCATGACCATGTCCCAGCCGCCCTTGCCGCCGTGGTCGTTCCACATGATTTGCAGCAGCGTCAGCGGATTGTTGACGCAGCCCTCCTTGCACGCACGCTCCTTGCCGAAAACGAGGTTGACGTCCTTGGGAAAGCTGTCGTACAAGTCGGTCGGGTACTTGGTGTCGTACATGGAAATGTCGCCGTCCACGTCGATGTCCGCAATTGAGCGCACGCCGTCCGACAGTCCCTTTTCGACGGCGACCTTCAGATGCGGCACGTCGTCAAGCGTCAGCCCGAACACCGAAGCGCCGACGACGTCTGTCGCGACGACGTTCGCGCCCGCTATGAGCACGCGAAGCGGCAGCACGCATTCGTCCGCGAGCGCGGTTACGGGATAGTGTCCGTTTATCGTGCCCTCAACTCCCTCGATAAGGGTGAAATCGGGTCGGACGTAGGAAAGCACGTCGGCGAGCTTGTATTTGAGGTTGTAGTTGTGGTCGAAGCCGCGGTCGCTTTGGCGCGGGAAAGCCCACTGGTTCTTCACACCGAGCGTCACGCCCGCCATCGAGTGGGTCTTGAGCTTGGGCAGACTGATGTAGAGATTCTTGTCCGCGTTGTTGATGAGATTGTCGATTACAAACCGCGGCATCTCGAACGACGAGCTTATGTAGCCGTCGCCGCCGTGCGAGGCGTCATCGCGACCCTTGAACTCGTACCGCTCGCCCTTGTCCTCGTCAAGATAAATCGGCTTTGCGCCCGTCTCGCGGCAGATTTTCGCATAGCCGGTTATCTCGAAAACAAGGCGGGTGATGTTGCTTTGCGTTGAGTTTTCGAACAGATAAATGCGGTTCGCGCCCGCGTTTTTCCAGTACTCGATTACCGCGCGCACCAGCTCTGGGCGGGTGAAGCAGTAGGGATTGCCGTCGATGCCGTTGGGCTTGATATACACGTCCTTGCTGCTTTTCAGCAGCCTTGCGCCGCCCGCCGCGTCGAAAATCTCCGTGACGACCGCTTTTATCTCGTCGGTCATTTCCGCCGAAAGCGGCAGAAATTTCGTCCTGCTCTCGGTCTGATATTCCGACTTTAGGTGCCGTACATAAACCTTTGCTGCTGCCATATCCGCTTGCCTCCCGATTTGTTTTTGTTGCTGTATCCCTTTCATTGCTGACTTGCTCGGAACGCCGGCGCACCGCGCTTATTGCTGCGGAAGAAACCCCGCTTTGATTATCGCGCTTGAGACGGTTTCGCCGCGCTGATTTTTTATCTCGGCTTTGATTACAATCATTCGAACGCTGTCGTGCTTCTGCGCCACTTTTCCGCTGACGGTCAGTCGGTCGCCGACAAAAACCGGCTTGTGAAAGCGCGCGTCCACACCCTGCAAGAGACAGTACTTCCCCGGCAGATAAACTCCCGCCAACGTCGAATACAGCGACGAGGTCAGCATACCGTAGACCACCCGTCCGGGATAGCCGTTTTGCTTCGCAAAGTCCTCGTCGCAGTGAAGCGGGTTAATATCTCCGCTGCTTTCGCGAAAACCGGTCATCATCTGCTCGCTTATCGCCGCACAAAAGCTCGCCTCGTCCTCTGTTGAAATACTCTCGTATGTGTATTCGTTCATAGCGCCGTAAACCAATCTTTAATCGTATTGAATATCCCCTTCGCGTCCAGTCCGTTCGCCGCGCGCACCTCCGCTTGGGTGCCGTAGCCGACGGCAAAGCGCTCGGGAATGCCGAGCTTCAAAAAAGGCGCGCCGCCCAGACGCTCGAGCGCAATCACGTCCGCAATTATGCTGCCAAGTCCGCCTGCCGTGCTGTGCTCCTCCACGCTCACGAGCGCCTTCACCTCGCGAAGCGCCGCCGCAACGCTGCTTCGCTCAAAGGGCTTGAGCGTGTGAACATTTATCACCCGCGCGTCGATTCCGCATTCTGCAAGCAGCGCCGCCGCCAGCATGACCTGCGTGGTTACGCTGCCTGTGGAGAATATCGCGATATCGCCTCCGCTTTTCAGCGTTATGTTCTTGCCGAGAGTAAACTCGTAATCCTGCCCGTAGAGCTCTTGTTCGCCCTTCATGCCAAGGCGAATATAGACAGGTCCGTTGATTTCATAAGCGGCGTTTACGACCTTTGCGACCTCGGCGGGAGAAGCGGGTGAGAGAATCGTGAGATTGGGCAGAGCACGCAGCGCGCTTATATCCTCGGTGGTGTGATGGGTCGCGCCTAGGGTGCTCCACGCCGTGCCGCTGCCCATGCCGACGATTTTCACGTTTGCGTTCGTCAAGCACACGTCGTCGCGGATAAACTCGTACGCGCGGTAGGCGAGAAAGGCGCCGGAGGTGTAAACAAACGGGATTTTTCCGCAGCTCGCCATTCCCGCAGCGGCGGCGACCTTGTTCTGCTCGGCTATGCCGAAGTTGAAGCACTGCTTTGGAAAATCCCGCATGAAATATTCGTCGTAATCGGTGCCGCTGTCCGAAAGCAGCGATACCACATTCGAGTCCCGCTCGGCGAGGTCATACAGAGCGTTTATATATGCTTGCTGCATTTCTCATACTCCTCTTGGGTGATTCCGAGCTCGCGCAGCACCGTCGGAAGCTCTTTTCGCGTCGGCATTCTCCAATGCCACGACGCATTGTTTTCCATTATGGAAACGCCCTTGCCCTTGATTGTGTGCGCAATTATCAATTTGGGCTTTCCGGCGCTCGGCGGCGCTTTGAGCGCCTTTTCCAATTCGTCCACGTCGTGCCCGTCCGTCTCGCTCACGTCCCAGCCGAACGCCTCCCAGCGCCCGTGCCAGTCCTCAATGCTCATGACGCGGCTGACCGTGTCCATCTTTTGCAGCCGATTGCAGTCGAGTATCACCGTCAGGTTGTCCAGCCCAAAGTGCGCGGCGGACATGACCGCCTCCCAAATGCTTCCCTCCTCGCACTCTCCGTCGCCGACGACGACATACACGCGGTTGTTCTTTGCGTCGGTTTTGTACGCGAGCGCTGCGCCAACGCCGTAGGAAAGCCCGTGACCGAGCGAGCCGGTCGCCGCCTCGACGCCGGGGACCTCGTTCGGGCTTGCCTCGCCGCCGAAAGCCGAGCCCGGGCGGCAAAAGGTGCGCAGTTCTCCGCGCGAAAAAAAGCCGGCAAGACACAGCGCCTCATATATGGCAAGGCTCGCGTGTCCTTTGCTGACAATCAGTCTGTCTCTGCCCTCCCAGCGCGGATTTTTCGCGTCATAGCGAAGAATCCCCTTAAAGTAAAGCGTATAGAGAATCTCCGCAACCGAGAACGCCGACGCAAGATGCCCCGTGTTCCCGCAGCAGGCGGTGAGGAATATTTCGCGGCGCATTTTCTGCAAACTGTCGCTGTCGCTTGGTGTCATTCGTTCTTCCCCTTTGGCGGCTAGCCGAATATTTCGATGGTCTCCGAATTAAGCCCCGAGCCGCCGCAATACTCAATCGCGTTGATTAGAGCCATATCGCTTTGTGAGATGACAAAATCAAACACGTCGAGGTTTTCCTTTATACGGCTTGCGTTGGAGCTTCGCACTACGGGGTCAACGCCTCGCTGAATACACCAGCGAACGCATATTTGGGCGGGAGACTTGCGGTACTTTTCCGCCAAGGCTATAAGCACGGGGTTTTTGAGCACCTCGCCGCTGCCGAGCGGACTCCACGCCTGCACGGCGATGCCCTTGCTTGCACAGTAATCGACGGCGTCCGTCTGCGGTTGACCGGGGTGCAGCTCAATTTGGTTGAGCGCAGGAACCGTCCTTGCCGTTTTCAGCAGCTCGGAAAGCTGATTCGGCGTGAAGTTGGAGACGCCGATCGCCCTGACCAGTCCTTCGTCAAGCAGCGCTTCCATGCCCCGCCATGTCTCGGCATTGAGCTCGCGCCAGTTCTCGTGCAGCGCGAGCGACGCAGGCCAGTGTATCAAGTACATATCCAGATAGTCGGTTTTGAGGCTGCGCAGCGACTTCCTGCAGCCGAGCTGCACCTTGTCAAAATCCCGCATGGTGTTCCACAGCTTGCTTGTTATGAAAAGCTCCCGCCGCTCAACGCCGCTTTCGATTATTCCCTGCGCGACCTGACGCTCGTTGCCGTAGGAGTACGCGGCGTCTATGGCGCGATAGCCCGCTTCAATCGCGCACTTGACCGCCAAGCGCGCGTCCTCGAGCTTCCATGTTCCGAAACAGACCATAATTGCACCCCGTCGATGTTTTGAGCGCCGCAATTCGATTGAAAAAAGCCGTCCGCACCGAGCGGCAGCGGGCTTTCATCGTTCAAGCCGGCTTACTTGCTTGTTCTCTCCGCGATTATGTCGAGCATCTCGCCGACATTCTTCATGCCCGTGACCTCTTTCATCTTGAACTGCATACCGAAGCGGTCCTCGATTTCGGTTATGAGGTTGATGTGCTCAAGGCTGTCCCACGCAGGCACATCCGCCGCCGTGGTCGTTTCGTTGACGACTATGCTCTCGTCGCAGAAATTGTCCCGAAACACCTCGTTGACCGCCGCCAAAATTTCTTCTCTTGTCATTATTCCGTCTCCTTAATGTAAGTATTGTTGTATTTAAAATCCCCGACGTTCGCAACAAAGCGCCCGTTTTCGGTCTTTTTGAAGCCCATGCGCTCGTAGATATCCGCGACCATGGAATTCTTGGGCGTGGGCAGATACTCGCCCACCACCGCCTTGCAGCCGTTTTCCTTTGCCGCAAGCAGCATTCGGTTGACGATGAACTCCTCCATTGTGCGCTTGAGCACACGGCAGCTCATGAACCAGTTTTCGACAAACAGCGTATCGTCCGGCTGCTTTTTCATCACCGCGGCGCTGATTAATCCGTGGTCGCCGAACCTGTCCTTGAGCGTGAAGTACAGCGTTATGTACCCGTCGTCGCGCGCAAGCCTTTCGATGTCCGCCTCGGACCAGCGGACGGTGCGCAGATTGAACTGATTTGAGCGCAAAGAGAGCTGGGAGATGCGCGGGTAATTGAAGGAATCGAACGGCTTCGCTTCGGCGGTCATCTCAAGACTTTGAAGGTACTCGCCGAAATCGGCGAACTGTCGGCGCTGCGATACGCGCGCCGCCTCCGCCTTGTACTGCGCCGTCCTGTCCTTGTCCTCGGCAGAAAAGTTCGCCGTCTCAAACAGGTTCAGCCCTTGCAGGTAATCGAGATACTCCGCCGGATCCTCGGGCAGCTCGGGCACGGTTATGTCGGGGATAAGGCTGCGCACCAGATTGCGTTCAAAGGGATTGTCGTCCAAAAACACAATGCTGTCCATGCCGATGTTGAGTATCTCGCGTATGCTTTTTATGTTGGTCGCCTTGTCCTGCCAGTTTGCGACAAACACGGAGATGTCCTCAAGTCGAAGCACCATGTCCGGATGCTTTTCGAAGGGCTCCTTCGCCGTATCCTCGTTGTTCTTGGAGCACACCGCGAGAATGATTCCTCGGTTTTTCAGCTCGCGAAGCCACGTTTGAAGCGCGCAGAACGCGTGCCCCGTTCCCAGTTCCCCGAGCTCGATGCCCTCCAGTCCGTCGTCGCCGACAACGCCGCCCCACAGCGTGTTGTCGAGGTCGCAGATGACGCACTTGCGGATGTTTCCGAGCGTGGCCTTGACAACGTCAACGACAGCCTTTGCAACGAGCGGCAGCGCGTCGTTGGTAAAGGGCATTTTTGCGATGTAGTACAGCTTGTCCTTATGAAAGCCCTCGCGTCCGCAGCGATTCTGTATGCCGCACACGTCGGCGATAAACACGTTCTTCGCGCGCTGACAGCCCTGCGCGAGCAGCAAATTCAGCTTGCGCAATTGAAATAAAAAGGACTGCGCCGTTTTGTTCGCATAGCTGCCGAAAACGCCGTCGTCGTACTCGGCAAAGTTGAACTGGATTATATTCGCGCAAATTCTCCCGCTGACGGCGCTCCAGTAGCCCTCGATTACGTCGAATTCTCGCTGCGCGAAGTCTTCCCGCTGTGCTGCGGGCGTCTCGGCAAAGCGCTCGTACAGCTTTTCGGTGCACATACAAAACAGCACGCCGCTCGGCGAAAAAGAAAAGAGCTCGCTGCCCGCGTCGATAAGCTGGGCGTCGATTTGGTTGTAGTCCGCGTCGAATATATCGAACGCGTACCCCTGCTCATAAGCGTACCCCTTGAGCGCGGTCGCGATATGCTGCGTCGCGCAGTCGCCCAGCACCGCCAGCTTGTAAGCGGGCAGCGAGGACATATCCTTTGTGCAGTTTCTTTTGAGCTGCTTGAAATCCATATTGCTCCGTATGCCTGCGTTGTTTTCTCCGCTTGGGCGTCAAGCGGGGTTTCGCAGTCACCCCTATAAATTGTATTATACTCTGCGCGAGCGCCTGAGAGCAAGATGCTTATGCTTGCCTTTGGCGCTTTGCGCTTTTTTCTGTCGGTTCTCGTTTGCTCGTGAAGCGTCATACCTCGCCCGCCCTGCGGCGGTTTTACATGGATTTTACACAAGGCTTCTTTTTCATTTTACAGCGGCTTTGTATCATGAAAACCGTAGAAAACAAACAGACATGAAAACGAAAGGAATTTATCATGAAGAAAATCATCAGTATGCTCATCATCGGAGTTCTGGCGCTCGCCGTTCTGGCGGGCTGCGGAACAGCTCCCGCCGCCGAACAGCCCGTAAGCGAACAAGCACCCGCAGCGGAAAAGGTCATCGCGGGCACAGTATCGACCGACGGCTCGACTTCTATGGAAAAGGTCATCGGCGCGCTCGGCGAGTCCTACATGGCGCAAAACAAAAACGTGACCTTCACTTACAATCCCACCGGCTCCGGCTCCGGCATCACGGCTGTCCTCGAAGGACGCTGCGACATCGGTCTTTCCAGTCGAAGCCTCAAGGACGAGGAGAAGACACAGGGTCTCAGC
>CAYXRE010000060.1:0-10762 GCA_964466125.1 uncultured Oscillospiraceae bacterium
CTCGAGCGAAGGTTCCGTCGGCACCGGCACGGCGTCGCCGTAGCCCAGCTTATCCAGAACCGCCTGCTTGAAAACGGCGGCACGCCCGACTTCACGCGCGGAACGCTCGAGGGCGACATAGACGCGGGCAAGATAACCTTCTTCCGGCTTCAGGCGAACGCCGACACCTCTCTTCAGGCGTATGTCGCGCAAGGCGAGGTACTCCCCGTCGCGACACGTTCCTTCGGCGGCATAGGCATCTTCGCGATCCCGCAGATGGGACGCTTCTACCGCAACGTGCTCATTCGCAAGCACTATCCGCATCACGGCGCTGTCGCGTTCGGTTCTGCCGGCAAGGCGCTGTACACGCTGTTTGATTATCTCGGAGTGGGCGACATTCAGTTCAACCGTCCCGCCGGAATGCTCTACGACGCGGAAAATCCCTTTGAATAATCGGAGGCTTTTCTCATGACGATAAAACCTGTAAGCGACCCTTCCTTCGCACAGTACGGAAAGGTGCTCGAGGGCTATGATTTCTACGAGCTGCAAACGGTGCTGTCCGCACAGCAAAAGCCGAACGACGCGGTGGTTTATGTCCCGTCGTGCAAGGCGCTCGAAAGCCTCAGCGCTTTCGGCGAGCTGCGCGACCGCGCATTCGGCGGAATGCCCATACAGATAGGCTACTGCAACGGCTCAAACACCAAGCTCAACTGTGTCGAGTATCACCGCAACAGCGAGATAAACATTTCCTTTGAAGGCGCGATACTGCTCGTCGGAAAACAGCAGGACATCGCGGCGGACGGAACCTATGATACCGCGAAGATAGAAGCGTTCGAGCTGCCTGCGGGCGGCGCGGTCGAGCTGTACGCAACCACTCTGCACTACGCTCCGTGCAACGCCAAGGCGGGGCAGGGCTTCCATGTGGCAATCGTTCTGCCGCTCGGGACCAACGTCGGACTGCCGCAGTTCAAGGCGGGCAACGACGAGGACAAGTGCATGACTGCGACCAACAAGTGGCTCATCGCCCACCCTGAGACCTCCGAGGCGGCTTCGGGAGCTTTCGCGGGACTGGTCGGCGCAAATATTGATATTGCCAACCTTTTGTAATATCCTCTCCTAAAATGTAAAAGACCGCGCGAAGTGCTCGCGCGGTCTTTTACAACAAAAATCAAAAGGAGAGATAATGGCTTAATTATCGTCCGCGTAGATGGACGGCTCGGCAAAGTACATATCCGCGAGCGTAACGGCGGCTCCGCGCGCGTCCAGCTCGAACAGCGAGCGGGTGTCGTAGCGTATCCCGAACGGTCCGCTTTTCGGGAAATAGCGAAAGCGCGCAAGTTCCTCGCGCAGCGAGCGGTCAAAGTAATCGTCCGCGCGGGAATAATCGCCTTGAAACAGCACGACGTCGGGGTTGAAAACCAGCGAGATGTTGCGCAGCGCGACGGCGAAAATGCCCGCGACGTCGCGAACTATGCGCCGCGCGTAAGCGTCGCCGCGCTCGGAGGCGTCGAACAGCGTCTGGACGGTTATGTCGTCGGTCGGCTTGCCGAAAAGCAGCGAGTTGATGTCCGGCGGGTCGAGCGAAATGCTCCGACGTATGCGCCTGATGTCCACCATGCGCTCAAAGCAGCCGTGTCCGCCGCAGCCGCATTCCTCTGTGGCGTGCGGGTCGATGGTCATGTGTCCTATCTCGCCTATGAGCGAGTCGCGCCCGTTGAGTATGTGTCCGTTCTCGATAAGGCAGGCGGACAGCCCCCATGTGGTGAACAGCACCAGCACGCGGTGGTTTTCGAGCGAGGGGTCGAGCAGCGCGGAGCGTCCGGTCATCTTGCCCGCGTTTTCGACAAATATCGCGACGTCCGGTCCGAAGATGTCCCCAAGGTATTCTCCGAAGGGAACGTCGGCTCCCCATTCGGGGTTGAGGGAGTTGTACTTGAGCTGCTTGGTGCGGTAGTCCACCGTGCCTGAGGTGGAAAGCCCCACGCCGTACAGTTCCTTTGTGCTCACATGGTTTTCGAGCAGGTATTCGCCGACCCGCGAGCGGATTATGCCGAAAAGCTCGTCTACGTCGCTTGGCAGCGTCATGGGTATCTCGATATAGCTTTCGCGTGAGCAGAGCATATCATACAGCGCAAAGTTCAGGTGTCCTGGCCACAGCGTAATGCTCAGCAGGTGCTTGCTCGCGTGCAGCTTGAAGCAGACCGGTTTTTTTCCGCCGACGTCGGTCGAGCTGCCCTTGCCGGTCGGAATGAGCACATTTTTTGCGCAGAAAAACTGTATTGCACGCATGACCGTCAGCTTGCTTATGCCCGTCGCGGCTGAGACGTCGCCCGCAGTATATTCCTGCCCGTCGCGAAACGCCCTGAGTATGCGTATTCGGTTTTGCACCTTGAGGTCGGACGGCATTGCGGCGGCGCTGTCGCGCGCAAGGCTCGTCGGTTCGTTTTGCATGTGTATTGTGCTCCGATTCATAATATGTGGTCGGACCGTGTCAAAACATAGTTAAGTAACTTTATATGTAAACAATAGCACGGCTTTTTTTTCGCGTCAAGGCGCAAATGAAAAGCGCTGTAATTATGAAAATGACATACCGGCGCGGCGAACACGCCCCTGCGCGCGTTCGAGCTGTGCTGAATTATCCGCCGTGTGGCGCAGACAATCGGGAAAAATGCAGCCAAACGGCGAAAAAAGCGGAATTATAAGATTGTGCGCACAGCATTTGATGGTATAATATAAACTGAGTAAATAATCGGAGGCGGTTATGAAAAAAATCGCTGTGTTCGTTACCGGCGTGATGTACTCCCACATGAGCAGGATAATAAGCGGCATACGCAGGTGCGCTGCCCAAAACGGCTGCGCGCTGTTCGTATATACCTGCGAGCGCCGCTTTACCCCCGACAGCTCACATGATGCGGGAGAGTACAAAATATATGACATGGCTCAGATACCGCTTTTCGACGGCTGTATTTTGATAAACAGCTCGATATATTCGCCCGAGTGCCTTGACGAGCTGATACGCCGCATAGCGCAAAGCAACGTGCCGCGCGTGAGCGTCGAAAAGGAGATGGACGGGTTCATCAACGTCTTTATCGACAACGCGACGCCCGAACGCGAGCTGGTCGAGCACATGATAAAGGTGCACGGGTGCAAAAAAATCGACTTCATCTCCGGACCGCTCGTCAACAGCGAGGCGGTCGACCGCCTGCGCGGCTACCGCGAGGCGCTGGAGGCAAACGGGATAGCCTACGACCCCGCGAGGGTGTTTGAGGGCACGTTTTTCCTTGAAAGCGGCGAGCGGGCAATCGAGTATTTTCTCGAAAACGACTCCGAGCTGCCGGACGCCGTCATCTCCGCAAACGACCGCATGGCGCTCGGCGCGTTTTCCTCGCTGGCGCGGCACGGCTTGCGTGTGCCCGAGGACGTGAGGCTCGCGGGCTTTGACGACGACTACGAGGCGGTCTACCACAAGCCTGCGCTCAGCTCGGTGCAGCGTGGTCAGAAGCAGGAGGGCTACGCCGCGTGCGACGCGCTGCTGCGAGACGACCCGCAGACGACCATCACCATCGACGCAAAGCCTGTGTTCCGCGACAGCTGCGGGTGCGCGGACGGTCCGGGAATGGACGTGGACCGTTTTCGCATGGAGCGGCTGAGCAATCAGCTTCGCACCGAGGACTATATCCTTGAGACCCGCCGCATGGCGATAGACCTTACCGACGTGGACTCCTTTGACGGGCTTCGCGACTCGCTGAAAACCTATATTCCCATGAGCGGCTTCCGTCGCTTCTATCTCGTGCTGTACAAGGACGTAATGCGCCGTCAGCGCGCGGAGGACATGATTGGCGTAATGTTCCCCAACGAGATTTCCGCAGAGTCCGGCACGCTGCTGCTCATCGGCTACGAGGACGGAGAGGTGTTCGAGCGGGACGATTTTGATATGTCCGGCATACTCGAACGCGCGGATGTTCCGTGCGGCGACGGCAGCTACATAGTCTCGCCGCTGCACTACGGCAACGAGATGTTCGGCTACTGCGTTTGCACGGGAAGCGAGTTTCCGTTTGAAAGCGAGATGTACTACTCGTGGCTGATGAACATCTCCAACTCCATTGAGAGCATACGCCGCGCTCAGCTGATGCAAAGCGCGATAACGCGCCTGAGCGAGATGTGGTGCGTGGACGCGCTCACGGGTATATACAACCGCGCGGGCTTCAACCGCTTCGGCTCCCGCGTCTGGTCGCAGAGCATACAGGAGGGCAAGAACGCCATGCTGCTGTTCTTTGACCTCAACGGGCTCAAGGCGATAAACGACAACTGCGGTCACGACGAGGGCGACCGCTACATCAAGGCGCTCGCGAACGTGCTGCATTCGACGCGGCGGCACGGCGAGGTCGTTTCCCGCTACGGCGGCGACGAATTCGTCGTCATTGCCTGCGGCGTAAGCGACGACTACGTTTCGGACTATATCGAGAGCATTGAGCGTCGCATAGCGAAGTTCAACGCCTCCAACAAATCCGAATACGCGCTTTCGGCGAGCGTCGGGTGCTGTATCGTGTGGCCGAAGCCCGGCGATTCGCTGGAAAAGGCGATTGAGACGGCGGACGCCGATATGTACAAAAACAAGCTGCGGGGACGCGGTGAAGCCCGTTCGGAGGAGACAAAAAACGTCTCGAATCCTTCGGACGAAGGTTGACCGATTCGCAACGGCATATTATACTAAAAGCACTATATGCTTTTTCCAAACGACTTCACGCAGCACAGTGCTTTCGTATTATACGAGACGGTGGTTCGCATGATACATATAAGCGCCCGGCGTGTAATCGTCGGGCGCTTTTTTGCCGCCGCGCAAGGAAACTGGCACAAGCCTTTTTGGAGGAATTCCGCCTATGCACACCGAGCTGTTCAATTCCCTAAGACATTGCGAGACCGACGTGACGGGCGCGATGAACCGCTTTTCGGACGACGAGGAGCTGTATATTTCCTGTCTGGACGCGTTCTTGAAGGACCCGACCATGCGCCAGCTGGAAGCGAGCGTTAGGCTTCGCTCGTGGGACGACGCGTTTACGGCGGCACACGCACTCAAGGGGCTTGCGGGAAACATGGGTTTTGTTCCGCTGTTTCACGCGACAGGCGAGCTGGTGGTGCTCATTCGAGCGGGCAGGATAAGCGAGATAAACGACTCGCTGCAACAGATAAAGGGATTTTATGCGACGATATGCTCCACGATAGTAAACGCAAAAGCAGCGGCGTCCGACCGGCCGCTCAAACAATGCGCAAGGAGAGAACAATGACGAAAAAGAAGCAGCCGGAGACGGCCGCAAAGAAGCAGTACGACAATTATGTGGTCGGCATAGGCGCGTCCGCCGGAGGGCTGGAGGCGCTGCAAAAGCTGTTGTCGGCGCTGCCCGCCAACACAGGCTTTCCCTACATAATCGTGCAGCATCTGTCACCGGACTACAAGAGCCTGCTCGGGGAGATACTCGCGAAATACACCGAAATGCCCGTCATGCAGGTCGAGGACGGCATTGAGGTGAAGCCGAACTGCGTTTACGTCATACAGCCCGGCAAAAATATGCGGATTTCCGGCGGCAAGCTGCTGCTCAGCGCCCAGAAGGAAAGAGAGCTCAATCTGCCCATAGATATGTTCTTCCGCTCACTCGCCGAGGAGGCGGGAGCGCACGCGATTGCCATTGTTTTGTCCGGCACCGGCTCGGACGGCACCAACGGCATAAAGGACATAAAAGAGAACGACGGCATGATAATAGTGCAGGACATCGACTCGTCCAAGTTCGACGGTATGCCCCGCAGCGCGATACGCACGGGTCTTGTCGACGCGCAGATTTCCCCCGAGGAGATAGCGCTTGAGCTGCAGCACATCTCGATGGCTGCCGACAGGCGCGAGAGCACGCTGCGCGACGAAAAAGAGATAGACGAGGAGCTGATGAAGAAGGTCTACATCATCCTCAAAAAGGTCAGCAACATAAACTTTACCCACTACAAGCAGACGACCGTCATTCGCAGAATCGAGCGCCGAATGATGCTCATGCGAAAGGAGACGCTGTCCGACTATGTCGCGTTCCTCTACGAGTCGCCCGAGGAGGTAAGAACGCTCGCGAAAGAGGTTCTCATCGGGGTGACCAGCTTCTTCCGCGACCCCGATTTCTTTCATATTCTCAAAGAGAAGGCGATACAGAATATCCTCGTACACAGCGTGCAGGAGGAGCCGATACGCGTATGGGTCGCCGGCTGCTCCACGGGCGAGGAAGCGTATTCCATAGCCATACTTTTCTGCGAGATGATGGAGACGCTCAAGCTCAAGCGCACAGTCAAGATATTCGCGACCGACCTTGACGTCGAGTCGATAACCTTTGCGGGCAAGGGCGTTTACAACGACAACATCGTTGACGCGGTGTCCCCCGCAAGGCTCAGCCGCTTTTTCACGCGGCGCAACAACACCTATATCGTCAACCGCGAGATACGCAAGATGATTGTGTTCTCGCCCCACAATGTGTTTCAGGACCCGCCGTTTGGCAGGCTTGACCTCATCTCCTGCCGCAATATGCTCATCTACTTCCAGCCGGTGCTGCAAAACGACCTGTTCGCCATCTTCCACACCTCGCTCAAGGACGGGGGCTACCTGTTCCTGGGCAAGTCGGAGGCGATAGGCGCGTTCACAGACGCATTCCCTGTCGTGGACGCGGCGGCAAAGCTGTTCAGCCATTGCAGCAGCGTGCAGATTCCCGGCGCGAAGGCGATTCCCTACCTTCAGACCAACTACCTCGACGAGGATTTCCCCAGCGAGCCGGACGTGAGCTACACCAATCATCTAGGACCCAACGAGATAGGCCGCCGCGAGACGGACGAGATAGACAACACGCTGCTCGAGCAGTTTATGCCTGCGTGTCTTGTCGTCAACGAGAAAAACGAGCTGGTCCACACCTACGGCGAGAGCAGCAACTATGTGCATCTGCCAATGGGGCGTTTTTCCAACAGCCTGTATGAGCTGCTGACCGACGCGCTGAAAATACCTGTTTCCACGCTGCTCAAGACCTCCCGTGAGACAAAAAAGAAGGTTCGCTACGACGACATTCATTTTATGGGCGAGCGCGAGGAAGGGGTAATCAACCTGACCGCAATGCCCATAGGCAAAAGCGGCGGCGGGGGCGAGGATTTCTATGCGCTCGTGTTCGGTCAGGCGGCGCCCAAGGGTGACGACACGCAGGGCATACCCTACAACATCGACCGCGTTGCGTCCCAGCGCATAACCGACCTTGAGCAGGATCTGAGCGGCGTTCAGAACAAGCTCGACCGCAGCGTCGCCGAGCAGGAATGCGTCAACGAGGAGCTGCAGGCGGCAAACGAAGAATTGCTGACGGCGAACGAGGAGCTGCAAAGCTCCAACGAGGAGCTGCAGTCGGTCAACGAGGAGCTTTACACCGTAAACTCCGAGTATCAGCTCAAGCTGACCGAGCTTGCCGACCTCAACGACGACATCGCCAACTTCCTGTCCTCCACGCTCATCGGCATAATCTTTGTGGACAACAAGCTCAACATCCGCCGCTATACCGATTACGTCACGGCGGAATTCAGCGTTATGGACCACGACATCGGGCGCTCGCTTAAATTCATATCCTATCATTTCCCGACCGTAGACATCTCCGAGATATGCGACAATGTCCTGAAGACCCTTGTGCCGGACGAGCGCGAGATAACGACGAGCAAGAACAAGGTGTTCTTCATGCGTGTCGCGCCCTATCGCTCGACCGAGAACAAGATACTCGGGTGTGTCATAACGCTTGTTGACACCACCTCGCAAAAGCAGGGTCTTGCAAAGCTGCAAAAAACCGAGGAACGGCTGAGCATGGTGCAGCAGGCGAGCGAGGCGAAGAGCGATTATCTGTCCTATGTCTCGCGAGAGATAAACGCTCCCATGAGCGAGCTCATAAAGCTGTCTGCGAAAGCAAAGCAGCAAAAGGACCCCAAGGATATGAGCGACAGTCTGGAGCGAATCGCACAAACAGTCGATTATATGTCCGACATTGTCGAGGATATGCAGGAGACCACCCGCATAGAGACCCAAAGCGCACATTGGACGGAGGAACCCTTCGAGCTGCGCGATGTGGCAGAAAGCGTAAAGCGTACGATTGCTCCGCGAGCGCAGAAGGCACAGCTGGAATTCTCGGTGGATATCGCGAAGGACTTTTCGCCCAAATATGTCGGCAACTACGACGCGCTGCGCCAGATACTCGTGAGCTATCTAAGTCAGTCGGTTCGACGCGCTCCCAAGGGCGGCAGGATAGAGCTGCGCGTGTTTGAGGGCGTCAAGGGCGGCGAGCGGGCGGATGTCTGCTTCCTCATATCCGAGGCGGCGGACTCCAATGTCGATTATGTCCCCGAGCGCTTCCGTCCGTTTACCCGTTCGGAATACGACTGGGGCAATGCGGATGTGGGATTCGGACTGGGCACGATAGCGGCAAACAACCTGATAAAAAGCATGGACGGCAGCATCGAGATAGAAAACGCTGGCGGCAGAGGCTCGGTGCTCGTCATACGGCTTTCGCTGCGGCGCTACGATGAAGCGGATTACGCGAATACCGGCGCGTCGGCGAACCCCCACGAGCTAATCGGGGCGCACGCGCTTGTCGCAGAGGACAACGAGCTGAACCGACGGATAATCTGCGCGATGCTCAAGCGCGAGGGAGTGAGCGCCGTTGAGGTGCCGGACGGCGAGGCGGCGGTGAAGCGGTTTGTCGAGTTCCCCGAGGGCACGTTCGATTTCATACTCATGGATATGCGTATGCCCAATGTGGACGGCATTCGTGCGACCGAGATGATACGCTCATCCGGCAAAAAGGACGCGAAAACGGTGCCGATAATCGGCGTTTCCGCCAACGGCTTCGAGGACGACATAAACAAAGCGCGGCTTGCAGGCATAAGCGCCTATATGACCAAGCCGGTGGACAAGGATAAGCTGTTCGAGACCATGCGCTCGATGAGAAAGAAAAAATAATCACCATAGACAAAAGCCGGCTGTTTACCGCGAAAGCGGAGAACAGCCGGCTTTTGTGCTGCCTGTCGTGAGCGCGGTGAAAGCACGCGTTTCCCGTCTGCTCCGAAGCGCTTTTATGCTTGTCGCAAACAAGCATAAGGTTTTGCCGGTGTGGGCTTTGGGACGCACACAGGTTTTCCGACGCTGCGCTGTCTTGCCAATTTGCCGAAAATAAGCCAGCAATTTTGTGAAATGCGCCGCCAAAGAAAGATTGACAAAATAATCACACACAGTTATAATGAACGTGTTCATAAAAATGTGCGGGAGGGATGACTTTGCCCAAAATAATCGACGAGGCGCGGGAGAGGATAATCGCGTCGGCAAAAAATCGGCTGTTCGAGCAAGGCTACGGCGCCTTGACGCTGCGCTCGGTCGCAAAGGACTGCAGCATTGCAGTCGGAACGATATACAACTACTTTAAGAGCAAGGATATGCTCGTCGCGTCGGTGATGATCGGCGACTGGATGAGCGCGCTCGAGGACATGCGCTGCGGAATTGAGCGCGCCGAAAGCATTGTGCAGGGAATGCGCGCGGTCTACGACGCGATTGTCGCCTTTGCGCGGCGCTATTCTCCCGTCTGGAGCCAGTTTGTACGCACTCCGAAAGAGCCGGGCATAACCGAGGACAGACACGCCTTGCTGCGCACCCAGATATGCGAGCGCATAGACGCGCTGCTCGTCAAATTCGAGCGCGGCGGGGACAGACGGATGTCTCCCCTTATCGCCGAAACGACGCTTGCCGCCGCGCTCGCGTCGGACATTGATTACGAAGTTTATGAGGCAATGATAAAGCGTCTGTTTTCAAGCGATAAATAATTATGATGAAGATATAAGGAGAAACAAAATGAGCAGTTTTAAGGACCTGCGAATCGTGGACAATTTCTATCAGACCTCGGCGTTCTTTCCCATGCCGACCGTGCTCGTCGGCACGCTGACAGACGAGGGCAAGACTACGCTCGGACCGTATTCCCTGTGTCAGCCCTACTACATCGCCGGAAAGGACTATTACGCGATGCTGTTGTGCTGCCGCAATTCCTCCAACACCGCGCAGAACCTTCTCAAGCATAAGAAGTGCACGCTCAATTTCATAACCGACGACAGGAAGTACTTCAAGGAGTGCGTGCGCATGGGATTTCCCGGAGACACGCCCGAGGAGAAGATGAAGGACTGCATCTTCACGCTTGAGGACGGTCTGATGAAGGCGAACGACCCCGACGGCGTGTACCCGCAGGTCGTTGCGGAGTGCTATCAGGCGTTTGAGTGCACCTGGATGGACGCGCTGGACGGCGCGGACAAGGACAAGGCGGGCGAGCTCAACGGCTACCCGGGACCCTATCACGACTTCAACGGCATCACCTCTCCGTTCGGCGCGCACTTTATCCTTCGCGTCGATAAGATACTGATGAAAGAAAAATATTACAACGCCATTATAAACGGCGTCACGGCGGGCGCGTTCCCGCGCGTTCCGGTCGATTACGGCTATCGCGATTCCAAGAACTTCTGGTACACCCGCTTCAAGCGCCCGCGCGCCGAGCTGCTGCCGATACGCGAGGCGAGTCTTGACTCGGTCAAGTATGCGGCGAACCGTATCGACGACAAGATAAAGTTCACCGACGAGGCTTGCATGAAGATGATTAAGGTCCCGCGCATCTTCCTGCCGACGGCGCTCAAGGGCTGCGTTGCGTGGGCAAAGGAAAACGGCGTTGAGCTGATAACCGCCGAGCATATGGACATCATCAAC
>CAYXRE010000061.1:0-10742 GCA_964466125.1 uncultured Oscillospiraceae bacterium
TGCGCAGCCGTGTTCTGGCCTTCTCAGATTCTTTACATCAACTTTGTCGCCGGCGAATATCTGTTCACATTTTTGCTGGTTTGCTGTATGTGGCTGTTCGTCGATTCGATGAAAAGCGACGGGACGTGGAAATGCCCCGTCGAGCTTATGCTGCTCGGTCTGATGCTCGCCGTGTGCGGGACGATACGCCCGCTCGCGCTGCTGTACCTTGCGGCGGTGCTGATATGTCTTGTGCCGCTCAACGAAAAGCTGCCCGCCCGCCCGAAAAACGACATATCGCTCGCGCGAAGGCTGGTCAGCCGCGGCTGGCGGCGCTGCCTGATCGTGCTTTGCGTCTATGTCGCGTTTTCGAGCTTTTTTTCCATGTGCGTCGGCTACACCGTTGACCGCAAGCTCGCCTCCGGCAGCTCCTCTTTCGGCTATAATCTGCTTGTCGGACTGAACATCGAGTCCTACGGCGGCTGGAATCAGGAGGACGCCGACTACCTTTACGATTCCTTTGACGCGACCGGTTCGGCGACAGAGGCGCACCTTGCGTGCCGCGACCTCGCGCTTGAGCGTCTGGGAACCGACCCCAAGGCGCTGCTGGATTTGATGGTGCACAAATTCGAGGTGCTGTGGGGCAACGACGACTACGGCGCTTCATGGAACATACTGTTCATGGACCAACAGGGCACGCTTACCCCGCAGCGAGAGAGCTTTTATTACAATATGATGGACGTCAGCGACCTGTATTATCTCGTCATGCTTGTATTTGCGGGCATTGCGGGAATACTCGCGTGGTTCCGAAAACCAGACGCGTCCTATTCGTTTATGCTGCTGCTGCTCGCGACGGCGGCGATGCATTTGTTTGTCGAAAACCAGAACCGTTATCATTTCCACGGTCTGACGCTGCTTGCGATTTTTGCGGGAATGGCTGTGTCGGGACTGCTTGCGGGCTGCAACAGACAGGTGATGGCGCGAAAGCTGGCGCAGGAGCGCGAGCGCGCAGAGCGCGCAGAGCGCTCGCGCAAGGTGCGCGAGGCTGCGGCGCAGGAACGCCGGCTCGAGGAGCTGCGTGAAAAAGCGATGCACGCCTCCTTTGATTTGGAAAGCGCGCTCAACGAGGGGCACGTCGGCATAATCGTCAGCGAGGCGGTGCGCGAGCCGGTGAGCGGTGTGGACGTCGAATCCGCCGCAGCTCACGACATTCAAAAAAGAGAGAATCATTCGAACGGCGGGGCGGAAAACGCTTCCGAGCCGAAGTCGAAGGGATAACATAAGATGAAAAAGGAGGGAGCGCTGTGAAAAAGCTGACAACGGCGGAAAAGCTGGTGGCCGCCGCAATCGTACTGGTGCTGCTCGCGATTGCCGCCGTGTTTATCTGGTGGCGCTCGTCTCCCGCGGCTTCGCCTGTAACGCAGCCGCTTTCGAGCGACGATGAAACGCCGCCGAGCTCGCAGGAGCTGTCCTCACCCGAGGATTACCTGCCGCAAAAGCTCGTTATCGGCAAAGCGCCGCCGCGCACAAAGCTGTTTGACGAAACCGGCGGCGAGGTAGATTTGGCGCAGTACAAGGGAAAAAAGGTGCTTGTCATCTTCTGGGGCAGCTGGTGCAAGTATTGCAAGGAGCAGCTTGAGATTGCGTCCGACATTGCGCTCATTGCGTCCGCGAACGACGCCGAGGTGGTGCTGATTGACAAGCTCGACGCGCAAAAGGAGAGCAGACAGGCGGCGCTCGACGAGCTTGAGAAAATGAACATCGGCTTTACAAATCTTTTCGACGACGGGCTGGCGGTCTATGAGGCGTGGGGACTCAAGCGCATACCGACCTCGGTCGTGCTCGACGAAAACGGAGCCGTCCGCGCGTTTGCGACCAAGGTGCTGACGGCGGGCGAATATGAAGCGCTGTTCGAGTACGCCGACGACCCCGCTGCCGCGACGCTCGGCTTTGTTAAGCGTGAGCTTACGGGGGAAAACGGCGGCGTGTACTGTGCGAGCAAGTCCACGGGCAGTTCGCCGACGGGTAAGGACACGCTGAGCGAGACGCAGGGGCTCATGCTGCTTTTTGCGCTCGAACGGCGGGACAAGGCGCTTTTTAATGAGCTGTGGAGCTTTACCTCGTCGCAGCTGGAAAGCGACGGGCTTGCGGCGTGGTATGTCGGCGAGTCGGGCAAGGGCGCGGCGAACGCGACGCTGGACGACATGAGGATATGGAGCGCGCTTACAGGCGCAAACGCGCTTTGGGGCGGCTATGAGGACAGCGCCGACGCGGTGCTGGACGCGATTTACACCCGCTGCATAAGGGACGACAAACTTGTGAGCTTTTGCGAGCTGCAAGGCGGCGCAAAGGCGTCCTCGCTGTCGCTGTGCTATGCGGACTTCGATATACTTTCGCGAATGGCGACGGCTGACGAGCGGTTTGCGGCGGTGTATGAGAACGCCGTCGCGACGGTGGACGGCGGTTACATATCCGACGACTTCCCGCTGTATTATGCGGCTTATGATTACGACACAAAGAGCTACTCGACCGATTCGCTCAACACGGCGGAGGCGCTTTATACACTTTGGAATCTCGCCAAGGCGGACAAGCTGAGCGAGAAAAGCGAAAGCTGGCTGCTCGAGCGCGCAAAGAGCGATACCCTCGCGGCGCGCTACAACACCGACGGCAGCGTCGTCGCCGGCTTCGACTACCATTCGACCGCCGTTTACGCGCTGTCCTATCTGATAGGGCAGGAAACGGACAACACCGAGCTTATGCGAATTTCGCTCATGCGAATGGAGCGCTACCGAATCGGCGACAGTGACGAGGCGTATTACGGCGCGTTCGGCGACCCGAATGCGGCGATTTATTCCTTCGACCAGTGTATGCCGCTGCTCGTATATTCAACAATGACCGAAAGATAAAGGAGACAGAGCCTTGCTATTTAACTCGCTTTCGTTTTTGATATTCTTTCCGATAGTAACGCTGGTGTACTTTGTGCTGCCGCACAAGGTGCGCTATATCTGGCTGCTTATCGCGAGCTACTTTTTCTACATGAGCTGGAACGCGAAGTACGGACTGCTGTTGTTCGGCTGCACGCTTATTACATATTTGAGCGGCATTTTCATCGGTATGTCCCGCCGTGAGACGGAGCAGGGAGTGTCCGCGGACAAGCGCCGCGTCGGCTCGCAGAAATTCTATGTCGTTGTCAGCTTCCTTCTAAATCTCGGGCTGCTCGCCTATTTCAAGTACGCGAATTTCGCGCTGGACAGTCTGCGCGGTGCGCTCGGGCTTTTCGGCGTGTCGCTGAACGTTCCCGCGTTTGACATTGTTCTGCCCGTAGGAATTTCCTTTTTCATCTTTCAGGCGCTCGGCTATACCATCGACGTCTACCGCGGCAATATAAAAGAAGAAAAGAATTTCTTCAAATACGCCGTGTTCGTCTCCTTTTTCCCGCAGCTGGTCGCAGGACCAATCGAGCGCTCGGGCAACCTGCTGCGCCAGTTTGACGAAAAGCACCGCTTTGAGCCGGACCGCGTCGTTCGCGGGCTGATGATGATGCTGTGGGGCTACTTTCAAAAGCTGGTCATAGCCGACCGCGTCGCGGTAATCGTCAATCAGATATTCAACTACTACACCTACTATTCCGGTTTTGAGATAGCCGTGGGAGCGGTGCTTTTCGCCGTTCAGGTCTACTGCGACTTTGCGGGTTATACCAACATCGCAATCGGCGCTTCGCAGGTGCTCGGCTTCGATTTGATGCAAAACTTCAAGCAGCCCTACCTCGCTCATTCGGTCGCCGATTTCTGGCGGCGCTGGCATATTTCGCTGACGTCGTGGTTCCGCGATTATCTGTACTTCCCGCTCGGCGGCTCGCGCGTCGGCAAGCTGAAGAAATATCGCAATATCATGATAGTGTTTCTCGTCAGCGGGCTGTGGCACGGCGCGCTGTGGACGTTTGTCATCTGGGGTGCGCTCAACGGGCTGTTTCAGGTCGTCGGCGAGGTCACCTCGCCGCTGCGAAAGAGGGCGCTCGGCGCGCTTCATGTCAAAACCGATTCCTTCGGTCATCGTCTGGCGCAGACGCTCACGACCTTTGTACTGGTGGATTTTACGTGGATATTCTTCCGCGCGAACAGCGTGGGAGACGCGTTCGACATAATCGGGCGGCTGTTCGGCAGCTTCAATCCGTGGGTACTGTTTGACGGTACGCTGTTTTCGCTCGGGCTGTCCCAGACGGATTTCTGGGTGACGGTGTGCGCTATTGCGGTGCTGCTGGTCGTGGACATCCTGCACGAGCGCGGCGTACGGCTTCGCGAGTTGATTGCGCGGCAGAACATAGCGCTTCGCTATGTGCTATACTACGCGGCGCTGTTTGCGGTGCTGATATTCGGCAGCTACGGTCCGAGCTACGACGCGGCTTCCTTTATCTATTTCCAATTCTGAGGAGGGCGGAGAGATGAGTAAAAAAAGATTCCTTGTCCGCGCTCTGATTTTTGTCGCGATTTTTGCGGTGATACTATATTTCGTGTGCTCGGTGCTGTCCTTCAAGTATCAGGACGGCATACTGACGCTGGAGAACTACTACGACCTCCCGTCGGACACGGTGGACGTGCTCATGCTCGGCTCGAGCCACATCGGCGTGAACGTGGACAACGGCATGATGTTCGAAAAGTACGGCATAGCCTCTTACAGCTGTTGGGGAGCCATGCAGCCGATATGGAACACCTACTACTATCTTGAGGAATGCCTGAAGACCCAGACGCCCAAGGCGGTGGTGCTGGACGTGTACGGCGCGACCTACGAACGGGATTATCTGGAATATTCATACGCCGCAAAAAACACCCTCGCGCTGCCGTTTTCAATGGAAAAGTACGAGGCGGTCAATGTGACGACGACCGAGAGCAACCGCTCTGCGCTGCTGCTCGGGCTGCCCGCTTACCATTCGCGCTACGCCGAGATAAACGCGTCGGATTTCGAGTATTTCTTTTGGAACAGGCACACCGACATACAGACGATTGAAAGCTCGGGCGACCTCGTCTACCCGACCGAGATAATGGACACATCGCTTGTCAGCGGCGCAGAGGAGCTGACGCCCAAAAGCGAGGAGTATCTGCGCAAAACGCTGGAGCTTTGCAAATCTCACGGCATTCCCGCAAAGCTGATTGCCTCGCCCTTTGCGCTCACCGAGCTTGAGCAGCGCCGCTTTAACCGCATTCGCGAGATTGCAAGCGAGTACGGCTTTGAGTTCACCAACTACAACGACAGCTATAAGTCGCTGGGCATCGACCCCGAAAAGGACTACCGCGACGAGGCGCATCTCAACGACTCGGGCATCGCAAAGTATACCGCTGCGCTGGCGCGCTCGCTGAAAAGCTCTTTTGAGCTGCCCGACCGCCGCGAGGACGCGACGCATATCTGGCACGGCTATTCGACCGAGCCCGCCAAGCCGGTTTTCGAGCTGCAAAACCAGTTCATAGGCGACGGAAAGCAAAACTACGTCGATACCGGCTTGCCGCTTTATTCCAACCCGCTTGCCTCGTGGACGATACTCGCCGAGTTTGAAGCGCCGATTAAGACCAAGGACGACCAGGTGCTGTTCGCTTGCTACGACGAGACGGAAAACGACTATCACGGGCTGAACGTTCACGGCAAATCCAACGGCTCGCTGCTCGTGACCTATTCGACGCTTGCGGCGTGCGAGATACGCGACGTGAGCGGAACGGTCAAGCTGGTGGTGATAAAGGACGGCTCGCGAATGCAGGTGTACTGCAACAACGAGTTGGTGCAGGATCTCGACCTCGGGCGGGTCGGCAGCTATGAGGGCAACCTGCTCATCGGCTGTCAGGAGAACACCGAGGGGCGTCGCTTCCGTTACAGCGCGACGACGGTGCACGCGCTTGAGGTGTACGACCGCGCTCTGGACGCGGGCGAGGTGCTCGACTGGGCGCCCGACTGGCCGCCTGTCGCAAGCGATGAGGAAAAGATAGTCACCGACGCTTCGGACGCGCGGCTCAAGCTCTCCCGCCGCTTCGAGGGCGACGGAGTGGAGAAGTACCTCGACACCGGGCTTGAGCTTTACAAGGCCCCGCAAAGCTCGTGGACGCTGCTTGCGCAGCTGTCGCCGGACATCGAGGCGGGAGACACCGTCTACTTTGCGTGCTTCAACGAAGCGGACAATCAGTTCCGCGGACTGTTGGCGCGCCGCACGGGAACCGATACGCTCAACATAATGTACGGCAACGCGGCGGGCGTGAACGTCACGCTGCCCAAGGACGAATGCTCGACGCTCGCCGTCGTCAAGGACGGCTCGGTTTACACGATGTATCTCAACGGCGAAAAGGTGCTCGACGCTGCCGGTTCCGAGTGCGACGCCTACGGCGGTTCGCTGCTCGTCGGCGCTGAGTATGACGGAGACGGCAACGTGTTCCGCTATTCGGGCACGACGGTCTACAACCTGTGGGTGGTGGACGGCGTGCTGGACGAAAGCTCGATTTTGAGCTGGTCGCCCGAATACGCTCCGCCTGCGATAAAGCAAAGCGGCTCCGACACCGAGTACACGCTTGAGGACAGCTTTGCGGGCAACAAAAAGTCCGCCTTTGTGGACACAGGCATACGGCTGTACGATGTTGCGGACAAGAGCTGGAGCGTCAGCTTCCAGCTGGAGCTGGACGAGAGCTGCACGGGCAGCATAATCTCCTGCTTCTGCGAGGAACCGACCGACTATCGCGGACTGTTTATCCGCCAGACAGGCGAGAACAGCTTCGGCATGGCGACGGGAAAGACCTATTCCGAGTTCACCGTTCCTCAGGAGAAATATGTCGCCTTTACTCTGGTGAAAAACGGCTTCGATTACACGCTTTACATCGACGGCGAGCTCGCTCTCACCGCCGAGGGACGCTGTGCGGCGTACAGCGGACCTCTGATGATAGGCTGCGAACGTCAGCTCAACGGCAAGGCGTTCCGCTTCTCGCAAGCCAAGATTAAGTCGCTGAGCGTGACGCGAGAGATATTGAGCGCCGAGCAGGCGATGGATTACTATAAAAGCATGGACTGACAGCCAAGCCGCGAAAGGGGACGGTCTGCATACAGGAAATTAAAAAATGGTTCGCCGCCGACCACTCGCGCGGTATGGCAATGCTGCTCGCGGCACTCGCCGCCGTGTGCTTGATAATCGGGCTGAATACCCAGCCGAGACTCTATCCTATCGACTTCGGGCAGTACGAAAAGCTCATGGGCGAGGCGGGGCTGCAGTACGAAGCGGGCGATTCGTCGGTTCAGCAGTACCTGAGCGCCGTGTCGGTTTTTGAGTACACCCATTTTTCGTGGGCGAGAATGTTCACCCCCAACGCCTACGGCTCGACGGTGCTCGGCGTCGCGGCGGTGCGGCTGCTGACCGAGCCGTTCGGGCTTCCCTTCAGCGCGGATTCGCTCGCGGCGGTCTGGTCGGTGCTGCTTGTGCTCGCGGTGTATTCGCTTACGCGCAGCACATATTCGCTCATCGACACCCTCGCGCTCGTCCCGGGCGTCGTACTGTGCCTGATTTTCACCGACACCAACTTCTGCGCCATGCTGCGCGGGCTGTACCCGCAGGGCGCGGCGGCGGTGTTTACGCTGCTGTTTGCGGCGGCAGCGCTTCGGGCGTTCACGACCGCAAAGGGCAGGGGACTCGGCTGTCTGCTGCCGGTGTGCGTGAGCGGAGTGTTGTTCCTCAAATCCTTCAGCGCGGCGGTCATTTTCATTCCGCTCGTGCTTGCGGTGTTCGTTTTTGTGCTCGTTCGAGAGTATAAAAATATGACCCGCGCGCTGTTTTTTGCGGCGCTTTGCTCGGCGCTGCTCGCGCTTGGGTGCATTTCGAGCGTGCGCTACTGTCTTGACGACAACGATTATTTCTCAAACGCCGCCGTATATCACTCGGTTTTCGACGCGCTGCTGGTGCGCTCGGACGACCCGAAGGCAGACTTGGAATATTTCGGGCTGGACGAAAGCTACCTTGCGGACGTCGGCATGACCTACTACGACGTGCACGACGCGTACGCGCACGACCCGCGCGACGAGCAGGAGGCGCAAAAGCTCTTTGCGGCGCTCACGCCCGCCAAGGTGGCGGGGTATTATCTGACCCACCCCGCGCGGCTCGCCGCGGTGCTCGGCGGCATACCGGAGAAATTCAACGGTTATGACAGCACGCGAAACGTCGCGTTCGGACAGAGCACGACACAGGACTTCTACACCAAGCGCGCGGACGGCGGGATAATCGGCTGGCTGCGGCTGCTGCTGCCGGGCACCTACTTTGCGTTCGCGGCGCTGTGCGGCTGTGCGGCGGTGTTGGGCGTGGTTTTCGCGCTGAGAAAAAAGCGCAAAAGGCTGCTGCTCGTGACGCTGCTCGCGATAAGCGCGATGCTGTATATACCGTTTTGCATCGTGTTTTGCGGCTACGACGGTTTTGCGCAGTTGAGACTGTATCAGGTGCTTGAGCAGGATTTACTGCTCATGGCGCTCGCCGCCGGCGCGGCGTATATGGCGCGGCGCTGGTCTGCGTGGCTGAACATCTACTCCGACACGCCGCATATATCGCGGGTGCGAAGGAACACGCTCGGCGGGCAAAACGCCGCCTTCGCCCGCTTTCGTGCCGCGGTCACCTCGGCTTTTTACCGCGTCAGCTCGAGCAGGCGCGGCGTCCTGCTGTGTGTCGGAGCGCTTGCGGCGCTCATGGTGCTTTATACCGAGTTCAAAGTGCCGCACGCCGTGTGCGTCAACAACGGAGACTTCGGACGGCTTATGGGAAACATAGGAATCAACTGGTCGAGCGGCAACTATTTTGACACTGTGTCCCAGAGCAACCGGCTGGCAATCGAGGATTATGCCTTTCTTGAGCCGTTCGACTGGCAGCGGCTGACCTTTCTCAAGCCGACCTTCAGCCACTACTATTTTGCGTCGATAATCCGGCTTTTCACAGAACCGTTCGGGCTTGCGATAAGCTCGTGGCAGATAGCGCTGCTAATGTCCGCCATAGGCGCGGGGTGCATACTGCTCATCACCCGCGACCTCTTTGACCGCCTCGGGCGCTGGACGCTGGTTGCGGGAGCGGGACTTTGCGTGGTGTTCTGCTCCGAGACCTATCTTGTGTGGTACAACTCGATGTACGGCGAGGCGTGTATGCTGCTGGGTATTCTCATGTGCGTGGCGTGCGCGGTGCATTTGAGCGTGATTTCCAACACCGGCAAAGCGCGCATTGTCTGGCTCGGGCTGCTCGCCGTGTCGCTGCATATTCTGTGCTGCGCAAAGTCTCAGATGCTCGTTGCGCTGCCCTTTGCACTCGCGCTGCTGTGCGTTATGTTCTGGCGGCACCGCCCCTATCGCTACGACCGGCTGTTTGTCTATGGGCTTTGCGGGCTTGCGCTGTGCGCAATGCTGACGCTCAGCAGCATCGGCGTTTACACCTCCGAGCGCGGGGACAACGGCATATCCCAGCGCTGCTCGATGTGGCACACCTTTTTCTATGGCATTTTTATGATTTCCGACGACCCGATAGCGGACATGGAGGCGCTCGGAATCGACACCGCCATGGCTCCCGACATCGGCAAGCCGGTCATGTTCGACAAGACCGACGAGTACGTTTACGCGCCGCTGTCCGAGGAAGCGCAGACGGCGTTTTATGACCATGTAAGCATCGGCAAATCCCTCGTGTGGTATCTCACCCACCCGACCAAGCTGCTTTATATGCTCGACTATGCGTCGGACACCGCCCACACCCTTTACACCGACTACCGCATCTACGCCGGACAGGACTACAACGTGCCGCACGATCAGGTGGACGGCTTTGGCTGGTGGCAGTATTCCCGCGACATCTTCGCGCCGACAGGCTTTTTGGGCAACGTATTGATTTACGGCTCGCTGCTTGTTTGGGTGTACAAGCGGCTGCGAAAGAAAAGCAAGGCGGACGCAGGTACGCGGCTGCTGATGTGCACCGTGCTGTTCGTCGTGTTCGTCGGCGTATTCCAGTTCCCGCTGACCATTCTCGGCAACGGCTTTGCGGACAACCAAAAGCAGATGTTCATGTTCATAACCGTGCACGACATGGTGGTGCTGCTGTGCGGAGTGCTGGTGCTGCGTGCGCTGTGGAATTCGGACATTCCGCGCGTGCTTCGCGCCGCGGCGGACGTAGCGGACGATGCGGGACGTTTTGCGCGCAGGACCGCAAGCACCCTCAAAGGGAAAATCTCAGGCGGGAGCGGCAAAACGCGCGTCAAGACGGCGAGGATTCGCACAAACGACGAGAAGCATATCGAATAAGACAAACGAAGGCTCGCTTTTCCTTTTACGGGAGAGCGGGCTTTTGTATATTTTTAACATATCTTTATTGCGGCTGTGATTTACGATGTGCTATAATAGAGTCGGTTACACCTTGGGAGGGTTTGTTTTGCGCAAAAAAATTCTTGTCGTTGACGACAATAAACTCAACCGCAGCATACTTTGTATGATATTGAGCGACGAGTACGACACCATCGAGGCGGAAAACGGACGGGTGGCGCTCGGCGTGCTGGAAAGCGAGCAGGACATAAGCGTCGTCATGCTCGACCTGGTCATGCCCGAAATGGACGGCATGGAATTTCTCGAGAAGATGCGCGCAACGCCGGATTTCGCGTCCATACCCGTTGTCATAACCACCCACCGCGACGCGGAGGAGGACGAGGTGAAGGCGCTTGCACTCGGCGCTTCGGACTTTTTGACCAAGCCGTATAAACCGCTGATAATCAAGCACCGCGTAAACAACCTTATAA
>CAYXRE010000062.1:0-5660 GCA_964466125.1 uncultured Oscillospiraceae bacterium
TCCGACCTCACCAAGGAGATTAAGCGTTACCCGCAGGTGCTCGTGAACGTGCGCACCACCAAGGAGGGCAAGGCGAAGTTCAAAGAGGACGACGAGCTTGCCGGATACATCGACTCCAAGCAGCAGGAGCTGTTCGAGACGGGGCGCGTGCTCGTTCGCGTTTCCGGCACCGAGCCGCTCATACGCATAATGGTCGAGGGCAAGGACGAAGCTAAGATAGCGCAGATTGCCAAGGACATCGAAAACAAGATTCTTGAGAGGATAGGCTGAGCATGAGAGCGGCGGGCGGCTGGAGCGATTACGAGCTCATCGACGCGAGCGAGGGAAACCGTCTCGAGCGGTGGGGGAATATAATACTTGTCCGTCCGGACCCGCAGGTCATCTGGAGCACGCCGCGCGAGGACAGGCGCTGGAACACGGCGAACGCGGTCTACAAGCGCTCGCATTCGGGCGGCGGGGAATGGGAGTACCGCACCAAGGTGCCCAAGGAATGGGTCATCTCGTGGGATTCTCAAATCAAGCTGTACGTCACGCCGACGGGTTTTAAGCACACCGGCGTGTTTCCCGAGCAGGCGGCGAACTGGGCGGTCTACCGCGAGCTAATTAAAAAGCGCGGCGGCGCTGTTCGGGTGCTCAATTTGTTCGGCTATACCGGCGCGGCGACCGTCGCGTGCCTGAGCGCGGGCGCGAGCGTCTGCCACGTTGACGCGAGCAAGGGAATGGTCGCTTGCTGCAAGCGCAACGTCGAGCTAAACGGGCTGGCGGACGCGAGCGTGCGCTACATCGTGGACGACTGCGCAAAGTTCGTCGCGCGCGAGCTGCGGCGCGGCAGCCGTTACGACGGGATAATCATGGACCCGCCGAGCTACGGGCGCGGACCCAACGGCGAGATGTGGCGGCTTGAGGACAACATTTATGAGCTGGTCACGCTTTGCGCGGGGCTGCTCAGCGACGACCCGCTGTTTTTCACCGTCAACTCCTATACCGCGGGACTGTCCCCGTCGGTCATGAACTATATTGTTTCAAGCGTCCTGCGCGGGCGTGACGGCACGGTGACGAGCGACGAGCTCGGCATACCCGTCAGCTCCAACGGACTGTGTCTGCCGTGCGGCTCAACGACCATGTTTACCGACGGAAAGGGAATTGTTAATTGACTCCGCTTATAAAAATAAAAGACGTTTTCTTCAAATACTCCACCGACGGCGCAAGCGTTCTTGACGGCGTCAGCCTTGACGTGCAAAAGGGCGAATTTCTCGCGCTCATCGGCGCAAACGGCTCAGGCAAATCCACCCTTGCCAAGCACATGAACGCCATACTGCTGCCCACCGACGGCGTCGTCGAGGTGGACGGCATGGACACCGCCGACGAGCAGTATCTTTACGATATACGCAAGCGCGTCGGTATGGTGTTTCAAAACCCCGACAACCAGATTGTCGCGACGATAGTCGAGCAGGACGTCGCGTTCGCGCTCGAAAACCTCGGCTATCCGCCCGAGAAGATACGTGAGCGCGTGGACGAGGCGCTCGAGGTCGTCGGTATGCTCAAGCACCGCAACGACTCCCCGCACAAGCTCTCGGGCGGTCAAAAGCAACGCGTCGCAATCGCGGGCGTGCTCGCCATGCGCCCCGAGTGCATAATCCTCGACGAGCCGACCGCCATGCTCGACCCGAGGGGGCGCGAGCGGGTCATTCGCACCGTAAAGCAGCTCAACGAGCAGCAGGGAATAACCGTCGTGCTCATCACCCACTACATGGAGGAGGCGGCGCTCGCTTCGCGCGTCGTCGTCATGTCTGCGGGCAAAATCGTCCGCGACGGCACTCCGCGTGAGGTCTTTTCGGACGAAAAAGGCATACGCTCGCTCGGCTTGGACGTCCCCGCGACGACCGAGCTTTGCGTCGAGCTTCATAAAAAAGGCATTGATATTAGCAGCGACATCGTCTCGCCCGACGAATGCGCAGAACGCCTTTGTGAGCTGTTGGAGGGCGTGAGATGAGCGTACTGGAAACAAAGAATCTGACCTATAAATACTCCGAGGGTCTGCCCGACGAAAAGACCGCCGTGGACGGTATAAGCGTCGCGTTTGAAAAGGGCGAATTCGTCGGCATAATCGGTCCGACCGGCTCGGGCAAATCCACCTTCATACAGCATCTCAACGGGCTGCTCAAGCCCTCGTCGGGCAGCGTGTACATCGACGGCGAGGACATCTGGGAGCACAAGGACAAGCTGCGCGAATACCGTTTTCGCGTCGGGCTGGTGTTCCAGTACCCCGAATATCAGCTTTTTGAGGAAACAATCGCAAAGGACGTCGCCTTCGGTCCGCGCAACATGGGACTGGACGAGGCGGCGATACTCAAGCGGGTGCATTCGGCGTGCGATTTTGTCGGCATACCCGCAAGCTATTACGAGCGCTCGCCCTTCGAGCTGTCGGGCGGAGAAAAGCGCCGCGTCGCCATTGCGGGCGTGCTTGCCATGCAGCCGCAGGTGCTCATTCTCGACGAGCCGACGGCGGGGCTCGACCCGTCCGGCTGCGATGAGATTCTCGGCGAGATAAAGGAGTTCCACAAGCAGACCGGCAGCACAATACTGCTTGTCTCCCACTCAATGGACGATGTCGCGCGCTATTGTGAAAAGGTACTTGTGATAAACGACGGCAAAAAGTTCGACTACGACGCCACCGATAAGGTCTTTTGCCGCACACGGGAGCTTGAGGAGATGGGGCTTGCCATACCCACCGTTACCTCCATTCTGCTCGCGCTGCAAAAACGCGGCTTTGAGGTGGACACGTCGGTGTTCACCATGGACGCCGCTGTGAGCACGCTGTGCGCGGCGCTTCGCAAAGGGGGCGGCCGCAATGCTTAAAGACATCACCTTCGGGCAGTACCTCTATGGCACGTCCGCGATACACCGCCTTGACCCGCGGCTCAAGATTGTCTGCACCGTGCTTTACATCATCATGCTCTTTGCTTCCAACAACTTTGTCGGAATCGGCTTTGCCGCCGCGCTGTGCGCGGTGCTGTTCGCCGTCGCGCGCGTGCCGCTGAAAATGGCGCTTCGCAGCATAAAGCCGATTATCCCGATTGTCATTTTCACCTCGGTGCTCAATATGTTCTTTATGGGCGGCGAGCCGCTGGTGAGCTTTTGGATAATCACCATCACCAAGCAGGGGGTCTATTTTGCGCTCATACTCTCCCTTCGCATAATTGCGCTGCTAGCGGGTTCCTCGCTGCTGACCTACACCACCTCGCCCATCGAGCTTACCGACGGCATCGAGCGCCTGCTCGCGCCGCTGTCGGTGTTCAAGCTGCCGGTACATGAGCTTGCGATGATGATGACCATTGCGCTGCGCTTTATCCCGACGCTCATCGAGGAAACGGACAAAATTATGTCCGCGCAAAAGTCACGCGGGGCGGACATCGACACAGGTTCCTTCGGCTCGCGCATAAAGGCGCTCGTGCCGATACTCGTGCCGCTGTTTATTTCGTCTTTTCGGCGCGCGGACGAGCTTGCGCTCGCCATGGAATGCCGCTGCTATCGGGGCGGAGAGGGCAGAACCCGTCTGAAAACGCTCAAATTTCAGCGAATCGACCTCGTTGCGGCGATACTGTTTTTGATAGCTCTCGCGCTCGTAATAGCCTCAAATTATGTATTTCCGGCGGTGATTTGAATAGCTAACTATCTTGTTACACTGAGCTTTGTCGGAACCGGCTACCACGGCTCGCAGATACAATCGAATGCCCCGACGATACAATACGTCTTTCAGTGCGCGCTCACGCAGCTGTTTTCCGAGCGTCCGGACGTAAAATGCTGCTCGCGCACCGACGCGGGCGTTCACGCAAAGAAATACTGCATCAGCTTCAAATATTTCGGCGATATTCGCCCCGACAAGCTGGTCATGGCGCTCAATACCGCGCTGCCTGAGGACGTGAGGGCGATTTCGGCGCGAATCGTGCCGGACGACTTTCACGCGCGGTATTCGTGCAAAAGGAAGCGCTACGACTATCTTGTGTGCAACGCTCGGGTGCTCGACCCGTTTTTGTATTCCCGCGCGCTGCTGTTTCCAAAGCATATCGACGAGCGTCTGCTCGACGAGACGGCGCAGGCTTTTGTCGGCACCCACGACTTCCGCGCCTTTTGCTCGATTAAGACTGACGCCGAGAGCACTGTGCGCACGGTGTACGATTTCTCGGTGACGCGCGAGGGCGAGCTAGTCCGTTTCTCGGTTTGCGCGGACGGCTTTTTGTACAACATGGTTCGAATAATGGTCGGCACGCTGCTCAACTGCGCGCGCGGCAAGGTGGATGCGCAGTATATCGCAAGCGCCCTTGAAAGCGGCAGACGCACCAACCTGTTTGCGACAGCGCCCGCGTGCGGACTGTACTTGCAGGATGTAATATACGACCTTACGGAGTAACGATGGACGACGAGATAACACGCGCACGAAAAAAGAAACGCCGCAGGTATAACGCGAAGCGCACACTGCGCTTCATTTTCGCGCTGCTCGCCGTTCTCATCGCACTCGTGCTCGTCAGCAGCTTTTCCAAGACCACTGTGCGCGATGTCGGCGACTGGTTTAAGACCGCGTTCAGCCTGTCGGGCGGCTACCCCGCGGCTCTCGGCTCGTCCGCCGTGCTTCAGACGCAGGAGATGTCGCTTTCATGCGCGTTTTTGACCGACGGCGAGTTGATTGTCCTCTCGCGCAACGGCGAGCGGCTTTTGTCCGACGAGCACGGCTTTGTTGCGCCGTTCATTGTTGCGCGCTCGAACAGGGTGATGCTTTGTAACCGCGGCAGCCGCGACGTGAGGGTCTACAACCGCACGGGGCTGCTGAGCGAGCTTAAAACCGACAACCGCATAATCGACGCCGCCGTCTCGGACACGGGGGATTTCATTGCGCTGACCGAGAGCGACCGATATATGTGCGAGCTGGCGCTTTATAAAAACGGCAGCTATGAGAACACGATGACATGGAAGGGCGCGGAGGGCTTTCCCGCGCTTTGCGCGATTTCGTCCGGCGGAAGCTGCGCCGTCGCCGCGACGGTGAGCCTCGGCTCGGACGGGGTTTACACCATTTTCACCGTAATCGACCTTGCTTCCGAAAAGGAAAAATACTCGGTGCGCTCGCTGGGTCTTACCGTGCGCGCATTCGTGGACGACGACGGCTCGCTGCTGAGCGTGACCGACACTGAGGCGGTGCGCTTTTCGAGCAGCGGAGAGATAAGCAATATATACGACTACGGGGGCAAGCCGCTGATATTTGTCGCAAGGGACAAGGGCACGCGCACTGCGCTCGCGTTCGGCGACAACAAAAGCAGCACGGTTAACAGCGTGACGGTGCTTTCGGCGTCCGCGAAGCCCGAGGGCGACATAATCGGCTGCGGGCTGATAAAGGACATCTACGTTTCCAACGACAGGATTTACATACTCGGCGACGGGACGATGACCGTTTACGCCTCAAGCGGCGAGCAGATAAAAGTTTACACTTCGGACACGAAAGCGTTAAAAATCACCGAGTTTTCGAGTATAATAGAAGTGTTGCCTAAATACGCGATTCAGTTGACCGACGTCCAGCCGACCGAAATGCCGAAGGAACCCGCGACCGATACGCCTGCCGCCGACGGCGGCGAAGCGCAGCCGGAAAGCGAGCCGCAGCAGACCGACTC
>CAYXRE010000062.1:5670-10696 GCA_964466125.1 uncultured Oscillospiraceae bacterium
ACAGAAGAAAACGGCTCAACGGAGGAATAGTATGTATTGGTGGGTACTCGACCTGATAATAATAGTCATAATGCTCGGCTGCTTTTTCGCCTACTACCGCAAGGGGCTGCTGAGCGCGCTTGTCGGAATAATTGGAGTGATCGCCGCTTTTATGCTCGCGTTCTGGGTCGGCGGAAAACTCGCAGGTCCGATATATGACAATCTCGTGCGCGACAAGCTGGTGCAGGCGGCGAGCGAGAAAATCGAGCAGGGCAGCGAGGACGTGCTTTCCCAGCTGACCGGCAAGGACGTGGATTTGGGAGAGGTATTCGGCGGCGAGCAGGGCGACAGCACTGAGAGCGCCGCGGAAAAGCTGGTGGACTCGACGGTCGGCAGCGGCGCGCGCAACGCCGTGCGCACCGGCGTTACCATATTGACCTTCTTCGTCGCGCTCATAATTATCAACTGGATAGAATCGCTGCTTCGCACGGCAAACGGCATACCGCTCATCGGACCGCTCAACCGCCTGTTCGGGGGAGTGCTCGGGCTTGCGGCGGGAGCGTTCTGGAGCTATCTGTTCGTGTCGCTGTGCGCGCTGGTAATTCGCGTGAGCTTGGATTCGCTGAGCTGGCTGAACAGCTCCATGGTGGACTCGACGGTTGTCTTTTCACTCATTTACCCGTATAATCTTCTCAACTACATAGCCGGGGCGGCTGTTTGAGCGCCGAGGTTAGGAAAAGGATTTAATCTATGATTTGTACCCGCTGCAAAAAACGTCCGGCGGTCGTATTTATGACCCGACTTGAGGGCGACAAAACCATAAACGAAGGACTGTGCCTTGTCTGCGCAAAGGAACTCGGCATCAAGCCCATTGACGACCTTATGAAGAAATTCGGCATCGGCGACGAGGAGCTTGAGGCTTTCTCCGAGCAGATGATGATGCCCGGCACGGACGGCGGTGAGCAGGACGGCGGCGACTTTGAAGCCGGCGGCTCGCCCACCTTTCCGAACCTGTTTTCGGATATGTCCAATATGTTTCAAAACCCCGCCCAAAAGCCTTCCGACGAAGGCGAGCCGGACGAGGACGGCGGCGTGCGCCGCAAAAACCGCCGCGGCAAGGACGAGGAGCCGAAGCGCAAATTCCTCGACAACTACTGCGACAACCTGACCAAAAAGGCGCGCGAGGGCAAGCTCGACCGAATAATCGGGCGTGACAAGGAAATCGAGCGCACCGTTCAGATACTCTCGCGCCGCCAGAAGAACAACCCGTGCCTCATCGGCGAGGCAGGCGTCGGCAAGACCGCCATAGCCGAGGGAATTGCCCAGCGCATAGTCTCGGGTGACGTTCCCGCCAAGATGGTCGGCAAGGAGCTGTATCTGCTCGATTTGACCTCTTTGGTCGCGGGCACACAGTTCCGCGGTCAGTTTGAAAGCCGCGTGAAGGGGCTGATAACCGAGGTCAAGGCGTGCGGCAACATCATACTGTTCATCGACGAGGTGCACAACCTCACCGGGGCGGGCGACGCGGACGGAGCGATGAGCGCCGCGAACATTCTCAAGCCCGCGCTCTCGCGCGGCGAGATACAGGTCATCGGCGCGACCACCTTCGGCGAGTACCGCAAGTATATCGAGAAGGACCAGGCGCTTGAGCGACGCTTCCAGCCGGTCAAAATCGAGGAGCCGTCCATTGAGGACACCGTCGAGATGCTCAAGGGCATCAAGATTTACTACGAGCAGTACCACGGCGTTCACATCTCGGACGCGCTCATAGAGCTGGTCGTTGCGCTGTCCGAGCGCTATATCTCCGACCGCTTTTTGCCCGACAAGGCGATTGACCTGCTCGACGAGGCGTGCGCGTGCCGTTCGCTTCGCTGCGCGGAGCTGTCCGAATATCAGCTGCTGAGCAAGAACCGCGAGACCATGCTCGAAAAGGAAAAGACCGAAAGCGAGCTGGAAACTCCCGATTACGAAAAGATTGCGCAGATAAAAAGCGAGCTTATGAAGGCGGATTCGCGTCTTGACGAGCTTGCGCCGATTGTGGACAATCTCGAGGTCACCACCGACGATTTGGCAAAGGTCATCGAGCTTTGGACGGGTATTCCCGCGAACAAGATAGAAGCGAGCGAGTACCAGAAGATTCAGGGACTCGAGCAGGCGATGAAGCAGCGCATAATCGGGCAGGACGAGGCTGTCGAGGCGGTCGCGAATGCGATAAAGCGCTCCCGCATAGGTTTGAGCAAACGCCGCCGTCCCGCGTCCTTCATCTTTGTCGGACCCACAGGCGTCGGAAAGACCGAGCTTGTAAAGGTGCTTTCGACCGAGCTGTTCGATTCGGTTGACCCGCTCATACGGCTGGATATGTCCGAATATATGGAAAAGCACACCGTCGCGCGGTTGATAGGCTCGCCTCCGGGTTACGTCGGCTACGACGAGGCGGGACAGCTCACCGAAAAGGTGCGCCGCCGCCCGTACAGCGTGGTGCTGTTCGACGAGATAGAAAAAGCGCACCCCGACGTGATGAATATACTGCTTCAGATACTCGACGAGGGCAGAGTCACCGACGGTCAGGGCAGGACGGTCAACTTTGAGAACACCGTCATCTGCATGACCTCCAATGCAGGCTCGGCGGACAAAAACGGGCTTGCGGGCTTCGGGACGTCCATTGCCGAGATGAACTCGGACAAGATGATGAAGTCGCTGTCCGAATTCCTGCGACCCGAGTTCCTGTCCCGCGTGGACGAGGTCGTCGTCTTTAAGCCGCTTTCCAAGGAAAGCATGAAGAAGATAGCTGCGCTCATGCTTGAGGAAATGCGTGAGCCGCTGCTCGAGAAGTTCATTACGCTTGAATTTGACGACGCCGCGCTCGAAACGCTGACAGAAAAAAGCGAGGGCGGAAAGTTCGGCGCTCGCGATCTGCGCCGCACGATACGCCGCGAGGTCGAGGACCGCGTCGCCGATTTGCTTGTGCGCCGCGGGGAAAAACCGCCCAAGGGCGTGCTCATAAGCTCGAAGGACGGCGGAATCACCGTCGAGGGAAAAGACTGATTATTCCGCAACCAAATCCAAAGCCGCGACCCGCGCATCCGCGCGGGTCGCTTTTGCGTCCCGCCCACGGTTCGCCCGCGTTCGACGCGCAATTTCGCGCTTTGTCTCGCCGAAAAAGTGCTTTACTGCTCTTGTAGCTTATTACGCCGCAGCGCGGCAGGAAAGGCGGGGAGATGCCGATGAAGTCCACAAGAAGCAGCAGAGCGGCGCGCAGACAAAGCCCGACAAGACTGCTGCGCGAGCACAAGCGGCGCTGTCGCCGCCGCAGGACGCGGGAGCGAAAGCAGGTGCTTGTCCGTGCAAAGGAGCAGTACTGCGAGGTGCCGATGTGACAAGGAAACGTAGAAATGCACTCATTGGCTTTCTCGCAAGTGCTAAGGTGAAAGCGGTCGCGCTCGCGATGACGGCGGTCTTTCTGACCTTTTCGGCGGTGGGCTCGCTGATATACGCCGTGCGAATGGATTCGGGTATGCTGCAATCGGAGAACGCCGTTCCCGCCTTTTCGCTTGCGAGAATGAAAACGGGGTATTCGCAAAGCGTCGATTTTCCCTCGCTGCTCGCGCAAAACCCGGAAACGGTCGGGTGGATAAGCATACCGTCGCTCGGAATTGACCGACCCATCGTGCAGGCGGAAGACAACTCGAAATATCTGTCCACCGCCTTTGACGGGACAGGCTCCCGTGAGGGGGCGGTTTTTGCGGACTGGGAGTGCGACCCGTCGCTGCTCGGACGGCACACGGTGATTTACGCGCACAATCTTCGGGACGGGTGTATGTTCGGCGCGCTCGAGACACTGTGCGGCGGAGAAAACGACTGTCTGGAAGAGCTCGACGTCGTGCTGTACACCCCGACGCGCGAGATACCGCTGCAAATAGTGAAAGCCGAAATCGCCCAAACGAATGCGAAGCGCAGGACAACGGATTTCGCAAGCGACGCCGAGCTGTGCGAGTTTGCGCTCAATGAATTCGGAATTGAAAGAAGCGAGCTTTACACGGAGGACGGCGCGGCGCGGCTTTACACCTTCATCACCTGCTCTGGTGTGGGCGAGGATATGCGGGTGTACGTCAGCGCGGTCGAGCGAAGATAGAGCGACGCGGTTTGCATTTGAGCCGAAAGCCGCAGCTGCACCGTCGGTGCGCTGATGACGGGGTATCACTATCGAAGCGCGGCGTCACGAAATGATGAGTGTACTGTGAAAGCAAATCCTCGCGAGAGCACCGGTGAGGTTCGGCATAACGCAGCGCAACGAAAGTAAAGTACCTGAAAACACCCTCGCCGTCGGCGGGGGTGTTTTGTCCGACTGTCGTGCTTGCAGCAGGACGCAGACGCGGCACAGCGCATATTACACCGCTTTGCACTCCGCAAAACGCGCCCGAAACAGCGCTTTTTTCGCGCCGAAAGCCGAAATTGACAAAGATGTAACACAAAGTCTAAAAAACTGGAGATTTAGTGCTTGAAATTCGTCATTTGAAGCACCGCTGTTTCCTTGTAAATGCCGCGCGATATTTGTATAATTTGTATTAACGTGTTAAAGCGCGTAAAGATGAAAAAACGAAAGGAATTCTACAATGGAACGTGTATTCAATTTTTCGGCCGGTCCTTCGATGCTTCCCCTGTCTGTGCTTGAGCAGGCTCAAAACGACCTGGTGTGTTTTCCCGGCGCGGGTTGCAGTGTTATGGAGATGAGCCATCGATCTCGTTCCTTTGAAGACATAATCGCCAACGCCTTCGCAACACTTCGCCGCATAATGGACATTCCCGACGACTACGAAATACTCTTTTTGCAAGGCGGCGCGTCGCTGCAGTTCTCTATGATTCCCATGAACCTCGCAAAGCGCGGCGGCACGGCGGATTACGCCGTGACAGGACAGTTCGCGGGCAAGGCGCAGTCCGAGGGCAAGCGCTGGCTGTCCAATGCGAACATCGTATCCTCCTCCAAGGAGCAGACCTTCTCGTTTATCCCCAAGCTCACTCCCGATATGCTCTCCAAGGACTCCGCATT
>CAYXRE010000063.1:0-10678 GCA_964466125.1 uncultured Oscillospiraceae bacterium
GAGCTTTTCCGCGCCCGCATATCCCGTTCCCTTCAGGTGGTCGGGCACATCGCCGCCCTCGCCGTTTTCTATGTCGCTCATCGCCGCGCTTATCGCCTCGCTTGCGCTGTTGGATTTGGGCGCGCACGCGAGCAGCACCACCGCCTCGGCAAGCGGGATTTTCGCCTCAGGCAAGCCGACTTGCAGCGCGGAATCCACGCAGGCTTTTGTCACGCACGCCGCAAGCGGGTAAGCAAGCCCTATATCCTCGCTTGCCATGACCAGCAGTCGGCGGCACGGAGAAATAAGGTCGCCCGCCGTCAGCAGCCGTCCGAGATAGTGAAGTGCCGCATCGGGGTCGGAACCGCGAACGGATTTTTGCAGTCCGCTCAAAAGGTCGTGGTGCACGTCGTCCGCGCGGTCGTATCGTGAAGCGGAGCGCACGGCGACCTGCCGCGCCATGTCGAGAGTGACGGTGCGTACACCGTTTGCGTTCTTCGCCGCCACACACAGCAAATCCACCGCGTTGAGCGCCTTGCGAACGTCGCCGCCCGCCGTCTTGGCGATATACTCGCGCGTCTCGTCGTCCGCCTCGCACCGAACTCCGTCGCCCGACAGCAGCTCGAGCGCGCGGTCGACCGCGAGCCGAACGTCGGTGTAATCCAGCGACTTGAACTCAAACACGGTGCAGCGGGACAGCAACGCGTTGTAGATGTAGAAATACGGGTTCTCGGTAGTAGAAGCGATTAGGGTAATCGAGCCGTCCTCGACCGTTTCGAGCAGCGACTGCTGCTGCTTTTTGTTGAAATACTGTATCTCGTCGAGGTAAAGCAGAATGCCGCTTTGCCCCGCGAGGGTGTCTACACCGGCGATGACCTCCTTGATGTCCGCAGTTGACGCGGAGGTGCCGTTGAGCTTGAAAAGCTGCTTATTGCTGTTTTCGGCGATTATGCGCGCGACGGTCGTCTTGCCGACCCCCGGCGGTCCGAAGAACACCATGTTCGGTACCCTGCCGGAATCGAGCATATCGCGAAAAACCCTGCCCTTTTCAAGCAGGTGGCGCTGACCGAAAACATCGTCGAGCGTGTTGGGGCGCAAAAGCTGCGCAAGCGGCGTATCGAGCATGGCGTTACCTCCGAAATACAGACTCATTATAACAAATCGGAACATATATTCCAATAGCTTTCGGATGTTTGCGCGGCGGTTTATTTATTAACAAAATCGGAGTAGAATCAATACGTCAGGCAAAAGGGCGGCTGTTTTGCCCCGTGCTCAAAACCTACATATCACAAGGCGGAATAGTACATGACAAAAAAAGAACGCGCACGCGAGATAATCGCGGCGCTTGAGAATGAATACCCGCTCGCGCAGTGCACGCTGGATTTCGACGAGGCGTGGAAGCTGCTTGTGAGCGTGCGGCTCGCGGCACAGTGCACCGACGCGAGGGTGAACATTGTGACCGAGGAGTTGTTCAAGCGCTTCCCCTCTCCCGCCGCGCTTGCGAGCGCGGACGTTGCGGACATCGAGCGCATCGTGCATCCGTGCGGGCTCGGCAACACCAAGGCGAGGGACATACACGGCTGCATGAAGATGCTGTGCGACGAATTCGGCGGCGTTGTGCCAAGCGAGATGGACGAGCTGCTGCGGCTGCCCGGAGTGGGGCGCAAAAGCGCGAATCTGGTGCTCGGCGACGTCTACGGCAAGCCTGCCGTCGTCTGCGATACCCACTGCATAAGGCTGTGCCGCCGCTTCGGGCTGACCGACACGAATGACCCGCAGAAGGTCGAACGCCAGCTTCGTGAGATACTGCCGCCCGAGCAAAGCAACGACCTGTGCCACCGCCTCGTGCTGCACGGGCGCGCCGTCTGCTCGGCGAGAAAACCGGCTTGCGAAAGCTGCTGTCTGAGCGAAATCTGCGAGCAAAAGCTTTGACTTCAAGGGTGCGTGCCCAACCAATCTATATAGTAACGAACTCACATCAAGCGCCCCTCATTTTTTGAGGGGCGCTATGCTATATCTTGATTTTCGCCAAAAACAGAAACTGGTGAAACAGCAAAGCGGATTACATCAAGAGAACTTACCGACAAAGAGCTCTCGCGAATTCGGCAACACAATTTGAAAGACGGCGTCCATCGAGCCTGACAATACGGAACAGCGTCACATATAGAAATAAGCCGGACACTCGGCGCAAAGCCGCTCATAATCCTCCCGCCACCCGACATACTTCGGGTCATTCGTACGGCGCGGCAGTTCGCAGTTGTCGCAAAGATATGCGGACAGATAGCTTGTAAACTTGCGTGCCCCCGACACATTGACATGATTGCGATTTCGAAAATCGGCGTTGAAGTCAATGCCCATTTCGTCATACAGACCGTTGAAATCAAGCACTGTGCAGCCGCTTTGCCTGATTTGCTCAACAGCGGTGTTGAGACGCGCTTGGTCGCTCCTTGTGATAACAAACGGTGTTATGGTGAACAGCACCTGCGCGTCCAGCCTCCTGCATTCGTTCAGAAAATCGCTGAGCGCCTGTTGATTCTCCGCCGACAGCTTCATTTTGCTTTCGCATCTAAGCGTCTCGGGATCCGGTCGCTTGAAGGCGTACGCGTCGTGAAAAACGCTGAATCCCCGATAGTAGCCGACCGAATCGTCGAAATCCTTGCGATTAAGCTCATACCAGCGCGAGTGATACAGGGTAAAGCTGAAATAGTAGTCCAGTCTATCGACGTCTGCGTATTTTTTCGGCAGACCGTCGAGCATATAGTCTATCATTTCAATGCGGTTCGCGCTGAAACGCATGCTGTCGGCGGTGCGGCGAATACTCGTCGGGTCCTCGTCGAGAAGGAGATTTCGTATGTCCACGATGTACAAAGAGGGCTTTTGGGTCTTTTGAACCTCGCGTATGAGGTACTTTGCCGCGCGAAACGGCTGGTTGCCGATTGCGAGCGGAAAGACCGCGATTCCCTTTTCGTAAAACGCCTGAGGCGCTATGAAATACTCTCTTACCGTGCTCGCTCCGATATAGACCGCATCGACGGTGTTTTCCTCAAGTGAATAAAACTGCTCGAAGGTCTTGCGGGAATATATATCGTCGGACAGCCACATGACGCTGAAAACCGCGTTGAATATCAGCACAAAAGCGCACAAAAATCCGACTGCACGAAGTGTGTAACCGATGTTCTTCCTTGCTTTTTCACTCATCGCCTAAAACCCCCCGTAAATAAAGCTCTGAGCGCTGTAAGCGGGACCGTAGACGCCGAATATTATCACCGCAAACACACCGACAAGCAGCACAAGCCATCTGACGACCAAACTCTGCGAGCGCAGCGCCGACCGCATGGGCAGACCGCGATAGCGGCGGTAATCCACCCAGAGAATGATGGCGTAGGAGACGGCAAGCAGGAAGTAGTCCCGCCAGCAGAGCCCCAGAGTGAGCAGCGTTCCGTCCACGACCGTCCAAGGGGAAGAAAACGGCTCGCAGAATATTCGTGTGAGCATCCCGAACGCCTCGGGCAGCGACCGTGTGCGCGCAAACAAAAAGCACACGCACATAAGCAGCACCGTGCGCACGCGCTGCCACGTACGATGTCCGAAGCTGTCTGCGTTGATTTTCAACAGAACATTCAGCTTTTGAAAAACGCCGGAAAGCAGCTCGCTTGAAATCAGATAGATTCCCGGAATAATCCCAGATGCAAGCATATAGTTCGGCGTGCCGCCGTGCCAAACGCCGATGCACAGCCACAATATCGCAAGCGCAAAATAGGTCGGGACCTTTTTGCCTTTTATCTTTCCGAACGCCTTGCGGCAGCGCGAACCGAGCGCGGCAAACGGGCGGCTTTTCAGCAGCGGATACATAAGGTAATCCTTGAACCAAAGACCGAGCGTTATATGCCATCTTCTCCAAAACTCGGCGATACTGCGCGAGAAAAACGGAGCGTCAAAGTTCTCCGGCAGCTTGATTCCGAAGCACTCGGATATACCCAGCACCATGTCCATGCACCCCGAGAAGTCCGCGTACAGCTGCAGCGCGTAGCAGATGGTGGCAAAAAAAGAATAAAACCCGTTGTATGCCGTGAAGTCCGAGTAAACCGTCTGAACGAGAATCGCAAGGCGGTCCGCGACGACCAGCTTTTTGAACGCGCCCCAGACGATACGCTCAAAGCCGAACACCACCGCTTCAAAATCAAAACCCGCGCCGAGGTATAGCGAATTCATCTGCTCGCGGCGAATTACAGGTCCAGAGGTCATCATGGGAAAATAGCACGCAAAAAGCATATGCCGCAATGGATTTCGCTGCGGCTCGCACACCTCGCGGTAAACGTCAATTACATAGGACATCAGCGAGAGCGTATAGTAGGAGACGCCAATCGGCGCGGCAAGCGAAAGCGCGCTGCTGCCGAGGTTTATACTAAAAAGCGAGGAAAACAAGCCGTTCGCGGCGGTAATGTATTTTAGCAAAAACAGCTCGGCAATGAGTAACACCGAGGTTACTATCACAGCAGTTTTTTTGCCTTGCGCCGTTTTGCACTTTGAAATTATTAAAGCGCCGGCGTAGCTGACCGCCGCGCCGAACAGCAAAGCGGGCAGCGTTCTCCAGCCGCTTGCAAGCACAAAAAAGCCGAGACTGGCAGCAAGCAGCCAGTACCAGCGTGTCGCTTTGGGGAGTATGTAGTAGACAATCACGCAGCAAAAGACAAAAAAGAAGAACGCCAAGGAAACGAGGTTGAATTTCATTTTGCTGTCTATGTAATCCTTTCGGCAGTTTAATTTACAGTTTAGAACTTGCGAATTTACAACATTGAAAAGGAAATGCATTTACACGCCGCCGACACTGATGAAAGCGGCTCAAGCGCCGAAAGTAGCCGAAGCATAACGCCAATACCCGCCTTCCGTGCGCTAAAAACAACACAAAGCGGCGCTTTGCCGTCAATTTCTTTCATAATGACCCATAATTTGAGGCGGCAACATATAATGGAAGTATTATAGCAAAGCACCTTTGAGTATTCAAGCCGCTTGACTTTTGCCCGGGCGCTTGCTATTATAAGGCGAAAACAAAACACAGGGGCGCTTTTTGCTGAGATAGACGCGCGTGCGTCTGGTCCCTTAGAACCTGAGACGGGTAATACCGGCGTAGGAAGTGTTGAATATCCAATCTTCAACCACGTCCGCCTGTCCAGAAATGAACAGGCGGTGTTTTGTTTTACGAAACTTACAGGAGAAAGAAAATGTCAAAGACCGAAAAACCCGCAGCCTCATCCACTAAGGTACTCGTCGAATGCGCGATGCTCGTCGCGCTCTCGTGTGTGCTCAGCCTGTTCCCCAAGTTCAAGTTCCTCGCTTACGGCGGCTCGATTACCGTTTGCAGTATGCTTCCCATCGTGCTTGTCTCCTATCGCCGCGGAATCAAGTGGGGTCTGCTCAGCGGATTGGTGTTCGCGCTGTTCCAGATGCTCACCGGCTTCAGCAGCGCGGGAATCTCGATTTTCGCCGTCGTCATGGTCGTGCTGTTCGACTACCTGCTGCCGTTCACCCTCATCGGACTCGGCGGAATGTTCCGCGGCAGAATCGCAAACAAAGCCAATGCCGCAGGACGCGAGCTCGCGCTGGGCAGCCTTGTTGTGCTGTTAATTCGCTATTTATGCCATGTCGTCTCAGGCTTCTTTGTGTGGGGCGAGTACGCCGAGTGGTTCTTCTCCGAGATGGGCGCCTTCGGCGAGGGAATACTCTCAAGCGTTTCGGGCAACGCTCTGGCGCTGCTTTACAGCGTCGTTTACAACGCGAGCTATATGCTTCCCGAAATCCTTCTTACCGTCATTGTCAGCCTGCTTGTCGGCAAGTACGCGCTGTTCGGGCTCGACAAGGAAACGAAGTAAACCTTCCTTTTCATCGGCGCAGACACATACCGTGTCTGCGCTTTTGATTTTTCCCTCGTTGAGCATTCGCGCAAGCGGCGTTTCAAAGCATTCGCATACCCTTCTTCGCAGCGGGCGCGCCCCAAGCTCGTCCGTTTTTTCCGCTCGCGCAATCAGCCGCGCTGCGGACTCGTCAAAACGAACGCCGATTCCCTTTTCTTTCAGCTTCAGCGCGCTTGCGCGCAGCAGTTTTCCTGCTATCTGCTCGAGCTGAGGCGCCCGCAGACGCGAGAAAACAATCGTCTCGTCCATGCGGTTGATAAGCTCCGGAGAAAACACCCCGCACAGCGCCGAAAACACGGCGGGATTGAGAGAATGCTCCGACAACAGCGAGTTGGAGAAACCGAGTGAACCGCTGCCGCGCAGCGCGTCGCTCGCGGCGTTGGTCGTCAGCACAACTATCGCGTCGCGGAAGGACGCCTTTATTCCGTGCGAGTCGGTAAGCTCCCCCTCCTCGCAGATTTGAAGCAGCAGCCGAAGCGCCGACGGGCACGCTTTTTCCGCCTCGTCGAACAGCACGACAGAGCACGGTCGAGAGCGCACGGCGCTCGTAAGCAGCCCGCCCTCCTCGTAGCCGACATAACCCGGAGCGCTGCCTATCAGCCGTGAAACAGCGGCGCTCTCGCTGAACTGGGACATATCAAAGCGCAGCAGTGCCCGTTCATCCGAAAACATCTCGTAAGCAAGCGCACGGCACAACTCGGTCTTGCCCGTGCCGGTCGGTCCGCAGAACAAAAAGCAGCCGTTGGGTCGGTCGTCGTCGCAAAATCCCGCCTTCATTCTCGAAAGCGCGTCTGCAAGCGCCTCGATTGCGCGCTCCTGCCCTATGACCCGCGCTGAAAGCCTTTGCGCTATGCCCTCGCAGTACTTTTCGCCGCCTATGGAGAACAAATCCGCACGCGTGTACTCTCGCACGGCGTTCAATACGTCCGATTCGCTCACCATACCGCCCGCTCCGCCGTTTTTCAGCACCTTGGCAGCTGCTGCCTCGTCAATTAAATCGAAAGCCTTGTCAGGCAAGAATCGCCCGTGAATATGCAGCCTTGAAAGGCGGACGGCGGCATCTATCGCCTTGTCAGAGATGATAACGCCGTGGTGGCGCTCGCAGAATGAACGTCCCGCCCGCAGCATGGCGCAGGCGCTCTCGTCGTCCGGCTCTGTGACCTCCACTTTGACAAAGCGACGGGAGAATGCACGGTCGCGCTCGATGTGCTTTGCGTATTCTTCGTTGGTCGTCGCACCGATTACGGGAAAGGAAGAACGTGCCAGCAGCGGTTTTAATATACTCGCTGCATCAATCGCGCCTTCCGCCGCGCCGGCGCCGATTATACAGTGCAGCTCGTCGATGAACAGTATCGCGTCCGCTGCTTTTTGCAGCTTTCCAAGCGTATCCTTGAGTCTTTCCTCAAAGTCGCCGCGATACTTTGCGCCCGCAATCATCGCCGCGATGTCCAGCGACAGCAGCCGCATTTTAAGCAGCGGAGCGGGCGCAGTGCCACCCGCGATTTGCTGCGCGAGTCCCTCGACTATGGCGGTCTTTCCGACGCCCGGCTCACCGACGAGACACACGTTGCACTTTTTGCTTCGAAGCAGCGCGGTTATGACCCGTCTTGTCTCGTTCTCGCGCGAGCAGACCGCGTCCAGAGAACCGTTTCGCGCAGCGGCGGTCATGTCGAACAGGTACTTTTCCGTCGTGTTCTTTCCTCCCGTTTTGGTCTCGGTCTTGGTCGGCGGCGACGGAATGCGAAGGTCGCGCAGCAGCTTGTCGCGGGCGATGCCCAGCGAGCGTAGCAAACTGTCTACAACATGATTTTGTGAAGCTATCACCGCCGCAAGCAGCTGCTCGGTGCCCACGCAGGAGTCGCCCAAGCGGGTCGCGTTCTCCTTTGCGCACCTCGCAATGCTCTCAAGCTCAATTGAAAAGTCCTTTTCGCATAACCGCGTCGGCGCGCAGCTGTGCCGATCACTTAAAAGCAGCATACGAGCCTGCTGCGCAGTACGGGTATGCCGCGCGATTATACAATAAGCGTCGCTTTCGCTCATATCGCACAGCGCGACGAACAGATGCTCCGCCCCCACCCGCTCGCAGCCGAGCGACGAGGCGGTCTTTATTGCGTTGGCAAGAGCCTTGTTTGCATGCTTGGAAAATCCCCGAATGTTCATCTTTTCCCTTTCAGTGCGTTTGTTTCGCGGGGATTATTGGCTTTGTGAGGCAAAAATAAACAACCGCGGGATTTTACCCGCGGCTGCATTCATTGCTGTTGTTGTTTGATTTTTTGCAGCGCCTCGCGCAGCGTAATCGACAGTTGGTCGGGACAGGAGGTCTTTCGCATACCGCATCTTATGCCGGACAGCTTTTCTATTACCTCCTCGGGAGTCTTGCCTATGCACAGTGCCCTTATCCCCTTCGCGTTGCCGTCGCAGCCGTCCACGAACACGACGTCGGTGATGATTCCGTTTTCGATTGTCACCTCGCTCGAACGAGAGCAGGTGCCGACGTTCATCCTTTTATATTTCATTTTATTTTCTCCTTTCATGCAGCTCGAAAATGCGGTTCAGGTTTTGCTCGTCGGTCGTGTAGCTGCCAAGCATCGCCTCGCACGCGGGGTCCAGCCCGTGATAATCGCTGCCGCCGGTTATAATCATATCCTTGTCCACGCAAAGCGCCGCGAGCAGCTTGACGTCGGCGCGGCGGTTCTTGGGATGGTTGAGCTCGACACCGTCAACCATGCTCTTTTCAATCAGCTCTCTGGCGAGTGCAACCGTGTCGTAGACCGACGGATGCGCGAGCACGACCACGCCGCCCGCTTCCCTTGCCGTCTCAATCAGCCTGTCATACGACTCATAAGGAGTGGGGACAAAACAGCTTCCGCTCTTCGCGGCGAAAAGCTCATAGTACAGCTCACCGTAGTATTTATCCGCATAGCCGAGCTTTATGAGCGCAAGCATAATGTTCTGGCGAAAAACGCAGCCTGACGGCCCTACGCTCTCGCATACCGCCTCCCAAGTCAGTTCACCGAAACGTTTTTCGACGCGCTCGAACATCTGCCTTGCCGCTTCCAGACGGCGCTGCTTCATCAGTTCAAAATGCGCCTCGAGCGCGCTTGTGTCCTTTGGCATGAAGCATAGTATATGCACCCGCCTGCCGGTCTCGGGGTCGAAGCCGGAAAGCTCGCACGCAGGAATTACGCTCACGGGGTCGGTCGGGTCGGAATAGGAGTTTATCATGGTGTCGTGGTCGGTAATCGCTATCGCCTGCGCACCCTCGCTCTTTGCTAGCTCAAGCAGCTCTCGGCGGGTCCTGACACCGTCCGACGCATTTGTATGACAATGTAAATCGGCTTTCATTAACAGACGTGACCTTTCACTTGCAGGGTTTTACAACATTATAGCATAAGAGCGGCGTTGTGTGGACACCGGCATTTGAGCAAAATACGATTCGTTTTTCTTGCTTCGTAAGCTCGGTGCGATTTCCCTCGTGGGAAATTGACACGCGGGAATTTTGTGTGTATAATTCATCTTGCCGCCAATCAAAAACAATATTTGCGGGCGTAGTTTAGTGGTAAAACATCAGCTTCCCAAGCTGAGGTTGTGGGTTCGATTCCCATCGCCCGCTCCAAAACGGCGCAAACGCCGCTCAAAGCAAAATCGGACTTGCAAAACTGCTTGTCCGATTTTTTTATCGAAAAGGAACACCGCTATGCAAACCAATCAGTACTTGCTTGATTTTTACAACAGCTACGACGAGGACGGTCGGCTTGCGTCCAAGCACGGGTCGGTGGAGTTTCTCACCACCATGCGCTACATAGACAAGTACATCAAATCCGGTGACCGTGTGCTGGAAATCGGTGCGGGAACGGGGCGGTACTCCCACGCACTCGCGCGGCGCGGATATGAAGTACAGGCTGTGGAGCTGGTTCAGCACAACATCGAGGTGTTTTGCCGTAACACAAAAAGCGGCGAGAACATCTCAGTTATGCAGGGCAATGCAATGGATTTATCGGCCTTTGAGGACGAGCGGTTTGATATTACGCTGCTGCTCGGGCCGCTGTATCATCTTTACACCGACGAGGATAAGAGAAAGGCGCTGAGTGAGGCGATTCGTGTGACCAAGCCCGGCGGCGTGATTTTTGCCGCCTATGTCATCTCGGACGGCTGCTTGCTTGACGAGGGCTTCAACCGCGGCAGCATCAGCGTCGCAAATTACGTCCGTGACGGCTTGCTGAACGGCGAGACCTTTGCCGCCGTCTCGCAGCCCAAGGACCTGTTCGAGCTTGTGCGCAGGGAGGACGTCGATGAACTGATGTCGGTGTTCCCGCTGCAGCGGCTGCATTACGTCGCGACGGACGGCTTCGCGATGTTCATGCGCGAGGCGGTGGACAATATGGACGAGCAGACGTTCGCGCTGTACTTGAAGTACCACTTCGCCACCTGTGAGCGCGAGGATTTTGTCGGCGTCACCAGTCACGCGCTTGACGTTTTTAAAAAGTTATGACTGCTCCGATATCTTTCTTGGGGGAATCGAATACAGTCGAAACTCGCCCCGCTCCGGCTGTTGTACTGTTCGAATGCAAAACCCAAAAAAGCCACGCTTCAAAAATTCACAAGCAAGAACAGCAGTTCCGAGTCTATTTATTTTGCTATCATCATTCAAGAGTTATTTATAGCATTGTATTCTGATTAAATCACCCCAAAGCGTACGAATACACATAGTAAAACATAAAAAAGGCACGCCTAAAAGGGAGTTCAACTTAGGGATTTACGAAAACAAGTAAATTTTTGACCGACTC
>CAYXRE010000064.1:0-10669 GCA_964466125.1 uncultured Oscillospiraceae bacterium
CGACGCGCTCTGCTCGGACGCGCTTCGCCGTCACTTCCTTGTGCTCGCGGATTCCGAAGCCGCCCACTGTGTCGAGCGGGTGCTCGAGCTGCTGCTGGACGCGGCGGACTATTCGCCGTGCGTGAGCGTGAATATACAGCGTATGTGATTCGAAATCGCTGCAAAAAGCCTGTTTTCCCATGTCGGGAAAACAGGCTTTACTTTTGCTTTGTCATACATCGCTCGCAAGGCGAGCGGTAAAATCCGTCTAGTAAAAGTCCTGTACCGCCCTCGGATGCCGTTATCTTCGCTTCGATGACACAAAGATGTTCAAGCCGCCGAAAGACCGAAGAAAGCAAAGACGTTTTACGGCAGAAAGCTCGAAAAAAACCGAGTAATATGTAGACGTTGTCCGATTTACTCGCAGAAAACTATGCCGCGCTCGACGCTCATTTCCTTGATGCGCGCAAGCGATTCGACGTGCAGTCCCTGCCCGCGCAGCAGCTCGCCGCCGGGCTGGAACGCCTTTTCGACCACAAAGCCGCAGCCGACCGCCGACGCGCGCGCCTGCCGCACAATCTCAAGCAGCCCGAGCGCCGCCTGACCGCTTGCGAGAAAGTCGTCGATTATCAGTATGCGTTCGCCGCGCTCAATAAGCTCGCGTGCAACGATCATCTCGCAGTCGGTGTTCGTTGTGTAAGAGCGGATATTCGCGCTGTAAACGGGACCGCTCAGGTTGTCGGTGTGCTTCTTTTTTGCGAAGATCAGCGGCACGTCCAGACTGATTGCCGTGCACAGCGCCGAGGCTATACCGGACGCTTCGACCGTCAGCACCTTGTCGGGCTTGTCTGCGCGAAAAAGCCGCGCGAACTCCTCGCCGAGCGCGGTGCAAAGCCGCGTATCAATGCGGTGGTTGAGAAAGCCGCCGACCTTCAGCACGTCTCCCTCGAGCACCTGACCTTCGAGCAAAATCCGCCTCTTGAGCATATCCATAATGCAAATTACAGCTTCCCTTAATGGTATTTTAATGTGTCGGATATAACATAACATTCACGCGGCAGGGTGTCAATCACGCGCCGCACAATCAATTGACATCGCTCCCTTCGACTGGTATTCTTATGCTAAAGTATATAAAAGGGAGAGTAAGATTTGTCCAGTGAAAAACAGCTTTCACCTGAAGTGAAAAAGCTCGTTATGCGCATGCAGCGCAACGAGCTTACCGAGCACTACATTTATTCCGCGATAGCCAAGCGGCTGCCCGAGGGCGGAAACCGCGACACGGTCCTGCGCATAGCGCAGGATGAGCTTTCCCACCACGACGTTTGGATGAAATACACCGGCGTGCACGCCAAACCCAAGCGCGGTAAGATTTTGTTCATGCGCATCGTCAGCGTAATACTCGGCTTCACGTTTGCCGCAAAGTACATGGAAAAAGGCGAGGACCTCGCGCAGGACGAGTACAAAAAGCTGGTAGCCGAAGCCCCCGAGGTCGATTCGATAATCAAGGACGAGCAGCGCCACGAAGCCGAGCTGCTCGAGCTGCTCGACGAGGAGCGGCTGCAATACGTCGGCTCGATGGTGCTTGGGCTCAACGACGCGCTCGTAGAGCTGACCGGCACGATTGCGGGCATGACCTTTGCGCTTCAAAACACCCGTCTGGTCGCGCTGTCGGGGCTCATCACAGGCATTTCCGCCACGCTTTCAATGGCGTCGTCCGAGTATCTGTCCGCGCGCTCGAACGGCGAGGAGAACGCGTTGAAAAGCTGCATTTACACAGGCATAGCGTATCTTGCGACCGTCGCGCTGCTCGTGCTGCCCTATCTGCTTTTCCCCGACGACATGGTTTTTGTCGCGCTGGGAACGATGATTGCGATTGTGGTTCTGATAATCCTTTTCTTCAACTACTACATTTCCGTCGCAAAGTCTCTGCCCTTCAAAAAGCGCTTTTTCGAGATGCTCATAATCAGTCTTTCGGTCGCGGTCATCTCGTTCATAATCGGTATATTCGTAAAGAAATGGCTCGGAGTTGACGTCTGAGCCGAAAAGCAAAAACGGAGGTACTTATGGAACAGCAAAGGATAAAATATCGCATTCAAAAAACCTCGTGCGCGCCCATGACGGCGGTCATCTTCACGATTCTCGCCATCGGCTGCCTGCTTGCCACCTACTGGTCGGTGCTGTACAAGTATTATTTCCAGCACGGCACGGACGCGCTGCTTTATAAGGAAACGGTCGTCTACTCGGTGCTCATCGGGGCGCTCGCGCTGTTCGCACTGTTTACCGGGTCGCTCGGCAAGCGCACGCTGACGCTCAGCGCGATATGCACGATTCCGATTTGCCTGTTTTATACGATTGAGCGCTGCGGTCTGCTGACCATGCTCTTTTCAAACGAAAAGACGGGATTCTTCGAGTTTTACGAGAAGAACACGGCGTTCTACTCGGGCAACAACCTGCTCATCGTCTGTGCAATCTCGCTGTTTATGCTGCTGGTCATGTTCTGCTTTTGGGCGGTGGTGTTCAACAACGGAAAGAGCCGCGCGTTCGCGATGTTCATTCTGTTTCTCTCGCCGTTTGTGCGCATACTCTATGCGTACTACGACGTTTCGACCTTCTCGTGGCCGCTGTACTATGCAAAGGATATGACGTTGACCGTCTTTGCGTACTACCTGCTCGACCATGCCGCGGCGATATTCTTCCTGTTCGCGCTCATGGTAATCGCTGCCTCGCTCAAGCGCACGATACGTGAAAAGGACACCGACGCCGACGGCATACCCGGAGGTCCCTCTCAGCCCGAGCCGGTCTACGCCGACCATGTTGAGCCTCCGATAGAGTCTGTTCGTCCCGCCGATCCCGCTCACACCGAAAGCGACGCCGAGCCTGCCGCGATTGCGCTGCCCGAGCCGGAGCCGCAGGAGGCTCCCGCCGAGCCCAAGAAGCGCCCGTCGCGCAGGAAATCCGCCCGCAAGCAGCAAGAGGAGCCGACTGAACAGGCAGCTCCCGAAAAGGACGCCGAGGAGTCGGAGACCGTATAACCTTATTCATACTACCGACCGTTTCCGTGCGCGGCGACGGTCGGTTTTCGTTCGTAAAAATAATCCCCGAGGTGATGTTCGTGTTCAGTGTCGCAAATATCCTAATGCTAATTATCGCGCTTGCCGCGCCGTTCGGACTGATGTATCATTCCGGCTTGCTGCGCGGCTGCTTTCGCGCGGATATGTTTGTTTACTATACCAACTTGAGCAATCTGTTGGTCGCTGTCTATTATATCGGACGGGTGGTGTGCACGGCGCTTCGCGTGAGCGACGGCGCGGCTTACGCACTGTTTCTCTCGCCGCTGTCACATTTCACCGTCGCAATATGCATTACGGTGACCTTTATTATCTATCATTTCATCATTCGCCCGACCATCGTCGCAGACCCTCAGGCGTTCGGCGAATTCGGCAACGTATGGTCGGTCTCCAACCTGTTCGTGCACTACATCGTTCCGCTGCTGACGCTCGCGGACTTCCTCATATTCGGCGAGCACGCGCAGGAGCAATGGTGGTTTGCGCTCGTTTGGGTGCTGCTGCCGCTTGCCTATGCCGCGTTTGCCTTTATACGCGCACGCGGCGGCAAAAACATAACCGGCACCGACAGCCCATACCCCTATGGCTTCATCGACATTAACCAAATCGGCATAAAAGCCGTCAAGCGCAACGTCGTCGTCATACTTGCCGCCTTTGTTGTGCTCGGCTTCGCGTTTTTCGGCGTCGGCAGACTGCTTTCATAAAGCGGCTCACAGACAAGCCGCCGCTTTGCCGCCCGCCCGATTGTCGGGCGGGCGGCTTTTGCAACGGCGCAATGCAGTTATAACTATGTTGTCAATGCCAGCGTACACGGCGGATTGTGTCGTAAATATGACAATAAAATGAAGATTCCTGGCTTCGCACAGGCGAAACAATATGGTAATATATAAAAAAGAGCACAGCGCAAAGGAGTTCGATTATGTCAAGCATCGACACCCAGAAAATATGCTGTCCCAAGTGCGGCTACGAGCAGGATTTCACCGTGTGGAACTCGGTCAACGTGACGCTCGACCCCAACGCGAAGGAGCGCATAAAAAGCGGCGAAATGTTCCGCTTTGAGTGTGAAAACTGCGCTCACAGCTCAAGCGTGAGCTATGTGTGCTTGTACCACGACATGGACAAGGGCATAATGATTTATCTGCTGCCCGGACTTGAGGAAAAGGATAAGGACGCGATTGACCGCCAGTACATAGAGTTCTCGGGACTTACGGGCGGGGACAAGCCCTACATCTCGCGCAGCGTCGCGGACGTGAACGAGCTGCGTGAAAAGGTGCTCATCTTCGACGACGGTCTGGACGACCGAATAATCGAGCTTGCAAAGTTTATATATAAAGGCTCGCTTGTCACGAATAATCCCCAGCTTGCGGACGCTCCGGCGTACTACGAATCCACGAGCGGGGAGCGCACGATATTGTTTTTGACCGACGAGGGCGCTTACAGTGCGGCGCTCGGCGGGCTGTACACCGAGCTTTCGCGCCAGTACGACGGTCTGCTCGACGCCCAGACGCCGGGCGGCTTTTGCGCCATCGACGAGCGCTGGGCGGTGCGGACGCTCAGCAAACAGCTTCCTGTAAGCGGCTTATAATCTGTTTTTAATTTTTCTTTAAGTTGTATTAAAGGTTGCGGTATTATCATTCGATTATTGCAAGTGACAAGGCACAAATAAACGAAGAGGGTACTGCAGATGAAGGAACTGATTATATGCACGCTGCCGCGCGGCGACGAACAGGCAGCGAAAGCGGTTGACCGACTGTGCGGAATGCTGGGAACGTGCGAGGTCGTCTATACCGACGAGATGAACATACGCGGCTGCATCGGCTGCAACCACTGCTGGCTGAAGACGCCGGGCGTGTGCGCGATAAAGGACGACTACGCGCAGATACTTAAAAAAATGCTGGAGGCCGAGACGGTCGTTTTCATCGGTCAATCCAAGCTCGGATTTGTTTCACACGAGCTCAAGGACGTGGTGGACAGGGTGCTGCCGCTCGTGACCATGTACATGACCGTTCGCGACGGACAGATACGCCACCTGACGCGGTACGGCAAAACGCCGAACGTGGCGCTCATGACCGCGGGAGACGCGGACGCGGAATTTCTCAAGCGCTGGATGGAGCGCGTGGCGATAAACTTCGGCAGCCGTTCTTTGGGCGCGTACGACATAAATGACGGAAAGGAGCTTTGCAATGCGCTTGCTGATAATTAACTGCTCCCCTCGCAGGGTACAGGAGTCCAACACCGAAAAGATACTTGACTGCTTCCGAGCCGGCTTTGAGCGCTGCGGCGGCACAACGCAGAGCTTCTGCCTTTCCAAGCGCGGAACGTGGGAGGACATCCGCCGCGCGTTCGAGCAAAGCAGCGACATTTTGTTCGCGCTGCCGTTGTATGTCGAATGCATTCCGGGTATAATGATGGAGTTCCTAGAGACGCTCAAGCCCAAGGACCCGCAGCAAAGCGGCGTGACCCGAGTGAGCTTTCTGCTTCAAGGCGGCTTCCCTGAGGCGTCGCAGCTTCGCTGCTGCGAAAGCTACCTCGAGCGGCTGCCCGAAAAGCTCGGCTGTGAATATAACGGAACGCTCATCAAGGGCGATATGTTCGGCGTTCGCTTTTTGGACGACGCGACGGCGCAAAAGCAGGTCGAGCCGTTCGCCGACATGGGCGAGGCGTTCGCAAAGGACGGCGGCTTCAAAAAGGACAAGTGCGACGAGTTCGCAGGACCCGAGTATATGACCAAGGGCGCGCTGACCATGTTCAAGCTCTTTTCGCCCATACAGCGGTTGTTCCTTCGCGGCGTTGCCCGCAAGGAGTTCGGCTGCTCCCAGCCTCTCGACGCAAAACCACTTGAAACGGAGAGATAAATCAGTGTTTTCCCGCAAAACGGCGGACTTCCTGTTCGAAAATCACCTGAAAGACAGCAAAGAATGGTTCAATGAAAACCGCAGCGACTATGAGCAGTACGTGCTCGAGCCGCTGCGTCAGCTTGTGTGCGAACTAAGCGAGGTCATGCACGAGATAGACCCGCTGCTTATATGCGAGCCGAAGGTCGGCAAGAGCATTTCCCGCATCTATCGCGACACTCGCTTTTTTCGCGACCACATGTGGCTGATTTTCATTCGTGACAAAAAGCTCTACAACGGACTGCCGGGGTTTTACTTCGAGGTGTCCCCGAACTCGTTCAGCTACGGGTGCGGTTACTACTCGACTGCGCCGGCGTCTATGGCGGCGGTGCGCAAGCTGATTCTCGACGGCGACGCCGACGCGAAGCGGGCGCTGGAAAGCTACAAAAAGCAGGACGTTTTCACCCTTGTGGATGAGCGCTACAAGCGCTCAAAATATCCCGATGCCCCGCCCGAACAGCGCGAGTGGCTAGACCAAAGAGGGCTTTGCGCGGCGGCAAGCAGCAAGGACGCCGAGCTGCTGTTTTCCGACAAGCTTGCGAAAAAACTCGGCGAGGACTACAAAAAACTGCGCGACATATATATGTTTATGATGAAGGCGGAGAGCCTCAAGGACGCGATTTAAGGAAGGAAAGCCATGCTGTACGAGTATTCTCTCAACACGCCCGAGGAGGGCTTTTGCGACATAACAGCCTATGTCAAAAAGGCGGTGGCGCAAAGCGGGGTGCGCGAGGGCACGGCGCTGGTCTATTGTCCGCACACCACGGCGGGTATAACCGTCAACGAGAACGCCGACCCCGACGTTGTGCGCGATATGCTGCTCGGGCTGAAAAACGCCTTTCCCGACAATGCGCAGTTTCGCCACTTTGAGGGCAACTCGACCGCCCACCTGAAATCCAGCTGCGTCGGCTGCTCACGCAGCTTTATAATCAAGGACGGCGCGCCGCTGCTCGGACGCTGGCAGGGGATATACTTTTGCGAGTTCGACGGTCCGCGTGAGCGGAGATATTTTGTAAAGGTGCTCGCGGGTTGAGCAAGGGTAGAAAAAATGACACAGGCACTCGAGCTGATAAGCACGAGCACGGGAGAACACCTGTGCGAAGCGGTGAAGAAAAACTGCGCGAAGGATGCGGACGCGATAATCGCACTCGCGCGTGAGGATTACGCAAAAATGTGCGCAGAAAACGCCGGACAACCCACTGAGGTCAAGCGCCACACGTTTTTGTATATCTATCCGACCATAGCCGTCTATAAGGCATTGCTTGAGACGAGCGGCGACGCCAAGGGCGCGTATGACCTCGTTGCGAACGCCTACGCCGAACACGCGCGCCGCTACCGCAGGATATTGCGCGGGGTCTTGCGTGTGCCGCTGCTGTATCGCGCGGTGCCGTCCGTCATGCGAAACGTCATACACAACACCTACGGGACGCAAAGCGGCTTTGAAATGAAGGACTACCCCAAGATCAAGGGCGAGTGTCATATTGATATGCTGCGCTGCCCGTATAATGACAACTGTGTTCGCTACGGCTGCGGAGAACTCACGAGGGCGTTTTGCGACTCGGACGACGTCTCCTACGGCGATATGCACCCGCGTTTGTATTGGGAGCGCACAAAGACGCTCGGACGCGGCGACGAATGCTGCGACTTCATAATACGAATCAAACCGTGATTGAACATGAGAAAAGCCCGTCCGCGCAATGCGCGGACGGGCTTTTGGGTGTGTTTCAGTCCTTGTCGGCGACCTTGTCGATAGCGGCGAGCTTTTCCTCGCTTATCGTCTCGCCGTCAAAATCCTTCACGTCCGAAAGATTGATGTAGGATTTTGAAGCAGTGTCGCTCGCAAACGCGCGCGCCTTTTCGGTACAGACGCTGACGGCGTCGTCCACTATCTCGTCGAAGCCCTTGGTCGTCTCCTCGCCGTTCTCGTCCTCAAAGGTGACCTCGACGTTGACGACTCCCTTTTTTTGCAGCGAGTAGGTCGCGGCGGCTATCCCGACGCCCGCGGCTGCGACGCCGACGAGCAAAGCCACAAATTTGTTCATGTTGTTCCTCCGCTTATCGAATGATTGTCTCAAGACCGAGAACTATCATGTCGTCGAGACCGTTCTGGCGCTGGTCGGTGCTTATCTGCACCGTTTCGTCCTTCATGTCCTCGCGCGCTCCGAGCTCGGCGCTCGCGTCCACAACGACGGTCATTATCGTCAGCGCCGCCTTGCGGTAGCGCGCGGCGACGGTGTACAGCGCGGCGGCCTCCATTTCCGAGGCGATTACGCCGTAATCCGCCCAGACGTGCGGGTCGTAGCCGCGCGGGTCGGTGTACAGGTGGTCGTTGCAGATAGTGTTGCCGACGAACGCGCGCATATCCTTTTCTTTCGCGATGTCATACGCCGTACGCAGCAGACCGAAGTCCGCAATCGGCGCAAAGTGACCCTGAAAGATGTGGTCGTTGAGCGACGAGGTGGTGCAGGTCGCCTGGGAGAGTACGATGTCGCCCAGACGAAGATTGTAGTCGTAGCCGCCCGCCGTGCCTGTGCGAATGAGCTTTTCGCAGCCGTATTCGGTGCAAAGCTCGGTCGTGTAGATGAGCACCGACGGTATGCCCATGCCGGTGCCGAGCACCGACACGCGCTGTCCCTTGTAGCTGCCCGTGAAGCAGTACGCCCCGCGAAGTTCGCTTACGCACACGGGATTTTCAAAGTAGGTGTTCGCGATATACTTTGCGCGAAGCGGGTCGCCCGGCAGCAGAATTTTATCCGCTATCTCGCCGGGTTTTGCGGTGATGTGCATACTCATGCGCGTCGCCTCCTTATTCGGCTATCAGCGATTTACCGTTCATCTCGGACGGAACGGGAAGTCCGAGCAGTCCGAGCATGGTCGGGGCGATGTCGGCTAGACGTCCGCCCTCGCGCAGTTTGCACTGCTTGCCGATGACCATGAACGGTACGGGATTGGTGGAGTGCGCGGTGAAGGGGTTGCCTTCGTCGTCGAGCATCTTGTCCGCGTTGCCGTGATCCGCCGTCAGCAGCACCACGCCGCCTTGACCGGTGACCGCCTTGACGACCTTGCCTACGCACTTATCAACCGCCTCGACAGCGGCGACCGCCGCTTCAAAGACGCCGGTGTGACCGACCATGTCGCAGTTTGCGAAGTTGAGGATTATTACGTCGTATTTTCCGCTCTCGACGCGGCTTACGACCTCGTCTGCCACGAGATAAGCGCTCATCTCGGGCTGCAGGTCATAGGTGGCGACCTTGGGCGAATTTATAAGACAGCGGTCCTCGCCCTTATAGGGGGTCTCGTTGCCGCCATTGAAGAAAAAGGTGACGTGAGCGTACTTCTCGGTCTCGGCGATGCGAAGCTGGGAAAGTCCCTTTTCGCCGATATACTCTCCGAAAGTATTTGTAAGGTCGGTCGGCTTAAAGGCAATCTCGACGTTCGGAATGGTCGCGTCGTACTCGGTGAAGCAGACGTAATGAACGGGGAACATACCTTTTTTGCGCTCGAAGCCCTTGAATTCGGGGTCGACAAAGGTGCGGGTTATCTCACGCGCGCGGTCGGGGCGGAAGTTGTAGAAGATGACGCTGTCGCCCTCGCTGATGAGACCGTTTTTGTCGCAGACGACAGGCACGACGAACTCGTCGGTCACGCCTGCCGCGTAGCTGTCGGTGACCGCCTTCACGGGGTCGGGCTGAAGCGCGCCGTCCCCGTAGACCATGGCGGAATATGCCTTTTCAACGCGCTCCCAGCGGTTGTCGCGGTCCATGGCATAATAGCGTCCCATGACGGTGGCTATGCCGCCGATGCCGCTTTCCTTGAGCTTGTGCTCAAGCTGTGCGACATAGTCCTTGCCCGAATCGGGGGGAGTGTCGCGCCCGTCGAGGACTGCGTGAACGTACAGCGTCTTGACGCCGCGCTGCTTTGCAAGGTCGATTATTCCGAACAGGTGCTTGATGTGCGAATGCACGCCGCCGTCCGAGAGCAGACCTATGCAGTGGACCGCCTTGTCCGCTTTGACCGCGCTGTCCATTGCGCCGCAAAGCGCCTCGTTTTGGAAGAACTCGCCGTCCTCAATCTCCTTGGTTATGCGGGTCAGCTCTTGATAAACTATACGACCCGCGCCGATGTTGGTGTGGCCGACCTCGGAGTTGCCCATCTGACCGTCGGGAAGACCGACGTCCAGACCGGAGGCTCCGATGAGGGTGTGGGGATTGCTCGCGAACAGCGCGTCGAGATTGGGCGTGTTCGCCGCGTCTATTGCATTCCCGCGCGTTTCGGGGTTATATCCGAAGCCGTCGAGAATCATTAACATCAGGGGTTTATTCATTGATTGCCTCTCTTATTTGCTCGCCGCTTTGACTATCGCCGCGAAATCGTCCGGCTTGAGCGCCGCGCCGCCGATGAGTCCGCCGTCCACGTCGTACTGCGCAACGAGCTCGTCGCAGTTCTTGGGGTTCATCGAGCCGCCGTACTGGATGGTGAGCCCGTCCGCCGCGTTCTTGTCAAACAGCTTGGCAACGGTCGCGCGAATGAGCGCGCAGACTTCGTTTGCCTGCTCGGAGGTAGCGGTCTTGCCGGTGCCGATTGCCCATACGGGCTCGTAGGCGATTATGACCTTCTTGAGGTCGTCCGCGCTCATGTCCTTGAGCGCCGCGGTGACCTGAGTGGTGACGACCTGCTCGGTCGTGCCGTTCTCGCGCTGCTCAAGCAGCTCGCCGACACAGATTATCGGCT
>CAYXRE010000065.1:0-10180 GCA_964466125.1 uncultured Oscillospiraceae bacterium
CTAGGCGTTTCACGCTGGACCGTCGAGTCCGACAGCTATGACGAAAACGAAATTGCGCCGCAGACCGCACAGCTTACCGCCGCGGCAATAATCCCCGACGGCTCGCAGCTTGAGCGCGGCGGCGCTTCTCTCGAAGCGCTGTTGACCGTTGACGTGCCGGCGGCAGTCGTGCTGCAAAAGAATCCCGCCGACCCTGACAATCCCGAGCAAATCACGGGACTTGCGGAAAACCAGAGCGTTGAAAACGGCACGCGGCTGCGAATACTCGTCGAACGCTGGACCTCGGACGGCGGCACGCTGAGCTATGTTCCGATATATTGGAAGACCAATCCGAGCGGCGGATTTACCTACCTTGCGGGCAAGACCTACGCCGCGGACGTGAACACTGCGGGAATGAGCAACGGCTCACACGTTTTCTCCGTTTACTATCGACAGTTTGACGCGAGCGCGAAAGCAACGGGCGCCGTGGTGATGACCGATATAGATTTCACCGTGACGCCCCGACGCTCAAAACCCGACCGCCCGAATCCGAGCACGAACGCATAACAAAAGCTCCTCTCGCTGTCAGCGGGGGAGCTTTTCAATCTTTTGGAAAGTATATGTTCGGCGCGGTGCTGCCTGCTCTTACGCCGCCGAAGCGAGCGCGTTGGGGTTGTAGACGCTCGGCGCACGCAGCGTTATGACAAGCGCGTCAATCTGCGTTTCATTCAAGCAGCACGGCTCGACGCCGTAGTAGTGCTCGGTCGCTTCCTTGATGCCGTAGCAGTCCTCGCCGAAATACACGACGTTGCAGTACAGCTCGAGTATGTCGTCCTTGCTCAGCAGCCGCTCAAGCGTCATGGCGCTTATCGCCTCGGCAATCTTGCGCTCGTAGCTTTGCTCGGTCGAGTAAAACAGATTTTTGCACAGCTGCTGGGTGATGGTGCTTGCGCCCTGAACGGTGTCATGCGTCAGGTTGAACAGCACCGCGCGCACGAGCGCAATCGGGTCGATACCGAAGTGATAATAGAATCTGCGGTCCTCCGCCCTGAGCAGCGCCTTGAGATAGCCGGAGGATATTTCGTCGATTTCGACGTAGTCGTCGTCGCTGCGAAGCTCGGTGATTTCCGCCTCAACGTCGTGCTCGCTCATCGTCTTTTCATAAAGCTCGACGCCGCGCAGAACCGTCGGTCCGAACTTGAGCAGCGCGAGCACGCAGCACGCAAGCAGCAGCAAGGCTGCCAGCTCAACAATTATCCTCCGTGATTTTTTCATTTTCTTTTCACCACTTTACAAGTTTATAATAGGTTTTCGCCGTGGATTTGAACACCAGAATGTAAATTATCGAGAACACGATGCTCGTTATCGCGATGACCGCGAGCGTAACGCCGAAGTCGTACATCACGAACACCTCAAGTATCTTGGTTATCATGTTGCTCGCCGCGAGAATGTTTATAAGCGAGCCGATGAGCGGCAGGAAGAACACAATGAGCACCTGACGGTTGATGGTCTTTTTGACCTCGTCGTCGCTCATGCCGACCTTCTGGAGAATCACAAAGCGCTCGCGATCCTCAAAGCCCTCGGACACCTGCTTGAAGTACATGATGATGACGGTGTTGACGATGAACAGCACCGCAAAGTAGATGCCCAGAAACAACAGTCCGCCGAAGGTCGAGTGGGATTCCTCGCGGGAGATGTTTATATCGTCTACCGAATAGCTCATTCCGCTGAGGCTCGGCGAGAGCTTTTCGTAAATGACCTCGTCCAGCTTGTGGGCGAACGCAAGCCGGTTTTGTTCGCTTCCGTCATAGTCCACACGAGCCATGAGCGTCGCATAAAACTCGCCGAAAAGCGCGTCCTGCGCCAAGCCGGGGTTCACGTCGTAGCGCAGCTGCTCAAGCGACTGCTTGCTGTCAACGATAAAGAATATGCCGTTGTCAAGCGTGCCGTTCTTGCATTTGACAAGCGAGCTGTCGGGGATTATCTGCTTTATCGCGTAGCTTTTGCCGTTGACGTCCAGCCGCTCGGTGTCCTTGATCGGCTTGTCGGTCAATATCACCAGCTGACCCGCGCTCAGTTCGAGCTTTTCGCCCGTGACGGCTGTGTAGTCCGCCTCGGTCATCATATACAGCGGGAACAGCGAGTTGAGCTCGCTGACGTCGATGGTATCTAACTGGGCGCTCTCATCCTTGAAGCGGAACTCGCCGTCGTGAAGCACCGTCACGTCGCGCAGTGTGTTGTAGGTCCTTATGCTCTGAACCTCAACGTTGTTTTCGTCCGCCAGCGCATAAACCGCATCCTTCGTCTCGGTCATGTCGGGCAGCTCGAGGCGGCGGTCGTAGTACATCTCCATGGAAAAGTCGCTGGGGTTTTGCTCGCGAAGTATGGATTCCTGTCCGAAGTACAGCGAGCAGACGCCGGAGACGGTCACGAGCACCATTGTGCACAGAATGCAGATGTTGGACAGTCCCGAGGCATTCTGCTTCATACGGTGGGTCATGGAGGAAACGGTCACGAAGTTGCGGGGCTTATAGTAGAATTTTTCGTTTTTCTTCATCGCAGCCAGTATATACTGACTGCCTGCGGTAAAAAGCAGGTAGGTTCCGATTATGACCAGCAGCACCGCCGGCCAGAACATCAGCAGCGCGTAGGAGCCGACAGAAACCGTCACCGAGAAGAAGTAGGCGCCGCCCAGACACAGCACTCCGAAAATCGCTTTGAGCGCAACGAACCGCTGCTTTTTCTCGCCCTTCTTTTCGCCGTTTATGAGGTCAATGGGATTTGCAAGGCGAACCTGCATTTGGTTGTATATCGTGCAGACGATAAAGATTCCGATGAACACCGCGGCGGTGATGAGGTAAGCTGCGGGGGAAAGCTCAAAGGTGCTGTCCGGCGCGATGTTGGAAACGAGCATAAGCAGCATAAATATCAGCCGCCCGAAGACGGTTCCGCACAGCAGTCCTGTGGCGAGCGAGACGCTGTCGAGCAGCAGGCTCTCGTTGCGGACTATGCGGCTGACGTGGCGCTTTTCCAGTCCGAGGATTCCGTAAAGCCCGAATTCCTTTTTGCGCCGCTTGATGAGAAAGCTGTTGATGTACAGCATATAGCCGACGGTGAATATCGACATGAGCACCAGCCCGATCCCGAGCATGGCGGTCAGCGTTCCGCCCCACGAGACGTTGGAAACGCTTTTGGAAAGAATCATGTTCATGATTATAAAGTACATCGCGCTCATAATCATGGTCGCCACCGAGTAGGGCAGATACATCATGCGGTTGCGAACGATGTTGTTTTTTGCAAGCCGCCAGTAAAGCGAGTTACCCAATGTCCACACCCCCGTCCGTCAGCACAGCCAAGGTGGACACTATCTTGTCGAAGAACTCGCGGCGGGTAAGGTCGCCCTTGTATATCTGATTGAACAGCTCGCCGTCCTTGATGAACAGCACGCGGGAGGCGTAGGACGCGGCGTTTGCCGAGTGGGTGACCATGAGTATCGTCTGACCCGACTCGTTGAGCGCCGTGAACTTCTCAAGCAGACTCGCGCTCGCCTTGGAGTCCAGCGCGCCGGTCGGCTCATCCGCGAGCAGTATGCGCGGGTCGGTGATGACCGCTCTGGCGACTGCAGCGCGCTGTTTTTCGCCGCCGGACACCTCGTAGGGAAATTTGTTCAGCAGCTCGCCTATGCCGAGCGAATCGGCAAGCGGCTTGACGCGGGCGTTCATCTCGGCGACCGGCGTGTTGGAAAGCACGAGCGGCAGCAGTATGTTGTCCTTTATCGAGAAGGTGTCGAGAAGGTTGAAATCCTGAAAGACAAAGCCGAGGTTGTTGCGGCGGAATGCCGACAGCTCGCGGTCGTTTATCTCCTTGAAGCTGCGCCCGCCGAGTATGACCTCGCCGTCGGTGGGCTTGTCGAGTGAAGCGAGAATGTTCAGCAGCGTCGTCTTGCCCGAGCCGGACGCGCCCATTATTGCGACGAACTCGCCTTGCGCCACAAGAAAGCTGACGTCCTTGAGCGCCACGCATTGCTTGCCGCCGAGCCTCGTGTTGTAAACCTTTTTTATATGCTTGACTTCCAGCAGTTCCATGTTTACCTCCGTGCCTTCGCACTTCTTATTTGATGTTCTAAGTATACAAAAGCGGGAAAATGCCAGCCATAACTTTGGCTTACATTTTCCCGCTCGTTTCTTACATTATTGTCACATTGTCAAGAAAATATCACACTCATTCGCGTGCCCTTTTTAAGCTGCGAGTCGGCGGCGAGCGTTATTCCGAGTTCCTTTGCCGCCGTGTTCGCCATATAAAGCCCCAGCCCGCTCGCGCGGTTGTCCAGCCTACCGTTTAAGCCCGTGTAGCCCTTCTCGAAGATTCGCGGAAGGTCCTGCGAGCGAATACCGATTCCCGTGTCCTCGACGACAAAGCCGTTCGCGGCGCGGTATATCTTTATCCCGCCGGACGGTGTGTACTTTATCGCGTTGCTCAGCAGCTGCTCGACGATGAAGGACAGCCACTTCCTGTCGGTTATCACGACAAGCCCGGTCGGCTCAAAGTCCATCGAAAGCCCTTTGTAGATAAAGGGGGTCTTATACTTCTTAATACATTCGCGCAGCACGTCGTCCACCTTTGTCGTCTCCAAGCACAGGTCGTTTTCAATGTTGCGCGCCTTTACGTATTGCAGCGCCATTTCCACATAGCGCTCGATTTTGAAAAGCTCCTGCTCGTAGACGGGATTCGGCTCGCCGACTGAGTCCATGGCAAGACGCATGGCGGAGATGGGGGTCTTTATCTGATGCAGCCACATGGTGTAATAATCCACCTGTTCGCTGTGCGCGCCGACAAGCTCGCTGCGCTCGGAGTCCATGAGCTTGTAAAGTTCGGCAATTATGCCGGAGTAAAGCTGCTCGATGTTGTTCTCCTGCGAGGGGTACTCATGCTGCGTATAGCCGATGTTCTCCTTGATTTCGCTCAGCCGCGCGACCTTGTTCCAATAGCGGAACACGTCAAAGCAGATGAAGCCGAGGATTATGAAAACATAGATGAGCACCGCGTAGGCGACAAAACTGACTTGCAGCGAGCAAAGCAGCATAACGGCGGGAAAGACACAGACGGCGGCGAGCGCCGCGCACAGCATTGTCCGCCGATAGCGCGCGTAGCCCCTAATCATACACCGCGTACCCCATTCCCTTTTTTGTCGTTATGAAATCGGTCAGCCCCGCGTCGTCCAGCTTTGAGCGCAGACGGTTGATGTTGACCGTGAGGGTGTTGTCGTCCACAAAGCTGTCCGAGTCCCAAAGCGCCGTCATAATCGTCTCGCGCGAGACGATGCTGTTCTTGTGCTCAAGCAGCGTTTTGAGAATGCGAAGCTCGTTTTTGGTCAGCTCGATTTCGTTATTTTCCACACAGAGCGTTCCCGCCTCGGCATGAAGCACCGCTCCGCGCGCGGCGAGCGCGGCGGGCGCGGGGGCGTTCTCGGAAAAGTCGTAGGTGCGTCGCAGCAACGCGTTTATCTTCGCGACGAGAACCTCCATGGAAAAGGGCTTGGTCACATAATCGTCCGCGCCCATGTTCATCGCCATAACGATGTCCATGTTCTCGGTGTGGGAGGACAGAAAGATAATCGGCGCGCGGGAAAGCTTGCGTATTTCGGCGCACCAATAGTAGCCGTTGTAGCTCGGCAGCGAGATGTCCAGCAGCACCAGCGACGGCTGCAAGCGGTCGAATTCCCCGCTCACGCCCTCGAAGTCCTCGCAGCAGTGCGCCTCAAAGCCCCATTTCTCGAGGTTTTCGCGCAGCAGCGTTGAAATTGTGACGTCGTCCTCAACAATGTAGATTTTGTACATCAGCTTTTCTCCATGTCAATGACCTTGCGGAACTGCGTTTCGAACAGCTCCTTGTAAACGCCGTTCGCGGCGAGCAGCTGCTCGTGAGTGCCGCTTTCGGCGATGACGCCGCCCTTGACCACCAGAATACAGTCGGCGGCGAGCACGGTCGAAAGGCGGTGGGCGATGACGATGCTCGTGCGTCCTTCCATAGCGCGGTCAAGCGCGTCCTGAATGGCGCTTTCCGAGATGGAATCCAGCGCGGAGGTCGCCTCGTCGAGTATGAGCACCGACGGGTTCTTCAGCAGCACGCGCGCAATGGAAATGCGCTGCTTTTCGCCGCCGGACAGCTTGAGACCGCGGTTGCCGACCTCGGTATTGTACCCGTCGGGCAGCGAGGATATGAAGTCGTGGATGTTCGCCGTGCGGCAGGCGTCGAAAATCTCCTCGTCGCTTGCGTTCGGCTTTGCGTAAAGCAGATTGTCCTTTATCGTCCCATTGAACAGATAGCTGTCCTGCGAGACCATTCCGACGTTCTCGCGCAAGAAGCGCAGATTGAAGTCTCGCACGTCGTGACCCGCGACCTTGACGCTGCCGGAATCCACATCGTACAGCCGCGGAATGAGGTTGACGACGGTGGATTTACCCGAGCCGGACTGCCCGACTATCGCGTACATACTGCCGCCCGGCACAAAGAAGTTGACGTCGCGCAGAATCTGTACTTCGGGATTGTAGGAAAACGCAACGTGGGAGAACTCGACCGACGCGCTCGCCATGTACGGGGAGATGACCGACTGCTTTTCCACGATGTCGTTTTTCTTGTCAAAGTAATCGAATATGCGGACAAACAGCGCGAGCGAGCGGGTGAAGTCCACTTGAATGTTCAGCAGCTGCTCGACGGGTCGGTAGAGCCGGTTGACGAGCGCGACGGTGGCGGTTATCATACCCACCGACACGCTCGGGTCGTTTTTCGTAATAAGCAGCCAGCCGCCCGCAAAGTATATCAGAAGCGGCGCGATTTGCGTAAACACGCCCATGAGCACCCGAAACGCCTTGCCCGAGCGCTGCTCCTTGAGTCCGAGCTTGGTCACGTCGTCGTTGACGCACACAAACTTGTCGTACTCCGCCTTCTCGCGCGCAAACAGCTTGACGAGCAACGAGCCGCTGACGCTGAGCGTCTCGTTGACAAGCTGGTTCATCTCGTCCTTTTTTGCCTGCGAGCGGGTCAACAGCTCAAAGCGCACCCTGCCCGCCTGCTTGGTCGGCAGCAGCAGCAAGGGTATGGCGAGTATGCCGACAATCGCGAGCTGCCAGCTCATCGAAAACAGCGCGACGAGGGTGGTTACGACGGTCGCAAGATTGCTGACGACATTGGTGAGCGTTGAGGAAACGACCGAGTTGACGCCGTCTATGTCGCTGTTCATGCGAGTGAAGATGTCGCCTTGCTTTTCGCTTGAAAAGAAGGACTGGGGCATGGAAAGCAGATGTCGGTACATCTGGTTTTTCATGTCGAAGATGATTCGCGCGGAAATCCACGCGCTTATGTAGCTTTCCAGTACGCCGATGAGCTGGGAGACGACCACCGTCCCGAACGCCGCGAGCACCAGCTTGATGAGCAGCGCCATGTCCTCGCCGATCAGCGCCTCGTCCACGATGCGCCCCGTAATCAGCGACGGCAGCAGTCCGACGGCGGCGCTGATGATTATTGTGACGAACACAAGAATGAATTGCAGCGTGTAGGGCTTGAGGTAGGAGAAAATGCGCTTGAGCAGCGCGCCTGTGACCTTGGGCGCGCTCGCCTTTTCCTCCTCGGTCAGAAAACGCATGGGACCCCGTCCGAACCCCGTGTTGGGCTGCGCCATCTTTACTCCTTTGCCTTGGCGGCGACGTCGTTGGTGTTTATGGAATCGCGGTAGACCACGAAGCGACAGAACAAAAACTCGGTGAGCATATTGAGCACCATGGTTATGAACAGCACGACGTACTCGTTCGCGCCCGCCGCGACTGCGCGGTCGCCCAGCCATGTTGACAGCGGCGTGAACACGCAATAGTACCCGAAAACCTTGAGCATGGCAAGCGGCACGTTCGCCGCCGACTTGAAGGTGTAGCGGCGATTAAAGGTGAAGTTCCACAGTACCGAAAGCACGAGCGCGATGAGGTATGCAGGCCAGTAGCTGAAGTGCGCGACCTCGTTGAGCAGCGTGAAGCTGACCGCCTCGATTATTCCCGCCGAGCAGGAAAACAAAAAGAACTTGAACGCCTGCGCGGCGTTCTCCTTGGGCGTGAGCGCCGCCGTCTCGTTGACGGGCTTTGTCTTTTCATCCATAGTCATTATCCTTCGATTCTTTTCTTTTTAATGTATTATAACACCTATAACGTCATTTCGCGCTGTCGGGCGCGGGATACTCCATTGGAATAAAAATGATTCCGTTCTTTTCTGTCTGCTCCCCCGTTGCGTGAAAGCCAAGGCGCTCGTATATGCCCTTCGCATAGGGCGAGGAATTGACCGTCACCGCGCCGGTGTAGCCGCCCGAATAGAGGTCGTTGAGAAAATGCTCGAACAGCGCGCTTGCGACTCCCCTGCGCTGATGCTGCTCGTCAACGAAAAGCAGTGAAATATGGCTCTTGCCCCGCGTCGCAAAGACCCCGCTCATGCCGCCCTGCTCGTCGTACGCGCACCACATCTTTTTGTCGCCCGAGTCAATGTCCCGCTTGAGCTTGAACGGCTTTTCCTTGAGATAGTCGTTGAAGGTCTTTTGCCCTTCCTCGCCGTAGCCGGGCGCGACATATTTGCTGAACACGCGGTTGACAAGCTCGATCGCCTCGCCGAGCGTCTGGTCATCGACCGGTTTTATCGTCATTGGCGCACATCCCCCACTGTCGGTCTTTTTTAGAATTATACCCCCTCGCGGCGCACTTTCGCAACCGCCGAAAGGAGAATGAAAACATTCTGTGAACTCGGTTGACATATAATTATGCCGTCGTTATAATATGTAGCGGACTACATATTTTTATCGGAGTATGCCATGCAAAGCGACGAACGCACAGGTCATCTCATCAAGCTGATACACAACGCTGTCGGAACGCGTATGAACGCGCACCTCAAATGCAGGGAGCTGACGCTCTCGCAGATTCGGGTGCTGCGTTTTCTGTACACGCTCGGCGGAAAGCCCGCGAGCGTGCGCGACATCGAGCAGCGTTTTTCGGTGACCCACCCCACCGCCGTCGGGCTCATACAGCGGCTTGAGCACAAAGGCTTTGTCTGTGTGCAGACGAACAAAACCGACAGGCGCGTGCGGGACATCACGCTCTCCGAACGCGGAGACGCGCTGCACGACGAGATGGAGCGCGAGATACGAAGCACCGAGGAGCTCATGCTCAAAGAAATCGGCGACGAGGACCGTGAAAAGCTGCGAACGCTGCTTGTGAAGGTATACGAAAACATCACTTGTGAGGAAACATCGGAATGATAAAAAAACTCTCGAAAAGCGTCAGACAATATAAAAAAGACGCTGTACTGACCCCGGTGTTCGTTATGTTCGAGGTAATACTTGAGGTCATTATTCCACTGCTCATGTCTCGGCTCATCGACTTCGGTATCGACGACGGCAGCATGGAATACATTCTGCAAATGGGCGCGGCGCTGGTCATAAGCTCGCTCATCTCGCTCGCGTTCGGTGTGCTTGCGGGCAACAGCGCGGCAAGGGCGTCGGCAGGCTTCGCGTCCAACCTGCGCGAGGATATGTACCACAACGTGCAGACCTTCTCCTTTTCCAACATCGACCGCTTCTCGACCGCAAGCCTTGTGACCCGCCTGACGACCGACGTGTCCAACGTGCAGATGGCTTTCCAGATGCTCATACGCATGGCGTTCCGCTCGCCGCTCATGCTCATCTTCTCCACCTCTATGGCGATGAGCATTGACCCGCAGCTGTCGCTGATTTTTCTCGCCTGCATACCGGTTCTGGGGCTTGGAATGTACCTCGTCATGACCAAGGCGCACCCGATATTTGAGCGGGTGTTCAAGACCTACGACAAACTCAACGGCGTCGTTCAGGAAAACCTGCGCGGCATTCGGGTGGTCAAATCCTTCGTGCGCGAGGACTATGAGGACAAAAAGTTCGACACAATTTCCGAATCTATTTATAAAGACTTTTCCAAGGCGGAAAAGACCATTGCCTACACCGCGCCGCTCATGCAGTTTTGTATGTACACCTGCATTCTGTTCATCAGCTGGTTCGGCGCACGCGCGATAATCGCCTCGGGCAACAACCCCGATTTGGGATTGAGCACCGGCGAGCTGATGAGCCTGCTGACGTATATCATGCAGATTCTCATGAGCCTGATGATGCTCTCGATGGTCTTTGTCATGCTGACAATCTCCC
>CAYXRE010000066.1:0-3250 GCA_964466125.1 uncultured Oscillospiraceae bacterium
TGGCTCTGTTTTGGTGGAGGCGAGGAGAATCGAACTCCTGTCCGAAAACCTTTCCACACAGTTTTCTCCGGGTGCAGCTTGCCTACAACATTCCCTCGGCGGCGGTCCGGCAAACGGGACGCCGTCTTGGTAGCTTCATAATTACATGGCAGGGCTCAAAGCTTTGCCCCACGCACGTTCACCGCGTAAATTTACGCCGCAGACGACCTACGCGGTCTCAGAGGCTGCGACGAGCGGCGTTAAGCCGCTACAGCTAATTTATTGTTGTTAGCTATTTTAATTTGGAGAGTTATCAGCGGTTCTCCGCCGCTACCCGCTTACTGTGTTTCTGGATCCCCGTCGAAACCATTGCGCCCCCTTGTATATTATATATCCCTGCTCTTTGACGCGCGCTCGATGTCCCGCTTTGCCGAGCGCTCCGCGTCGGACGCGCGCTTGTCGTACAGCTTTTTGCCCTTGCAAAGCCCAAGCTGCATTTTGACCAGCGAGCCTTTGAAATAGATGGACAGCGGGACGAGCGTCAGCCCCTCCTGCTTGACCTTGCCGAACAGCCGCATAATCTCGCGCTTGTGCATCAGCAGACGGCGTTCGCGCAGCGGGTCTTTGTTGAATATGTTGCCCTTTTCGTACGGGCTTATGTGCATTCCGACAATCCAAAGCTCACCGTTTTTTATCTCGCACCAGCTCTCCTTGAGATTGACCGAGCCTGCGCGCACCGATTTGACCTCGGTTCCGAACAGCTCGATGCCCGTCTCAAACGCCTCGAGCACGAAGTACTCATGGCGTGCCTTGCGGTTTTCCGCTATTGTTTTAAGCGCTGTTTTCTCCGCCATGCGTTCTCCTTTCGTTTTTTTACAGCTCCGAACGCCCCTCGAGTGCGCGGTAGAGCGTCACCTCGTCGGCATACTCGAGATTGCCGCCGACCGGCATTCCGTACGCAAGACGGGTGACCTTGACGCCGAACGGCTTGATGAGTTTGCTTATGTATATTGCGGTGGACTCGCCCTCGACGGTCGGGTTGGTCGCCATGATGACCTCGCGCACCTCGTCGCTTGCGGCGCGCGCGACCAAATCCTTGATGAAAAGCTGGTCGGGACCAATGCCGTCCATAGGCGAGATGAGCCCGTGTATAACGTGGTAAAGCCCTTTGTACTCGTGCGTTTTTTCGATCGCGTTCACGTCGCGCGGGCTTTCCACAACGCATATCACGCCGCGGTCGCGCGTGTCCGACGTGCAGATCGCGCATTCATCGGAATCGGTCAGGTTGTGACATATCGGACAGCGGTGAACGTTGTCGTATGCGTCGGTTATCGCGTCCGCAAAATCCAGCGCCTGCTCGCGCTCGAGCGAGAGCATCCAGTACGCGAGACGCGCCGCAGTTTTGCGCCCTATGCCAGGCAGCGAGGCGAATTTGTCGATGAGCTTGTCAAGAGCGGGTATGCAGTAAGCCATTTGCTCAGCCCATGAGTCCGGGAATGCTCAAGCCCCCGGTTATCTTTTCCATCTCGCTCGCGGATTCCTCTGCCGCCGCCTTGAGCGCCGCGTTGACCGCCGCCGCGACAAGATCTCCGAGCATCTCGGCATCGTCGGGGTCGATGACGTCCGGTTTAATATCCACGCGAAGCACCGTGTTGTCGCCCTTCACGGTCGCCTCGACCATACCGCCGCCGGAGGTTCCGGTGTATTCCCTTTCGGCAAGCTCAGACTGCATGGACGCCATGTCCTCCTGCATCTTCTGAACCTGCTTCATCATATCCCCGCGGCTTTGATTATATCCCTGCGGAAGTCTCGATTTCATAAGTCTATCCTCACTCTTCCTTGATTTCAACTTGCAGCCCGTTCGCGCTCGCAATCGATTGAAGCTCGTCCATTTCGCGCTCCGCCGCCGTTTTTGCGCCGCCGTGAGCCGACGGTTTATACGGTCCAATCGGTATCTTGCGTCCGCACACCTCGCTTATGGCGCGCTTGATTATGTCGTTCGCGTCGCGGTTTTTGCGCATGAAGTCCATAAAGACCTCGTCCGCGTCAATCAGCACATGGGTCGGAGATTCGTAGGCGTGGGACTGGCGAAGTATCCCGTACATCATTCCGTCGTTTGCTTTTAGCCACTCGATTATTGCGCCCCACTTCTCGAAGGGCGGGTATTCCGGCTCCGCTTCGGGTTCGGCGGGAGCTGCCTGTCCGCTCGCTCCGCCAAGCTCGATTTGTCCCTCAAGCGTCTGCTCGGGCTCCGGCTCGACTGCGGGCACCGGCTGCGGCTGCGGACGTTCGGGTATGGTCTCGGGCGCAGTCTCGGGCGCAGGGGCGGGAATCGGGTCGGGCTGCGGCGCGGGTTCGGGCTTTGCAGCCGGAGGAATTGGGGATGGCTGTATGGGGCGCGGCGGGGTCGTCGGCACAGCCGACGACGGCTGCGCAGCAGCCTGCGGCGCGTCAGCGCCGCCCGCCGCGGAGCAAAGCTCGATAAAGCACAGCTCGAGCGTCAACATCTTGTTCTGGGCACTGCCCATTCTGTCCGCCGCCTTGGAAAGCGCGCTGATAATTCGCAGCAGCGCTGAGGACGGGAAACGCTCGCTTTGCGCGCGCACACGTTCGGTCTCCTCGGACGAGCAGTCGGAAAGCGCTATGCCGGCGGACAGCTTGCACATAAGCAGGTCGCGCAGGTGCGCTAGCAGTTCGGAGCAAAGTCTCGTCGCGTCCAGCGAGTTTTCATACAGTTTGTTCAGTCGTTCGAAAAGCGACGCCGCATTTTTGTCGGCAAGGTCGTCGCACAGCTCGAAAAGATAGCTCTTGTCGGCAACTCCCGCGAGCGTCACGACCGTCTGCTTGTCCACCTCGCCGCCGAGCGCGGAGCAGGTGTCCAGCAGAGAAAGCGCGTCTCGCATTGCGCCGTCGGAGAGCCGCGCGATGAGCTCTGCCGCATCGTCTTGCAGCGCGATGTTCTCACGCTCGGCTACATACAGCAGCCTCGCCTTTATATTCTCGCGCGAAATACGCTTGAGGTCAAAGCGCTGGCAGCGGGAGAGAATCGTCGCGGGGACCTTGTGTATCTCGGTCGTCGCGAGTATGAAAAGCACATGGGAGGGCGGCTCCTCCATTATCTTGAGCAGCGCGCCCCACGCGTCCTTGGAGAGCATGTGCGCCTCGTCGATAATGAACACCCGCATTTTGCAGACGTTGGGCACATACGCCGTCTCGTCGCGCAGCGCGCGTATGTCGTCCACCTTGTTGTTGGAAGCGGCGTCTATCTCGG
>CAYXRE010000066.1:3260-10044 GCA_964466125.1 uncultured Oscillospiraceae bacterium
AGTATCGAGCCGTCGTCTATGCCGCGGCATATCTCGCACTCGCCGCACGGCTCACCGTCGCGGCTGTTCGGGCAGTTGACCGCCTTGGCAAATATCTTGGCAAAGGTGGTTTTTCCCGTGCCGCGTATGCCTGTGAAGATGTAGGAATGCCCGTAGCGTCCGCTCTTGACCTGATTTCTGAGCGTTGCGGCGACGGCGTCCTGTCCTACGACATCGGAAAAGGTCTTGGGGCGATACTTGCGGTAAAGCGCCATTTTCATAAGTTCTGCCCCCTGCCTTTCATTAAAAATAGCGCCGGTTTTGTGGCATAAAGACGGGCAAAAGGATCTGCGGCACATGAAGATTCCGTTTAATGCTGCTCGGTTCCCCGCCTGACATGGTTCACGGAGCTTACATCGCACAGGCTTCACCCGTCTTTATGCCACAACATCTGCGGCGCTGTCCACCAATTTGTATTATATAATACCCCCGCCCTTATTTCAAGCGGTTTATGTCGTTTGTCACACGCTTTGCGGCGATAGAAAAAGTCCCCTTTCGCACTGGCGAAAGGGGGCTTGATGTGTCGCAATAATTACTTTATGAGCTCAAGCGTTGTGCCGGGAACGGCGCACGCGGCGTTGCTCTCGTCGGTGTCGATGTGCATGGCAAGCGCGTGCTTGTCGCCGCAGCGGCAGACCACGTCGTTAAACACGAGCGGACGAGCGCTGTCAATCTTGGCGCTCACGATGTCGCCGTCCTTGACGCCGAACTCCTCAGCGGATTTGGGGTCAAAGTGGATGTGGCGCTTGGCGGCGATGACGCCCTGCGCTATGTCTATGCTGCCTGCAGGTCCGACTATCGTGCAGCCGGCGGAGTCCTTCACGTCTCCGGAAAGACGCACGGGAACGGTCAGCCCGACTGTGCGGGCGTCGGTCAGCGAAAGCTCGACTTGCACGGCGGAGCGGAGCGGTCCGATTATGCCGACGTTTTTCAGCGTGTTCTTGGGTCCGACTATGTCCACGCGCTGCTCGCAGATATACTGTCCGGGCTGGGAGAGGTTTTTCTTTACGGTCAGCTCAAAGTCCTTGCCGAACAGCGTGTCCAGCGCTTCTCTCGTAAGATGGCAGTGACGCGCGGAGGTCTCAACGATTATTTTTTCCATAGAATATACACCTGTTCCTTTCTTTATAATAATAACGCCGTACACCGCTTTTTTCAAGGATTTTGTATTAACGGCGCGATTTGTGTTATACTTTCTCAAGTATTGTCGAGGAGAGACGCTTATGACGCTTGAAACGCTCAAAAACGAATGTGAAGGCTGCAATAAATGCCCGCTTGCGCAAACGCGCACCAAACTGGTGTTCGGCGTGGGCAACGAGCACGCCGACATAATGCTCGTCGGCGAAGCGCCGGGCAAGAACGAGGACGAGACCGGCATTCCCTTTGTCGGACGTGCAGGCCAGCTGCTCGACAGCTTTCTTGCCGCAGTCGGGCTGTCGCGAGAGGACGTGTATATCGCCAATATCCTCAAATGCCGCCCGCCCGCAAACCGAGACCCGAACCCCGACGAGCAAGTGCAGTGCATCGGCTGGCTGCGCGAGCAATACAAGCTCGTCAGCCCGAAAATCGTGCTCTGCCTCGGACGCATTGCGGCGCAAAAGCTCATCGACGAGGGCTTTCGCGTCACCAAGGACCACGGGCGGATATACCAAAAAGGCGGCGTATATATGATGGGCACCTTCCACCCCGCCGCGCTGCTTCGCAACCCAAACCAAAAGCCGGACGCGCTGGACGACTTCCAAAAGCTCGTCGCTTTCGCCGAGTCGCACAAGCAGCCGCAATAGACTTTCAACAAGCCCGCTCCCGTTTACTCGGGAGCGGGCGTTAATTTTCTGTGTCGCAAAGGGCGCTTTTCACATAACATGGATTGAAAACGCTATGTGGAAAGAGTGATATTATGCCGTTTGTTTACGATTACTTTCTGGGCGCAAGCACCCCGTGCGGCTTCGCGGAATTCTTCAACAGCGAGCTTATCAATTCGGGGCGGCTCAAGCTGCACATTCTCAAAAGCGGACCGGGCTGCGGCAAATCCTCGCTCATGCGCAGACTGTCGGCGCGGCTGACCGCCGCAGGATACGATATCGAGCTTATCCACTGCTCGTCCGACCCCGATTCGCTTGACGGCGTCGTCTGTCCGGCGCTCGGCTTCGCCATAGCGGACGGCACCGCGCCGCACGTCATCGAACCGCAGGCGCCCGCCGTCTGTCAAAGCGTGCTGTCGCTATACGACACGATTGACGAGCGAAAGCTCGCAAGCGAACGCCGAAAGCTCCAATCGCTGCTTGCGTCCAACGCTTCCGCGCACGCGCGAGCCTCCCGCTTCATCTATGCCGCCGGCTCGCTCGCCTCAAGCGTCGAACGTGCGGCGCGCGCGGCGATAATCACCGACAAGACGGCGCGCTCGCTGCGCTCGTTTGTCTCCCGCGAGTTCTCCCGCACACCGCAGCGCCGCGGCTGCGAGAGCCTTCGCTTTGCAAGCGCCGTCACTCCTCTCGGACTTGTCAATTACAGCGCGGACAATATGTCGCAGTTTGAGAACCGATTTGTCATCGACGACCGCTGCGGAGCGCTCGCGCACTGGTGGCTTGCGGCGCTTCGCACCGAGCTGCTCGCGCGCGGCTACGAGCTTGTCGTCTGCCGCAGCCCGCTTGCTGCCTATGAGGAGATTGACGCGATTGCCGTTCCCGCCGAAAAGCTGTTTATTGCCTCGTCCGGCTGGCGCTCGCCGCTGCCGCCCGAAGTGCTGAAATCGTCAATTCGTATAAATGCGCAGAGATTCTACAACAAGGATATTCTCTCCGCTTCCATGCGGCACATCGCCTTTTGCAGGAAAGCGGCACTCGAGCTGCTCGACGGCGCGGCGGGACTGCTTGCGCAAGCGAAGCGGGAACACGACGCAATTGAGGAGATATACAGCGCCGCCGTTGACTTTGACGAGGTCAACCGCCGGGAAGAGGAACTGTGCAAAAAGCTCGGGATATGAAAACCGCCCGTTCCAAAAGGAACGGGCGGTTCGCTTATCAAACAGTTTGGCAAGCCTTGAAGGCTCAGCCCTCGACCTTCTTCGCGCCGATGATGTACAGCACGGGCAGAACGAGAGAGATGAGCGCGTTGATGAGGGTGCTGCCGATGTTGATGGGCTGAGCGGTCATGTTGGAGGTGACGATGTTGAGTATGATGCTGATGAGCGAAATGATGACGATAATTATGCCGAGCGATACGCACTGCTTGCCGCCGACGTTGGTCGCAGCAGCCTTTTTGCCCTTGAGTCCGGCGATAAGCTCGATGACCGAGCTTCCGACACCGAGCACGGTGGCGATTACGAGCAGCACCATAAGACCTGCGAATGCGCTTTCTCCGCCGTAAGCGGCGAGAAGCGCCACTGTGCCGAGCACGGTGACAATTGCGAGGATTATGGCGATGATTCCGCCGATAATCATCAGTATGCTCGTGACGTTAAGCAACGAATTCTTCTGCGGGGCGGCGACGGGCGCAACAGGCTGCGCAACGGGCTGCTCTACGGGGGTATTTACATTTTGTTCTTCCATTTTTGCTCTCCTCTGTAATTTTGATTTACGAACCCCTAACGTAAGTAAATGTATCATACGGCGTCGAGAAAAGCAACAGTTTGTCAAGTCGCCGCTGCGTCCACGCGCATTAATTACCAGCGCAAGATTCGGCGCAAACGATTGAAACAACTACCGCGATATAGTACAATCAAGCTGATATCAGACAAAAGAAAGGCGAGAATAATGTCAGCTTCAAAGGTTTATTACACTGATATGACCACCCGCATGAAGGAGAGCCAGCCTCAAAAGCTGGAGCGGCTCATCAAAAAAGCGGGCTTGGACAGCATTGATTTTAAGGACAAGTTCGTCGCGATAAAGATACACTTCGGCGAGCTTGGCAACGTCGCCTACCTGCGCCACAACTGGGCGCGCACGGTAGTGGAAATGGTCAAGGCGCGCGGCGGACACCCGTTTTTGACCGACTGCAACACGCTTTACGTCGGCAGCCGCACCAACGCGCTCGACCACCTCGACTGCGCGAGACTGGACGGCTACTGCTACGAGACGGTCGGGTGCAACATCATCATCGCGGACGGACTGCGCGGCACCGAAGAGCGAGAGGTCCCCATAAACTGCGAGTACGTTAAGAGCGCAAAGATAGGCTCGGCGCTCATGGACGCGGACATAGTCATCTCGCTTTCCCACTTCAAGGGACACGAGGCGGCGGGCTTCGGCGGAGCGGTCAAGAACCTCGGCATGGGCGGCGGCTCCCGCGCGGGCAAGATGGAAATGCACTATTTCGGAAAGCCCCATGTTGAGCCCGAGGAGTGTATCGGCTGCGGCTACTGCGCAAAGCAGTGCGGGCAAAACGCCATTGATATGCGCGACAACAAAGCCTTTATCAGCGACAGGTGCGCGGGCTGCGGACGCTGCATAGGACAGTGCCGCCGTCACGCCATCGTCCCGACCGAGGACAACTCGACCGAGATGCTCTCCTATCGCATGGCGGAATACACCTACGCGGTCGTAAAGGACCGCCCGAGCTTTCACATCAACTTTGTCACCGACGTCTCGCCGCTGTGCGACTGCTACGGCGCGAACGACGTGCCGATTGTTCCCGACATCGGTATGTTCGCATCCTTTGACCCCGTTGCGCTCGACCACGCGTGCGCGGACATGGTCAACGCCGCCACGGCGCAGCCGGACAGCGAGCTTGCTCACTGTGAGCGGCACGGCGACCACTTCTCGACGCTTGCCCCCGTCACCGACTGGCACATCTGCCTTAAACACTGCGAGAAAATCGGCGTAGGCAACTTCGATTATGAATTGGAAACTATGAAATAATCATTTGCGCTCTTACTTGTGCAAAACCCCCGCAGGACGCTGAGCGTCCTGCGGGGGTTTTCAGTTGATTCTGTTTGAGGCTATGATGAAATAAAACCGTCAGTTCGCATTTATCGAGTAGCGCAGTGCCGCGGTCTTTGCAGCAGAATTGAAGCTGCAAAGCACCGAATACAGCTTTCCTTGCTCATAGCGCGCATAGCAGTTCTCACCCGCGAGCACGAATCCCGCCTGCTCGAGTGCAAGGATATACTCGCTGTACTTCTCCTCGCTTGCAGACTCGACCTTCAGCTCAAAGGAGGTTCGAGCACCGTTCTTCTGCGTCTCGCCGAAGCTCAGATTCCCGTCATTATATTCGGGGAATTTTTCGAATCCGGCTGGCCACACTACGGCGGGCGCAACATATTTGACCGTCTGAATCGTCACACGGTAGTCGGCGCTTTCACCTGCCGCCTGTTTGATGAGCGAATAGCTGATTGACCATTTGTCCGAATGCAGCTCGTCGTCGCCGTTAAAGCCCGCCTTTTTCAGTGCGGCAAGCCATGAGTCAAGCTGCTTTTGCGTCAGCAGGAATTGTGCTTTGTAAACCCCGTCCTTCTCAGAGGAGGATATGTAGGTCACATAATCGGATATCTGCGGCACGCCGAGCGGCCACGTTATGTCGGGTTTCGCTTCAATCGTCTGCGGCTGCTCTGTCTGCGTTTCGTCCTTTTTATCCGACTGCGCGGGCTGCTGCGCGGCGGGAGCAGGCGCTGCCGCGGGCTCGTCCGGTTTCGGCTCCTCCTCGGCAGCGGGCGCGGGAGCGCTTTGTACTGGAGCCTGCGGCACCTCAAGGTGCTGCTGCACGTCGGAATAGTTCGCTTCAAAATCGCACGCGCAAAGCGAGAGCGCAAGGCTCAGCGCAAGCAGTATTGCCGTGGTTTTTTTAATATTCATTGTCGTCTCCGTTTGTCAGATTTTAAGCAGCGCTTCGATGACCTTCTGCTGGTCCTGCTGCGTCAGATACGGTGAAAAGGGCAAACACAGCGAGCAGCTCACATATCGGTGGGATTCGGGGAATTCACCGCACGCATAGGGCGTATGCGCAAAAACGGGCACGGCGTGCTGCTCGGTCGGGTAGTACACGAGCGAGGGTATCTGTGCATTCGAAAGCGCGCTGACTGCCGCCTGCCGCTGTTCGTTGTCGCGCGCAATAATCGCATACTGTGCAAAAGCGCTCACGCAGTCTTGTTTAATTACGGGCGTCACGAACTTGTCTTTGAGAGCTTCGGTGTATCGTCCTGCGACCTCGCGGCGTTTCGCATTTTCCTCGTCGAGGTGGCGCAGCTTGACGGACAGCACCGCCGCCTGAAGCGTGTCAAGGCGGGAATTGACCCCGATGCGCACGTTGTCATACTTGCTGCTGCCCTTGCCGTGAACGCGAAGCGAGCGCAGCTTTTCCGCAAGCGCGTCGTCATTTGTCATGACCGCGCCGCCGTCCCCGAAACAGGCAAGCGGCTTAGTCGGGAAAAAGCTCGTCGCCGCGCCGACGCCGAACGAACCTGCCTTTCCCGAAGCGGTGCTGCCGCCTATGCCCTGCGCGGCGTCCTCAATGAGAATCAATCCGTATTTGTCCGCAACCGCTTTCAGCGCGTCCCAGTCGCACGGGTTTCCCAGAAAATCGACCCCGACGATGAAACGCGGGTTGTATTTTCCCTGCTTTTTGACCTCGATTATTCTCTCCTCAAGTCTTTGGGGCGAGAGATTGTAGCTCACGGGGTCGATGTCGCAAAACACCGGCACCGCGCCGAACATACACGCAGGCTCGTGGGTCGCAATAAAGGTCACGTCCGGCACAAAGACCGCGTCGTCCTTTTTTACGTCCAGCGCCATATAAAGCAGCTGCAGCGCGTCGG
>CAYXRE010000067.1:0-9929 GCA_964466125.1 uncultured Oscillospiraceae bacterium
TACTAAAACTGAATTTTGACATTATCTAAAATATTATACATTCTTATGCGCACAAATGCAAACTGTGCAGAGTCGTTCGCCTTTGCGCGAAGCGCAAAGGCGGCGGGCTTTCCTGCGCACAATTGCAAACCGTACGGGGCTCGTCCCCTTTGCGCGGGGCGCACGCCGAAACGACCTCCCCGCGTTCATCGCGGGGAGGTCGTGATTGCTTTGCCTACGCTTTCTTCCCGTCCTCGCCCGTCTGCTTTCGCACGACCGAGCGTATGACGTATGGTAAACGTTGACCGGGAATTGCAAGCGAAGCAAGTTTCTTTTTCATTCCGATTCCTCCGCCGGCAGCCATTCGGCAAGCTGTCCGGGCGTTTTTGAATGCAATACATAGCAGCCGAAGCGCCTTGAACTGTCCGAAACGTCATGGTCGAACGGCGCAATCTCGCTTACCGAGCAAAGCAGCTCGGGACGCTCGCGCCTAAGTTTTTCAAGCACGTCCAAGTCGCGCCGCGAAAAGATATAACGCACAGCAGCGGCTTCGTTTTTCGTTATGTCAAGCGACGGCTGCCGCCCGAAAGCGATGTCGATGCACGCGCGCATAAAGTCCACCCCCGTGGACAGCGGCACCAGCTCGGAGCCTATGCAGTCGCCGCCCATTCGCGCGCCTATCTCAATAATCGCGATGTTTCCGTCTTTGTCGATTTTAAGCTCGCTGTGCGAGATGCTGTCGATCACGCCGAGGGTGTCCAGCGCGTGAAAAACGACCTTTTTCACCCTCTCAAGCAGCTCGCATTCGACCATTCCGGGCTGCAAATGTCCCGTTTCGATGAAATGCGGCGCACCGGTGGTATATTTCTTCGTAATCGCGACAAAGGTGTGTTCTCCGTGAAAGCTCGCGCATTCCACGCTGTATTCGTCCCCTTGCGCAAATTCCTCGATTACCGCGCCGCGTTCAAGACTTTGCCGCCGCGCAAGCTCAACGCATTCCCACACCCGACCCCGCTCGCCTTGCGTCAGCTTGGTGACGCCGCGGCTGCCCGAGCGGTCGGTCGGCTTGACGATGAGCGGAAAGCGAAAATCCTTTATTGCTTCGAGCGTCTCGGCTTCGCCGTCGCCCACTCTCACGCTTTTGGGCGACGGGTCGCCGTTTTTCGCGAACGCCTCGCGCATTGCCGCCTTGTTGGTGGATATGTATGTGCATTCGGCGCTGTTTCCCGCAAGCGAAAGCTCGTTCGCGACATGGTTCACCGTCACTGCCGCAAGGTCGGAGGCTATCGAGCAGACCGCGTCAATGCCTATCCTCGCACACTCGGCGCAGATTTGCTCTTTTTCGACGATGCTTATGGGATAAAAAAAATCCGCCGCCGTCTCTCCGACGTCGTTTGCTTTCCACGCAAAGACATGGGTCTCCAGCCCCATCGACTTGGCTTTTTCGATGAGCGGAAGCTGGAGATATGACGCGCCGATTATCGCGATTTTTGGCTTTTGCATAACTTTGCCCCGTTTACGCGTCGTAGCTTATGCTGTTCTTGCCGAAGTTCTTGTTGTAATAAGGGTCGCCCGGCTCTATTTCATAGTAAGACGACCACTTTTCGCGCAGCAGCTCCTTCTCGCGCTCCATGCGCTCTTTTTTTGCGCCCTTCTTGTCCGAACCGCGCGAGCGGCTTTCGTAGTGATAAAGCTCCGCGACGGGATTGAATACGACAAGGTAGCCCTTTTCGCGGGCTTTTAGGCACAAATCGACGTCGTTGAACGCTACGGCGAGGTTTTCGTCAAAGCCGCCTATCTCGTCAAACACGTCCGCGCGTATCATCAAGCACGCGCCGGTCACCGCGGACATATCGCTCGCAATGGCAAGCCGGCACATATACCCGTCGTTGTCGCGCGGATACAGCGGGCAGATGTTTGCCGCGCTGCCGCAAATCCCCATGGCAATGCCGCCGTGCTGAACGGTGTCGTCAGGATACAGCAGCTTTGCGCCGCACACCGCGACGTCGGGACGCTGGGTGAACATGACCAGCTCCTCAAGCCACTGCGGCGTGATGACCTCGGTGTCGTTGTTTAGGAACAGCAGCTGCTGACCCTTCGCGTACTTCCTTGCGAAATTGTTGATTGCAGAAAAATTGAACTCCTTTTCCCACACGCAAACCGTCACGTTTTCGCGCTTTTTCAGTTCCTCGTAATATGCAAAGGTCTCCGGCTTTTTCGAGTTGTTCTCGCAAATTATCAGCTCATAGTTCTTATATGTCGATTTTTCGGTTATCGAATCAATGCACCGCCGAAGGTCGTCGATGTGCTCGCACGTCGGTATAATAATCGACACAAGCGGCGGGGAGGGAATGTCGTAAATCACCCTCATCATCGGCACGGCGCGGGAATACACCACCTCTCCTTGCAGCCCGACGCGCTCAAGGTGCGCTTGCACAGCGCGGCGCGCCGCCTCGTAGGCATAGGGCTTTGCGGAGATGTCGTCCGCGACCGAGCCGGAGTGTATGCGCCAGTAGTACAGCGGCTTTGCGATGTGCTTGATTTTCTTCGCGTTCTCGGTGACGCGCAGGGTAAAGTCGTAGTCCTGCGAGCCGTCGAAGGCATGGTCGTACAGCCCGACGCTGTCAAGCAGCGAGCGCTTTATCACCGACAGATGGCAAATGTAGTTGCACCCGCGCAGAAAATCCGGCGAAAAATCCGGCTTGAAGTGCATAGAGCGGCTGTCCGACGGCTTGACGACAAAGGTCGCCTCGTCGGTATAAATAAAATCGTAATCGTCCTCGTTTAGCGCGCTCACAACGTCAAAAAGCGCCGTCTGCGCAAGCAGGTCGTCGTGGTCGAGCAGCGCGATATATTCCCCGCTCGCAAGTGCAATCGCGGCGTTGGTGTTGCCCGAGATTCCCTCGTTGCGCTCAAGCTTTTTGTAAACGATTCGCCTATCCGAAAGAGCGTATTCGTTCACGACGCGCGCGACGTCGCCGTGCTCGCCGTCCGAGCCGTCCGCAAGGCACAGCTCCCAGTTTTTATACGACTGCGCCGCGACCGATTCAATCATCTCGCGCAGATACTTTTCCGGCGTATTATACAGCGGCACAATCACGCTGAGTTTGGGCGCTTTTTCGAATGTAAAGCTCTCCTGCCTTGCGCGCTCCTCCGGCGTAAGATAGAAGTCTTTTTTGAGCTGCTTGAGCTTAAAATATCGCCGCGTAACGTAATTTGCGGCAAAAAGGGTCTGGTGCAGCCCCTCGTTTTTAATCATGCGCACGGTCTTGTACGCAAGCCGCACGATTTGATTTTTGTTTGCCCATTCGGGCACCGCAACCGAGCCTTTTCCCATGTTATGCCTTCTTCTTTTCGATGCGAATTTCCGGCAGCAAAAAATTGCCGGTCATCTTGCTTTCCCAGCTTCCGAAAGGTGTGGCGAACGGGTCGATGGTCACATCGAAGAAAAAGGCGTTGCGCACAAGGTCAAGTCTGCGCGGAGAACCGTCCGCATACTCAAACACCATCAGCCCGAGCGCATATCTTCCCGCGCCGAGCTCGCTTATATCCAGCTGACAATCGACGCACGCAACCTCTCCCTCGTCCATGTCCAGTCCGTACGGCGAAAAAGCGCTTGCAATCACCGTGTCGTCCGACGCGCTGACGGTCGTTCCCAGGCACAGCCCGCGCAGCCGCTTATTCGCGCGCAGCCACACCTTACAGCGCAGCTGCTCGCCGTGAGCGTATTCGGGATAGGCGCGGTCGTCCACAACGACCCTTGTGAGCACCGCGAGTATGCCCTCGCTTTGAATATATCCGAGTTTCGCGTGCTTGAGCCTTGACAGGTCAACGTCGCAGCTTATCTCGGAAAAGCTCTGCGTATAAACCGCAATCGCGTCCTCAGGCGCGCCGTCAAACACGATTTTGCCCTTGTCGAGCACGATGCAGCGGTCGCACAGATAGCGCACCGTGAACATATTGTGGCTGACGTAAAGCACCGTTTTACCCTCGGTCGTCGCCGCTTCGCTCATGCGCTCAAGGCACTTTTTTTGGAACGCCACGTCGCCGACGGCGAGCACCTCGTCCATTATCATTATCTCGTTTTGCAAATGCGCCGCGACCGAGAAAGCCAGCTTGACCTGCATTCCGCTTGAATAGCGCTTGGTCGGCGTGTCGATAAACTCGCGGCACTCGGAAAAGTCGATTATGCTCTCGAGCTGCTGCGTGACCTCCCGCTCGCTCATGCCGAGAACCGCGCCGTTGAGATAGACGTTCTCCCGCCCCGTCAGCTCGGGGTTGAAGCCGGTGCCCACTTCGAGCATACTGGATATCCTGCCGTTAATACCGATAGTCCCCTCGGTGGGCGAGGTTATGCCCGCAATGAGCTTGAGCAGCGTGCTTTTGCCTGCGCCGTTCGCCCCGATTATGCCAAGGCGTTCTCCCTTGTAAACGGTAAGGTCGATGCCGTCCAGCGCCCGAAACATAACGCCGTCAACACGAGCAGTATCGTCGCCGATTCGCTTGTTCGGGTCCTCTTTTCCGAGCGCGCGCGCCACCTTGCCGCGCACCGCCGCGTTGAAGGATTTGTAGTTGTACTCACCAAGTCGGTATATCTTTTTCAGACCCTCGGTCTGTATTGCTATCTCTCTTTTGTCTTCCATGCTTCCTCCGTCAGATGCTGTCTATAACGGTCGCTTCGGTCTTGTTGAAAAGCAGCATCCCCGCCGCGAGCGCCGCAATGCTCACCGCGCCGGACAGCGCCCATTCCCAGCCGAGGAAATCTCCCCTGCCCAGCAGGATAAAGCGGGTGTTTTGCAGTATCGCGGTCATCGGGTTGAGAATGAGCACCGTTCTCATGAACCCTCCGGTAGATGAAAGCGGGTAGATGACAGGAGACGCGTACATCCACAGCGTCAGCAGATAGGAGGACATATTCGCAAGGTCGCGGTACTTTATCGCCGTCGCGCTGACGATAAGTCCGACGCCGGTCCCGAGCAGCGTGCACTGGCACACCAGCACCGGCAGCAGCAGCATGGACCAGCGAAGCTCCAGACCGATATTTTGAAAATAGTAGATTATAAAGAATATTACCATCACGCCGAACTGGATAACAAAATTGACAAGTGACGTCAGCGCCGAGGACGCCGCCATGCTCATACGCGGGAAATAGACCTTTGAAAACATCGAAGAGTTCTCGGTGAAGGTCGCGGAGCAGCGAGTGACGCTGTTCTGAAAAAGGTTCCACATCATCGTGCCGCAAAAGTAGAACAGCACATAGGGCAGTCCGTCGGTCGAAAGACCCGCGAAGCGTCCGAAAACAAATGTGTACAAAAAGGTCGTTATAAGCGGGCTTGCAACAATCCAGAACGGACCGAGCACCGACTGCTTGGTGAGCAGCTTCATGTTGCGCCGCACGAACAGCCGCACGAGGTCTCTGTATTTCCATATACCGGCAATATTGTCCCAAAGGCTCTTGTTGCCCGGGCGTATTACGGTTTCAAAGCTCGACGTATTCATCCATTCTCTCCTGCTGTCGGTTTCGCCGCGACGCCGTCCGTCCGAAACGCGGCGGTATTCTTTTCCGACGCGGGAATTATACCACAATCCCACCGCGCACTTCAACCGCGCAAGCGGCAGCGCAGACGCGCCGTGCTGTAAGCCCATAAAAAAGATGGCAGACGTCTGCGCCTGCCATCCTGTCGCGTAATAATTTTGCCCTGAGCGCTTAAAGGTTGCCTATCTCTATCTTATCCTCAAACTTGTATATCCGCACCATGCGGCGGGTGTCGCGGATTATCGTGCGCGCGTCCACGATGTCCACCTTTACGGGCGGGAAAAGCTGGCGCACAAGTATCGAGCTGTTCGCTCCCTTCTGCTGCGAAACAAGGGTTTTCAGCTCGTTCTCGTTTCGCATAAGGCGAATTTTGTCCGCCGAAACGCGATATTTCAGATTCTTGAGCAGATTCGCGTATTCCTCGGTCAACTGCTCGCGTCCCTCAAGATACTTTATGTTGCGCTGCGATTCCTCGATTGCGAGCCGCAAATGCTCCACGTCCTTTTGCAGCTGACGCACACGCAGCAATGAGTCCGCGTCCACGCCGACCGAAAGCTGGGTCAGCGTTGCCGAGTCGTTGCCGACATACAGTGCGTTGATTTCGTGGTAAGCGCTGGTCTCGCCGCCGATTATGACCCCGGGCTTGCCGGTAACCATAACGTTGTCCGCCGTTGTGCGGCAGTTAATTATGCTGCTCGCGGACACGTCCCCGTGCGCCTTCACCGTACAGTTTTCGAGGTACTTTGCCTCGACCGAGCCCTTCGCCTCAATCATGCCCTTCATGTTGCCGTTCATGCCGTGCTTGAGCGAAATGTCCCCGCCCGCGATGATGCTCGCGCCCTCTGCAATGCCGTAGACGGTCACGTTGCCCGTCGCCTTTATCGTAAAGCCCTCGAGGACGTTTCCGCGCACGATAACGTCGCCGATCATGTCGATGTTGCCGGTGCTGTTGTCCACATTGCCGGAAAGGTCGAATATTTTGTTAACCGAAAAGCTGCCGGACAAAAACACCAGCGAGCCGTCGCATTCCGCCGTAAGCTCGTGCGTCTGCTCGTTATAGGTCGTGTTGGAGCCGCGCGGAACGGAGGGAACCTTTCCCGGCTTTCCGTTCACCGGCACGCCCTTGACCGATTTGCCGTCAACAGCGGGAACGGGCGGAGTTATGCGGGCTATGACAGTGCCCTTTTCAATTTTCTGAACTATCTCAAGGTTCTTGAAATCAACAACGTCGTCATTTTCGTCAAAGTCGTGCAGCTTGCGCGAGCGCGGGAAAAACTCCTCGCGGGAGCCGTCGATTCCGTCCACAGGCGGCTCGCCCTGGGCTATCGGAAATATAACAAAATACCTGTTTTCACCGGCGATTTTTGCTATCGTGTCGCTGCAAAGCCCGTAAACAATGCCGTTTTGACGTATTATGCCCATTACATCGTCGAGCGACAGGCTCTTCCCGCTGCCGAAAGGCGGGAACAGACATCCGTAGACCTTCAGGTCGTCCCTCGTAAAGGCAAAATAAAACCTCGCATCCGAATTGAAGGGCATCGGTGACTCGAGCGTACCCTGCGTTCTGTCAAAGTCGATTTTGTCCTTCAGCAGCTTGCGGGCTTCGCCGTTGAGCGTTGAATAAAACAACTCCTGGTCGGACGCAATCGGCTGACCGTCACAGGTAAACACCCGTCGTTCGGGGTCGTTTTCAAGTTTGTAACCTGCTTGAGAAGCAAGAATATACAGAGGGTCAGAGGCCTGTGCAGGCTCGGGTATCGCGCCGCCTTCACGGTCGTTTATCCTTTCATCGTCCATGGATTATCGCGCCCTCCCCTCGAAATTAAAATAAAAAAGCCCGAGAAAACACCGGGCTTTTGCCGCATGACTCATGCCGTAACGCTGCGCGGTGAATCAAAATCTTCCTTTTTTCCTTTTGATAGCCGCTCTTTGGAGTGCAAAGACCGCACGGCAGAGCCTATCCGCCTCACGGTTGTCAAGGTCTACGAATTCACAGCCGTACATCCGCCCCTGCGCACCCTTCTCGCCGACGCGCACTATCTTGCAAAAGAACAAAAACGGCTGGTTGGTGGCGTCGAGATAGACCTCGGAAAGCCGCACGCGGTCGTTCAGCTCAAACTCCGCTTCGGTGGAAAACAGCACTCCCGAAAGGCTTATGTCCACGAGCTGCGCGGGGTATTCAACCACCTCGAGCATTTTTTCCAGCTCATGCTCCTCGTTATCCTTCGCCGCCTTGCCGTTGGCGCACAGGTTGACGCGGAAAAAATTGCGGCGCTCAAAGTTATTGTACAGCTTGATTTCGCGCACGCGCCAAAAATCGTCGTTCGCGATATAAAGCCGCCCGCCGAGCGCGAGCGTGCCGAGCTTGCTGTTGACTACGTTTATTTTAAGCGGGGTGTCTATCTCGTACAGCGGCATTCTCCCGCCGTCCGACGCTGAAACCTCAATCATTTCAATGGGGTCGTAAAGAACGGCGGTGAGCTTTCCTTGATAAACAAGCTCATTCGCCATTGTTTTTAACTCGCACACCGAGCCGATGTAGTTTTCGAGCATATCCGTCATTTTCTGTGGACACCCCAATCGATAGTAGATGTGTATACATACCTATGTTATTCATTATAGCATAACTTTTTGCGCGGTAAAGGATTTTTTTAAGGAAAATATACAGTGAAATTTTCGTAAACATTAACAAACCTTAACACCCGCGCGGCGAAAAGCGGAAGTCGAGGGCAATCACCCGTCAGCGCGCGTCGTCGCAAACTGCGCCCGTTCAAAGACACGGCATAAAGCGCCGCATCTTTTCACTCGCTTCGTTGCGACTCCTTCTGCGCAAAAAATCGTCGCTTCACTCCGGCTGCTCGGTTGTAAACGCCCTCGCAACGCCTCCGCTTGCTTTGGATTTTTTGCGTTTTGTGCTTCGCACGGTCATAAAAGGTCAAGTTCAATCACCCGTCAGCGCTTTCGCGCTGCCACCCTCCTTGAAAAGGAGGGCTTTAAATGCTCCCTTTATCGCAGCTTTGCCCTTAAAGGCTCCCTTTCCAAGGGAGCTGTCGGCGCAGCCGACTGAGGATTGCCCTTTACTTACCGCGCAGCCGACTGAGGATTACCCTTTCACCCTTGCTCTTTCATAACGTGCAAAGCGCCAAACGAAGACCCCCTCCCGTAATCGGGAGGGGGTCGTTGTCAGAAATGTGTCTGTGTGCGTTCTTATCCTTCGGCTTACTGGAGCAGCTGGAGGATAGCGGAAGGCTGCTGATTCGCCTGAGCGAGCATTGCCTGAGCCGCCTGGGTCAGAACGTTCATCTTCGTGTAGGCCATCATTTCCTTCGCCATGTCGGTGTCGCGGATACGGCTGTTCGCCGAGGTCATGTTCTCCGAGGTGGTGTCGAGGTTGTTGATGGTGTACTCAAGACGGTTCTGCAGAGCGCCGAGGTTCGCGCGGTTGGTGGAGACCTTGTTGATGGCGTCCTTTATGGTCTGAACGGATGCCGCCGCGTCTTCCTGGCTGCTGACTTTCAGTCCGTTGGTTCCGAGTCCGGAAGCAGACAGGCTGTCGATGCTGACAGTGACCTTGTTGAAGGAATCAGCGGTGTCGCCAACCTGAAGGGTCAGACCCTTGGAGCCGGCGTTGTCTCCCAATGCCTTTGCCGTAGAATCAAGCGAAGCTGCCGCGGTGAGAGGACCGTCCGACTTCATCGTGAAGGAAGTCCATGCCTCGTAGATTTTCTTGTCCGCAGCGGTCGTTGTGGAATCATTGGCTTTCGCAAGAGCCTTGTCACGAACCAGCTGGGTTATCTGGCTGGCGGTGTAGGTGGCGTCCTTTTCAAGGGAAACCGTGAGCACGCCGGCGTTGGTCAGTGTAACCGATTCAGCGGTATCTGTCTTGACCTGAACCGTGTGGGTTGCGCCCAAATCAGCTATCTTGGCGTTGGTCGAAAAGCTGACGCCGGTGGAGCCGAAGGTCGCCGAGACTTTTGCCGCCTCGCCGAGCGAGCCATCGAGCAGGTTGATGCCGTTGAAGTTGGTGGACTGGGAAATACGGGTGATTTCCGAGTTCAGAGCATCGACCTCGCCCTGGATAGCTTCACGGTCGACAGCGTCCTGAATGGTGCCGTTCGCGGATTTGGTCGCAAGCTCGACCATGCGGTTGAGCATGTTGTGGATTTCGGTCGTCGCGCCTTCAGCGGTCTGTACGAGCGATATGCCGTCCTGGCTGTTCGCGGAAGCCTGATCGAGTCCCTTGATTTGGGCTTTCATCTTCTCGCTTATCGCAAGTCCGGAAGCGTCGTCGCCTGCGCGGTTGATGCGGAAACCGGAAGACAGCTTTTCAAGGCTCTTGCCCATCGAGCTGTTGTTGACTCCCAGCTGACGATTGGCGTTTATCGCCATCGCATTGGTTCTTACTACCATTCCC
>CAYXRE010000068.1:0-9747 GCA_964466125.1 uncultured Oscillospiraceae bacterium
GTGGACTCGCTTGAGGGCATGGAAGAGGAGCGGCGGCTTGCGTTTGTCGCCTTTACCCGCGCGCAGAAGGGGCTGTTTCTGTCCGAGGCAGAGGGTCGAAATCTGGACGGCTCGGTGCGGTTTCCCTCGCGGTTTATTCTCGATGTGGACAGAGAGCTGCTGGACTACACCGTCGAGCTGGACGAGTCCTTTGTCAGCGAGGCGGATTTGCATATAAAAAACAATGTCAAATGGCTGCAATCGCTGTCCGGCGGACTGCCGTTCTCGATAGGCGAGCGGGTGGTGCACGACGTTATGGGAGCGGGCGTCATCGAGGACATCGACCGCGAGCGCCACGCGTACATTGTGCGCTTTGACGAGCTGAACACCTCGCGGGCGCTCAGCTTCAAGGCGGTGCTTCATCCCGAACAGCTGCAAAACTGATGAAGGGCGGAAAAGCGTATGGGCGAGTTTTGTTATAAGGACACGGCGATAGATTACGAGTGCGTCGGGGACGGCGCGCCGATTTTGTTTTTGCACGGCTGGGGCATGGACCGACGCATTATGTCCGGCGCGTTTGAGCCGATTTTTGAAAACGGCTGCGGCGGCTTTCGGCGCATCTACCTTGATTTGCCCGGCATGGGGCGCTCTAAAGCGGGCGCGGATATTCACAACTCGGACGATATGCTGGAGGTGCTTTGCGCCTTTGCGCGAAAGGTCGTGGGTGAGCCGTTTATCCTTGCGGGGGAATCCTACGGCGGGTACCTCTCGCGGGGATTTGTGAGAATGTACCCCGAGCTGCTGCGGGCGCTCATACTGCTGTGCCCGCTCGTTTATCCCGGCAGCCGCTGCGGCGACGTCGAGCCGCTGAGGGTCATACGTCGTGACGACGAATTCCTTGAAACACTCAGTGACGGGCAGCGCGCGAGCTTTTGCTACCTCAATGTTATTCTTGAACGCGGGGTGTATGAGGCGTACGAGCGGGACATTATGCCTGCGCTGCGCGGGCAAAACCGGCATTTTCTTGACGAGGTGCTGGACGGAGCGTTCAGCTTTGACCCCGACGACCTGCATGAGCCGTTCGGCGCGCCGACGCTGATACTCGCGGGCAGGCAGGATACCGAGGTCGGCTATAAGGACCAGTTCGGACTGCTGCGGAATTATCCCGACGCGAGCTACTGCGCGCTGCACGGCGCGGGACACAACCTTCAAATCGAGCAGCCGTCGCTGTTTCGCACAATAGTGGGCGAATGGCTGAAAACGTTGTAAACCGAAGCTAAGAAAGAACAGGAGTGTGGAAAATGACTCACGAAAACACCTTCGCGCTTTTCGGACACATTGCTTTTACGCCCTCGCCGAGTGACTTTGTGATACACGAGAACAGCTTTCTTGTGTGCGAGAACGGCAAGGCGGCGGGGATATTCCCAAAGCTGCCGGAGAAGTACGGGAACATCAGGGTTTATGATTACAAAGACAAGATAATCATTCCGGGACTTTGCGACACCCACGTTCACGCGCCGCAGTTCGCGTTTCGGGGCCTTGGCATGGACATGGAGCTTATCGATTGGCTGAACGCCCAAGCCTTTCCCGAGGAGGAGCGCTATGCCGATTTGGACTATGCCGAAAAAGCATACTCGCAGTTTGTTGACGAGCTGAAAAACGGCGCGACCACCCGAGCTTGTATTTTTGCGACAGTTCACATTCCCGCGACGCTGCTGCTCGAGCGGCTGCTCGAAGCAAGCGGACTGCGCTGCCTTGTCGGCAAGGTCAACATGAACCGCTATTCTCCCAAGGAGCTTTGCGAGGAGGACGAGCAGGAGGCGCTGCGCGACACGGAGGAATGGATCAACACCAGTTTGAACCAATTTGAGCGTACCCGACCGATAATCACCCCGCGATTTGTCATCTCCTGCACCGAAAAACTGATGGTTGGGCTCGGAAAGCTCGCGAGAAAGTATAACCTTAGCGTGCAAAGCCACCTGAGTGAGAGCATGGGCGAGATGCAGTGGGTCAAGGAGCTGTGCCCGTGGGCGGACAGCTATGCGGACGTTTATGAGATATTTGACCTGCTCGGCGGCGGGACGCCGACCGTTATGGCGCACTGCGTGCACTCGGGCGAGTACGAGCGCGAGTGGCTCAAAAAGCGCGGCGTGCTCATATCCCACTGCCCGAGCTCAAACACCAACCTCTCCTCCGGCATTGCGCCCGTGCGGCGGTATCTGGACGAGGGGCAGAGCGTGAGCCTCGGCTCGGACGTGGCGGGCGGCTTTGAGCTTTCGATTTTCCGCGCCATGACCGACGCGGTACAGAGCTCCAAGCTGCAGGCGCTGTATGACAGCGCCGACAAGCCGATTACCATCTCCGAGGCGTTTTATATGGGCACAAAGGGCGCGGCGCCGCTGTTTGGCAACGTCGGCAGTTTTGAAAACGGCTGTGAGCTGGACGCGGTGGCGCTGGACGACAGCGCGATTGCGAACGCGCGCGAATTTACCGTGAGGGAACGGCTTGAGCGCGGGATTTACTTGGAAAAGCAGCTGCGTGTCGCGGCAAAGTTCGTCGCGGGAGAAAAGGTGCTGTGAGCAGGTGCGCCGTGATTTGGGCGACGATATGCGGTTGTAACGCGCAAAGCAACACGAAAACCGAAGGTATCACGGGCGGGAAATGCGAACGGCAAGGCATCTGCGGCGGGAAAGTCAACAAAAACGGTGATGTATGGAGATTATCAAAGTAACAGACAACAAAAAGAAGTATCTTGATTTGCTGCTGCTTGCCGACGAACAGGAGAGCATGATTGACAAATACCTCGAACGAGGGGATATGTTTGTGCTGCGCAATGACGGCGATGCTGTCGCGGAATGCGTCGTTACGGAAGAGGGCGACGGAGTCTGCGAGCTCAAAAACATTGCGGTTGCGCCCGAATATCAAAGACAAGGCTGCGGGAAACGGCTTGTTGACGCGCTTTTTGACGAATTTCCCGGCTGCTCGACGCTGTATGTCGGCACCGGAGATTGTCCGTCAACCCTCGGGTTTTATGAAAGCTGTGGGTTTTTACGTTCGCATCGGGTGAAGAATTTCTTTGTCGATAATTACGACCACGAGATGTACGAGGACGGAAAGCAGCTGACAGACATGGTTTATTTGAAAAGGGAAAGATAGGGAGAGGCATTATGTTCCTTGACGGCATAATTGTGAGTCCAAATCAGAGTTACGGGAGATAGCAAATGAAAATTGAAATGGGTGAGTCGTTATTTTACTCTTGGCTGAAGCATGTCAAGGAGTGCCAGATTGTTCAGACCAACTGGACCGTATCCCCTCAATGGACAATTCACAATGAAGAAAAACTCAGTGAGTTTATGCGTGCTACAGACAAGTTCTTTGAAGAAAAATATGGATATGGCATATATAAACAAACTCACTCGTTTTCGCAGCTGTTGCGGCAAGCGGAAGCGGATGTCGTTGGAATTTGCTTTTGCAATGAAGAAGTGCAGACCTACGCCGTTGACGTTGCGTTTCACGAATCTGGTCTGAACTACGGAACTCGCAGAGAGACGGTTGAAAGAATAATCAAAAAGTCAATTCGTACTGCAATTTGTCTTAACGGTTATCTGGGGGTTACGAAAGGTGAGATTATCTTTGCATCACCTAAAATACACAATGCTGTGCTTGCAGACCTTGCGCCTTGCATAGTGGATATAAATAATTTGTTGAAAGAAGCAGATTTTGACTTTGTCATGCGTATAATCGCAAATGATGAATTTGAGAGTTCAGTGCTTAATCCTATTCTCTTGGCGAGCAACGGAATATCTGATACTTCGGAGCTTTTTCTTCGTAGTTATCAGTTGTGTAATATGTTTTCAAACTCTAAGGAAAGAAATGAAAGCCAAGTTCAACGAACCGAGAGTAATTCTGACATTAGTGCAGCATCAGTAGAAGCAGACAAAATTAATATAAGTGTAGTGAATCTGTCAGAAATGAAAATCGGAAAAATCGCTCAAACTGCTCTCCGACAAATATTGGTTAGAGGCCTTGTAACGCAGGAGGAAGTAAATCTACTGCAAACAGTTCAATACAGTAAACAAGTCTTTGATTTACAGTATCCGCTTTTGGTTCAAACAAACGCACTATTTGAGAAGGGGAGATATTATTCCAAACCGCTTTCTATATACGGACAATCATACTATATGTGTTCTCAGTGGTTTGAAGTTCCGGCTAACAATGACAGACCTTATTTGATTAAATGGATAGCACTGCATAGCTGATAAGTAAAGCGTTCTCAAACTACAACTTGGGCAGCCCGAGAGGGCTGCTTTTTTGTTGCACGGACAATTCGGCGGGAAGTGTGCCAAAAGGTTGATTTGTCAGGCAGTGTCGGATAACCCGCGATTCTCACGCCTTGGAGGGGAATTGCACAGAAACAGAAGTTGTCGAAAATGTCGAGCGGGCGGTGGTAAATTGATAGTGTCGAAAAGCGGTCGCGAGGGCGGTCGCTTTTTTCGACGGCACGGCGCAGGGCGTTTTGCGAAAGCGGACGTCCTTTTTTGTGGGGAGTATCGGAACTCCGTGCTTTCCCCGCTTCAGCGGGGAACTGCGCAAAATGCAAGTTGTCGAAAATGTCGGCAAATCCGTGCTTTCCCCGCTTCAGCGGGGAAACTGCACAAAAAATGCAGGTTGTCGAAAATGTCGAGCAGGCGGTGGTAAATTGATAGTGTAGAAAAGCGGTCGCGAGGGCGGTCGCTTTTTTTGACGGCACGGCGCGGGGCGTTTTGCGAAAGCGGACGTCCTTTTTTGTCGGGAAAAAGCAAACTTGTGTGACTCGCTTTGCGTGCCGCTCGGTTGCGCTTTTCGCTCAAGGAAGCGTCGTGAATATCGAATCGCGGGGAAAGGAGGAAAAATGAGCGGGGAAGAAGAAATGTGCGCGAAATGCGTGTGGAACAAAATCGGGCAGTGCGGGGTCGGCTTTTGCATATTTCCGCGCTGTGTGCGGCGCAATGAGGAGGTGATTGGCGATGGCAAGCAAGCAGAGCTTTCGCAGATTGCTCGAGAGGATGCTTCGCGAGCAGATGAGCGAAGCGGAGAGGGAGAGCTATGAGCGGGAATCCGCCGCGGCTCCCGAGGGAATAACCCGACGGCAGGCGGTCGCGCTGGCGGTTATACGAAAGGCGATGAGGGGGGACGCGAGCGCGGTCAAGTTCCTTTGCGAGGCGGCGGGCGAGGAGGAAAAGCCGACGGCGGCAAAGGCGCAGCCGTACACGCTTGAGCTTGTTGTGCGGGACGCGAATGAGGATTGAGCTTACAAGAAGGCAGCTGGATTTCATTAAAGCCGATTGCTTTGAGGTACTGTTCGGCGGCTCGGCGGGCGGCGGCAAAAGCTATGGGCAGGTCATCGACGCTTTTGTTTTTGCAATGAAATATCCGCGCTCGCGCCAGCTGGTACTGCGTCGCTCGCGTCCGGAACTGGAAAAGACGCTTGTGCGCACGGCGCTTGCGCTTTATCCGAAGGACCTGTACTCCTACGGCGCGAGCAATCACACCGGACTTTTTGCGAACGGCTCGACGCTGGAGTTCGGCTACTGCGAGCACGACAACGACGTATATCGTTACCAGTCCGCGGAGTACGATGTAATCCGCTTTGACGAGCTGACCCATTTCACCGAGCACATGTACACCTATCTCATCAGCCGTGTGCGAGGGGCGAACGGGTACCCAAAGCAGCTCAAGAGCACCACCAATCCCGGCGGCGTCGGGCACGAGTGGGTAAAAAAGCGCTTTATCGACCTCGGCGCGGCGGACACGCCGCATGAGACGGGGGCGGGAGCGAGGATTTTTCTGCCCTCGGCGTTGCGCGACAACGTGTTTCTGCGCAGCGCGGACGGCGGCTATGAAAAGCGGCTCGGGGCGTTGGACGAGCGCGATCGGCTGTCGCTTGCGCTCGGGGAATGGAACCTCGACGAGGGGAGATATTTTGACGAGTGGCGCAGCGAGGTACACGTCGTCGCGCCGTACGAGCTGCCGCGGGATTCGCCGAGATACTTTTGCATGGACTACGGACTGGATATGCTCGCGGGGCTGTGGATTTCGCTGGACTCAAACGGGCGGGCGGTGGTCTATCGAGAGCTGTATGAGCCGAACCTGATTATTTCGGCGGCGGCACAGAAAATCGGCGAGCTTTGCGAGGACGAGAACATCTGCGAGTTTTTGGCGCCGCCCGACCTATGGAACCGCAGACAGGAGAGCGGAATGTCGGCGGCGGACATCTTTGCGAGCTGCGGGGTGTCGCTGTGCAAGGCGCCGGCGAACAGGGTGTCGGGGTGGCTTGCGCTAAAGGAGCTTTTGCGAATCAGAAAGGACGGCGATGGGCGGGAGTATGCGGGACTGTGCGTGTTCTCGTGCTGCCGCAATCTTATACGCACGCTGCCGGCGCTCTCGCGCGACGAGCATAACCCGAGCGACTGCGCAGTACTGCCGCACGAGCTGACCCACGCGCCGGACGCGCTGCGCTACTTTGCGAGTGCGCACGCGTGCGAGCTTACCGATTCGTCCGAGCAGACGGTGTACGACGGACCGCTGCAAAGACTGACGGAATATTTTCAGTGAAAGGAGAACGAAATGGAGATTATGCTGGCGGCGCTTGTACTCGGCGCGCTGGGCGGGGCTGCGACGGCGCTGCTCGTTGTGCGGCGGCATTCCGGCGACGGACCGCAGCGCGGACCGGAGCCCGCGCAGGAAACGGACGGCGCACAGGAAGCGTTCACGCGCGGACTTATCGAGCTGATGAGCTATGAGCCGCAAAAGGGAGGTGAGAGAAACGAAAATCAGGACTGAGGCTGCGGATATATTCCGCGAATACGACGAAGCGGTGGCGTACAACAACTCCATCGGGCTTTACGACACGGTGCGGCGCAACGAGCGCTTTTTCATCGGCAATCAGTGGGAGGGGCTGGACGCCCCGGGGCTGGACAAGCCGGTGCTCAATTTTCTCAAGCGAGTGTGCTCGTATATCAACGCGATGCTCGTCAGCGACGATATTGCGGTGGACGTATCGCCTTTTGACGAGACGAAAAGGGCGGGCGAGTGCGCGGACATACTGCAAAACGAGATTCAAAAGGTGCTGGAGGATTCCAAAGCCAAGCAGATGCTGCGAGAGATGGCGCGCAATGCCATAGTGGACGGCGACGGGTGTTTTTACTGGTATTACGACACCGACGCGCCGGACAGCCCGCGCGGGAAAATCGCGCTTGAGCTGCTGGAGAACACGCGAATACTGTTTGCGAATCCCTACGTCGCACAGGTGCAGCGGCAGCCGTATATCATCATCGCTCGGCGGGAAAACGTGTATAACCTGCTTGAGAAGGCGAAAAAATACGGCGCGAAGAATGCGCAGATTACCCCCGACGGGGGCGGCGGACTGTACGGCGAGGACGGCTACACGGCGGGGAACATGACGACGGTGCTCATTAAGATGTTCTTCAAAAACGGTACGGTGCATTTTACCGAGGTCACGAAGGACACGGTCATACGACCCGTCACCGACACAGGCTATACGCTGTACCCGATAAGCTACATGAACTACGAGCGGGTGCGCAATTCCTATCACGGACAGGCGGTCATAACGGGGCTGATACCCAACCAGGTGGCGGTCAACAAGCTGTGGGCGATGGCGATTTACCACCAGCATACCATGGCGTTTCCGAAGGTCTTTTACGACCGAATGAAAATCAAGAAGTGGACCAACCGCGTCGGCGAGGCAATCGGCGTGGCGGGAAATCCCTCCGACGTGGTGGCGACCGCCTTTCGCGCGCCGGATATGTCCGCGCAGCTCGTGGAGATTGTGGACAAGACGATAGCCTACACCAAGGAATTCATGGGAGCGTCGGACACGGCGCTGGGCAACGTCGCGCCTGACAACACCTCGGCTATCATCGCCGTGCAGAAGGCGACGGCGGCGCCGCTGGAATTGCAGCGGCTGTCGATGTACCAGTTTGTCGAGGACTCGGTTCGCATTATCGCGCAGCTTATCTGCGCGCACTACGGCGTGAGAAGCGTTGTGAGCGAGCAAAACGGCGAGACGGTGCAGCGGCTGTTCGATTTTTCGTGCATACCGCTTCGTGACCTTGCGCTGCGAGTTGAGGTCGGACCGTCCGCATACTGGAGCGAGCTGCAGCAAATCGGCACGCTGGACAATCTGTTTGCGAAGGGCATCATCACCGACGCGCTGCTGTATCTCGACAGCGTGCCGGACGGCTACATACGCAACAAGGGAAAAATCATCGAAAAGCTGCGGGAGAACGTTCGGGAGGGGGTGAAGGAGCAAAATGATATGCGACAAGTGCAGAAATGAGCTGGTCATTGCGAACGAGTTTACCTTTGCGCGTGAGCAGGACGGACAGCTCAAGGTGTTTTCGGCTGTTGACCTGAAATGCGACAACGAAAAATGCCCCGACGGGCGCTCGGGCGTGCCCAAGAAACGGCTGCTGCGTGAGGTGCTGCCGAGCGGGTGCGGCAAGAGCGCCGTCTGCTGCTGCGGCGTGCCGCTCGCTTACATAAGCGAAAACGCGTACAGCGTGCCTGACGAGGGCGTTGTCGTGAGCGACGATTCGCTCGCGCTTGCGCTGCGCTGTCCCGTATGCGGGCGTCTCGTTGAGTGCGGGGTTGAGGGCAAAGAGAAACAGACGACCACATGAGAAACGCGCGAGAGCGCGCTCAAATATGAAAGGAGAAAGAATGGACGAGAGGACAAAAGACCCCAAGGCGACGCCGAACGAGGAGAAGCCCTTCGAGCTTCAAATCGGCGGCGAGAGCGTCAGATTCACCGCAAAGGAGCTGGTGAGCTACGCACAGAAATGCACCGACGAGCTTGCGGCGAGAAAGCAGACCGACGCGGACGGCGAGGACTTTGCGGCGCTTATCGCGCAGTTTCCCGAGCTGGACGAGCTGCCCGACGAGGTGGGCGCAAAAATCCGCGAGGGCAAAAAGCCGCTGGATGCCTACCGCGAGTACGAGTTCGAGCGCATGAGAAAAGAGCTTGAGGACGAGAAAAAGAAAAAGAGCAACAAGCAAAGCACCCCCGGAAGCGTTCGGGGAGACGGCGAGGGCGACCCGGACACCGAGGAGCTGCTCGCTATTTTCAACTCGGTATTCAGATAACCAAACAAAAGGAGAAAGGGAGAAAGAATGATAAATTTTAACGAGGAGTTCGCGAACAAAATCCAGACCAGGTTTTCCGCCGAAAGCGTTGTTGCGGGCAGGCTGTCCGACGATTTCAAGGTCAGCGGAGCAAAGACGGTCAAGGCGCTCACACCGCTGACCGTGCCCATGGTGGACTACACCCGCTCGGGCTCCAACCGCTACGGCACCCCCGGCGAGATGCAGGACATGATTCAGGAAATGACCATGACGCAGGACAAGTCCTTCACGCTGACCATCGACAAGGGCAACTTTGACGACGGCGCGTTTCTCAAGGAGGCACCCAAGATGCTCGGATTGCAGCTGAGCGAGCGCGCGATCCCGCTCATGGACCAGTATGTGCTCGGAAAGCTCGCGCAGAATGCCGGAAAGGTCGTCGGCAGCTCCACCGCGCCTACCAAGAGCACGATATGCGGGCTCATAAGCGCCGCGACCGAGCACCTCGACGACTGCGAGGTTCCCAACAACGACCGCACGCTGTTTGTCTCCGCGAGCGTCTACGCGCTGCTCAAGCATTCGGACGAGCTGCTGGCGGTCGAGAGTCTCTCGCGCGACGCTATCCGCCGCGGGGTCGTGGGACGCTAT
>CAYXRE010000069.1:0-9630 GCA_964466125.1 uncultured Oscillospiraceae bacterium
TTTTCCTTCAACGCCTCCAAGTCCCGCAACGTGTTCACCGGCTTCACGCTCGACTGGTACGACCAGCTGTTCCACAATGACATGATAATCAAGGCGTTCGGCGTGACGCTGCTCGTCGCGGTCGTCTCGTCGGTCATCGCAACGGTGCTCGGCACGGCGGCGGCGGTCGGTATGCGCTCGATGAGCAAGGTCGGACGCACCGTTGTCATGAACGCAACCTACATACCCGTCGTCAACCCCGAGATTGTCACCGGCGTTTCCATGCTGCTGCTGTTCGTCGTCATGCGCACGGGGCTTTCGGCAATCGGGCTCAACTTCGAGATTGGCGTCGGCACGCTGATTCTCGCGCATATAACCTTCAACCTGCCGTACGTTATTCTCTCTGTAAGCCCCAAGCTGCGTCAGATGGACAAAAACCTGTATGAAGCGGCGCTCGACCTCGGCTGCTCTCCGGCGCAGGCGTTCTTCAAGGTCGTCATACCCGAGATATGGCCAGGCATCTCGACCGGCTTTTTGATGGCGCTGACCTACTCCATTGACGACTTTGTCATAAGCTACTTCACCTCTGGCACGGCGCAGACGCTGCCCATAGCCGTCTATTCGATGACCCGCCGCAAGGTCAGCCCCGAAATCAACGCGCTTTCCACGATTTTGTTCATCGTCGTGCTCACCATTCTGCTCGTGATGAACCTGCGCGACATACGGGGCGAAAAGCAGCTCGCAAAGGAGAAGAGAAGATGAAAAAACGCCTTCTTTGCTGCGCGCTGTGCGCGCTGCTGCTCGCGTCGATGTGCGTGTCCACCTTTGCGGAAATCGGCGTAGAGTCAAGCGACGAATACTACAAACAGCTCGCCGACAAGCACATCACGCTCAACGTCTACAACTGGGGCGAGTATATCTCGGACGGCTCGGACGATTCAACGGACACCGTCGCCGAGTTTGAGGAGCTGACCGGCATTGCCGTCCACTACACGACCTTTGCCTCAAACGAGGAGATGTACGCCAAAATCAAGAGCGGCGGCGCGCAGTACGACGTCATAATCCCGTCCGACTACATGGTCGCGCGCATGATAAACGAGGATATGCTCGAGCCGCTGGATATGTCCAACATCCCCAACTACTCGCTGATCGACGATTTTTACATCGGCATGGACTACGACCCCGAAGAGAAATACTCGGTGCCGTATATGTGGGGACTGACAGGACTCATCTACAACACCACCATGATTGACGACGAGGTGACCTCGTGGGACGCGCTGTGGGATCAGCGCTACATGGGCAACATACTGATGTTCAGCAACTCCCGCGACGCGTTCGGCATCGCGCTCAAGCGTCTGGGCTATTCCTTCAACGAGACCGACCCTGAGGCGCTCGAAGCTGCGGCGACCGAGCTGAAGAACCAGAAGATGCTCGTTCAGGCGTACGTCATGGACGAGATATTCAACAAAATGGAGGGCGGGGAAGCCGCTATCGCGCCGTATTACGCGGGCGACGCGCTGACCATGATGTCCGAGAACCCCGACCTTGCGTTCGTGTTCCCGCAAGAGGGCAGCAACTACTTCGTCGATTCCATGGTCATTCCCAAGGGATCGCCGAACAAGCTCGCCGCCGAAATGTTCATCAACTTCATGTGCGAGCCGGAGGTTTCCGCCGCGAATGCCGACTACATCGGCTATTCAACGCCGATTCCCGACGCGCGCGCGCTGCTTGAGCTCGACGAGGAGACCGCTGCCATAGCCTACCCGTCCGACGAAATCTACGGCAAGTCTGAGGTTTTCCGTCTGCTGCCCGAGGAAACTAATGCGGCAATGGACGTCTACTGGACCGACGTGCTCAGCTACAATGAGAACCCCAACGAATGGATAGCTCCCATATTCCTCGTGCTGATGTTCGCCTCGTCCATAACGATACTCGTCGTGCGCGCTCGCAAAAAGAAGCACGACATCTATTGATTGAGTTTTCACCGCAAGTGTCTTGAAACAACAAAAGCGCCGTATCCCGATTTGGGATACGGCGCTTTTTTGTCTGTCAATTCGTGTGTTGCAGCGTCGATAAACGGATTCAGTGCAATCGAGTTATACGAACTGTAATATAAATCGAAGCAATACAACAAATTGTATATTACTCCACCGTCACCGACTTTGCGAGGTTTCTCGGCTTGTCAACGTCGCACCCGCGCAGCACCGCCATGTAGTAGGCGAAAAGCTGCAGCGGTATGGTCGTCGCGAGCGGGGAGAGGAAGTCGTCGAGAGTGGGTATGCGGATTATGTCGTCCACCAGCCCGTCGGGAACGATGGCGTCCGCCCGCGTTATGAGCAGCACGCGCGCGCCGCGCGACTTGACTTCTTTGATGTTGGAGAAGGTCTTTTCCTGAAGCCGCTCCTGCGTCGCGACTCCGACGACGCTCACACCCTCGGTAATGAGGGAGATGGTGCCGTGCTTAAGCTCGCCTGCGGCATAGGACTCGCTGTGGATGTAGGAGATTTCCTTGAGCTTGAGCGAACCTTCCATGGAAAGCGCGTAGTCCAGTCCGCGTCCGATGAAGAAGGCGTTTTCCGAGTTCATGTAGCGCGAGGCGATGTGCTTGATGTTGTCTGTGTTCACGAGCATGGTGTCGAGAACTGAGGGCAGACCCAGCATTTCACTGATAAGCTCTTTTGTTCTCGCTTCGTCCGTCTCTCCGCGCAAAAACGCGGTCTTGATTGCAATGAGATACAGCAGCGCAAGCTGCACCGAATACGCCTTGGTGGAAGCAACGGCGATTTCCGGTCCCGCCCATGTGTAAAGCACGCAGTCCGCCTCGCGCGCAATGGTCGAGCCGACGACGTTGACGATTGCGACGACCTTGCACCCGCGAGCCTTCGCAAGGCGCATGGCGGCGATTGAGTCCAGCGTTTCGCCCGACTGCGAGATTATGATGACCACGTCGCTCTCGTCGAGTATCGGGTTCGCATAGCGGAACTCGGAGGCGATGTCAACGTTTGTCTTGACGCGCGCGAGCTGCTCAATGGCGTACTTGCCGACGATACCCGCGTGCATGGCGGTTCCGCAGGCGACTATCTGTATGCCGTGCGCATCCTTGAAAATGCTCTCGTCCAGCTTATCGACCGAAAAATCGGGTAGTCCGCCTTTGATTCGCGGGGTAATCGTGTTGATTATCGCCTTGGGCTGCTCGTGTATCTCCTTAATCATGAAATGGGGGAAGCCGCCCTTTTCAGCCGCTTCGACGTCCCAGTTCGCTTCGAGGATTTCCTTTTCGACGGGAATCCCGAGGTCGGACACCACGCTTACCGAGTCGGCGGTCAGCGTCGCAATCTCGTCGGTATCGAGTATGCAGTAGCGCTTGGTGTATTCGAGTATGGCGGGCACGTCGGACGCGATGAAGTTCTCGCCGTCGCCGTAGCCGATTATAAGCGGGCTTTCGCGGCGCACCGCGAATATGCGGTCGGGCAGGTCCTTAAAGAGGATTCCCAGTGCGTAGTAGCCGTCCATCTGCTTTATCGCGCGGGAGATAGCCTCAATGGGGTCTGCGGTTTTAACATAAAAATAGTCGATGAGCTTGACGGCGACCTCGGTGTCGGTCTCAGATTTGAAATCGTAGCCCTTTTTGACAAGGAACTCCTTGAGCTCGGCGTAGTTTTCGATTATTCCGTTGTGGACAATGGACACGCGGGAGCTTGCGTGGGGATGGGAGTTAACGTCGCTCGGCTCGCCGTGGGTCGCCCAGCGGGTGTGACCGATGCCGCAGTTGCCGATAAGCGGCTTCATCTCGTCGAGCTTTTTGGCAAGGTTGGACAGCCTGCCCTTTGTTTTGACGACCTCAATTTCGCCGTTTCGGATAACGGCGATACCCGCGGAGTCATAGCCGCGGTATTCGAGCTTTTTGAGTCCGGACAGCAGTATCGGCACCACTTGTTGGTGACCGATGTATCCGACGATTCCGCACATAGTAATTCCTCTTTTCGGAGTAGAGTATCAGTTTTTCATCAATTTCGGTCTTATCGTCGTGAAGTATAAAACGCAAAACCGCGTCAGCGCAACGTCGAAAATGAAGAAGGTGATGTTGCCCAGCACCGCGAGCAGGATTATCACGCCGACGGTGTACTGCGCGAATTCCTCTCGTACGGCGGCGAGCACGAACACGCGGGTTATGACGTAGTACAAAAGCCCGATTGATACGTTCAGGTTTACGAACTTGAAAACATACGCGAGCGTGCGGGAGAATTTGCCCTCATACAGCAGCTTGACGATTGGGTAATAACCGAGAAAGCACACGAATATGAGCGCAAGCTCCTTGTCCGGCGAAAGCAACAGCGAAAGAGCACTGATTGCGACATAGATGACAAACGCCGTTCCTTTGTTAAACTCCAAGCAAAAATACAGCACGCAAAGCGATGCGGCGGCGGGCGCGATAATCGTCGCGAACGGCAGCACCGAGCCGAAGAACATGACCGCGACGGCGAGCGCGGACAGAACGCCGCCGAGCGCCGTGCGGTAGGTGTTTTTGTGCATTACTGTTACCTGCCGTTGCCGCAGCAGCAGTTGGAGCAAAGCGAGTACAGGCACATACACTGACACGCCTGCGCGCACGGGTCGCTTCCGCCGCAAGCGGAGGTAGCGGTCGGCTGTCCCTGCGTGTAGGGATTATAGCTTGACGAGCCGGCGGTGCGCTGATTGTTCATGCGCTCGAACGCGCTGGAGTACTCGGTGTTGGACGGGTCGAGCGTATTCGCGCGGGTGTAGTAGGTAAAGGCGTTGTCCAGCCAGCCCTTTTGCTGACATACGCAGCCCATGAGGTAGTTCCATTCGGCGTTCTGCGTTGCGTTGAGCGACTGTAACTGCTGCTCAGCGCCCGAGACGTTGCTTTGCCGAAGCTGCTCGCGAATGTCCGAATAGGCGGACGGCGCGGTGCTCTGGTACGCTCCTGCGCTTTGCGCTTGCGCGCCGACGCGGCGTTCCGCCATGATTTGGTCGTAGGCGGCGTCTATCTCGGCATTTTTCGAGTTGACGGGGTCATAGGTGTATTCGCTCGACCCGCGCGAGGCGGACAGTTTGCGGTACGCCTCCTTTACCTGTTCGTCGCTTGCGCTGTGGCTGACTCCGAGCACGCTGTAAGGGTCATTCATGTTGTTTTTTCCTTTCCTTTGGCTTTCCGAGTGTGTCTGCGGTGTGTCGCAGTCCTAAGAAGATAATGTTGTCGAGTATCGGTTTATATGAGCGAATTTCGAGCGCCGTGTAGCGCTCCTCGCACTGCGCGGCGGTCAGATAAAGCGACGAGCGAAGCTCGCTTATTGCGTTTTCGGCGGCCTTTTCGTCTCGTGCGGCGTCGGGATATTTTCTCAGCAGCGGGTTAAAGCGTCCGTGTTTCGCGTCCGCTTTTAGGTCGTCCGCCGCGTCCGCGAGATACACAAAACGTCCGATGAGATATCCGAGCGAACGCAGACGCGCGCTTGTCTGCTCGTTAGCGCAAAAAGCGCCGAACATGAACGCGAGCGAGGAGGCGGTCGGCTCGCACAGCTCGTCGAGCGAAACGTCTTCCCGTGCTTCCAGCTCCCGCTGGTCCTTCATCGCGCTTTCGATTGTCCTATCAAGTTCTTCGCACAGTTCACGGCTTTTCTTGTACGCCCGCGCCGTGAACAGCAGCGCGAATCTCGCCGCGAGCGAGCGAAAAAATCCCTCGTCTCGAACGTCGTCGCGCAGCTTGTGATGTGCCGTCACCACGAGCGCGGCGGCGCAGCGCGTCATGCGCTCGGTCGGTTCGGCGGCGCTCACTTTTTCGAGCGGGTTGGTGTTGCAGCGTATGCGTGAGCAATCGAGCGTCTCGCCGTCGATAGCCATGTCGAGCATGGCGGCGAAAACAAAATCGTAGTTGAGCAGATATTTCGCGAAAGGACCGAGCGCGCGCAGCGCGAAGCAAAGCGAGCAGTAGACCGCGCGGTACTCGTCGAACTCGCGCAGCTTTAATTCGGCTTTATCGGGAAACACATATCCGAACACTGCGGCGTCCTCCGAGAAAAATCATTGATATATTTTACTGTATATCAACGCAAAATGCAATTTTTTCTTGTGAGCGACCTACGAGAGCGTCTGATGTATCTCGCGCTCCAGCTCGGCGACGGTGATGAATTCGTACTCCTCGCTCGAAAGCGAGCTCAGCAATTCGTCAATTGCTTCGGCGATGGTGCGGTTGGCGGTGCCGTCGTGCATGAGAACCACCGGCAGGCTTTGAGAGCGTATGCCGCTTTGCGCTCGCGAGGCGATTGTGGACGCACTGACGAGCGAGCCGACGGAGTCACGGGTATCGACGTTCCAATCGACGTAGACAATGCCTTTTTGCCCGCATTCCTGCGCGAGTGTGCGCATAAGCCCGCTCGGTCCGAAGCGGCGGTACACCGTGTTCGAGCTTCCTCCCGCGAAGCGCAGGTATGCTGAGCGTTCGCCTGTATAACGCTCGATTTCGTCGTTTATTTTTCCGATGTCCGTCCAGAAATTCTCCGAGCTTGCATATATATTTGAGAAGTCGTGCGTGTTGGTGTGCGCCGCGACAAGATGCCCCTCCTTGTGCTCGCGCTCGAGCAGCGGCAGATAATCGGGATTCTGCGCCGTCACGAAGAAGGTCGCGCGAACGTCGTGTTTTTTCAGTACGTCCAGCAGCGCCTCGGTGTTCTTGGACGGTCCGTCGTCAAAGGTCAGGCAGATTTTCTTTGAGGCGGGCGGCGCGGCAGCTGTGTTAGTCTCACCCGCCCTGCCGTAGAGCACATACGGCGCGGCGAATGCGAGAATTACCGCCGTAAGGGCTATTGCGGCGAGCTTGAGGTCGATTCGGAATATCTTGTACATGGCAAAGCCTCCGTTTTATTATTCGCCGTAATATATATGAAAGTGTGGCGGTCAAAATGAAACCGAAGGAGCGTACCATTGCGCTCGTCGGCAATCAGAACTGCGGCAAGACGACGCTTTTCAACGCGCTCACCGGCTCGAATGCGCGCGTGGGCAACTACCCGGGCGTCACCGTTGAGCGGCGATACGGTCGGCTGCTTGAGGCGGACGCGGTGCTGACCGACCTGCCTGGGGTCTATTCGCTGACCCCGCATACGGGCGAGGAGCGGATAACAAGCGACTGTCTGCTGCGCGAACGCCCCGACGTTGTGATAAACGCCGCGGACGCGACGACGCTCGGGCGCGGGCTGTATTTGACGCTTGAGCTTATCTCCGGCGGCTTCAACGTGGTGCTCGCGCTGACAATGACCGACGAGCTTTACGGCAACGGCGGCGCGGTGGACAGCGATTTGCTTTCGCGCGAGCTGGGTGTGCCGGTGGTTTTGGTTTGCGCCGCAAAAGGAGAGGGACTTTGCGAGCTTGTGAGCGCGGCGCTCGGCGCGTGCGGAAAGCGTGAAGCCCCGCGCGAGATTGCAAAACCGGACGAGAGAAAAATAATCGAATGCTACGAGCGCATAGACGGCATTCTTTCGCGCTGCGTCAAGCAGCCGAGTATTTCCAAGGAACGCCGCTTTTCCAACAGTCTGGATGCTTTGCTTACATCAAGATTTCTCGCTTTTCCTCTGCTTGTGCTCATCGTCGGCGCAATTTTGTTCGTGACCTTCGGTGCGCCGGGGGAGTTTTTGTGCTCGCTCGCGCAGGGCGGCGTTGGGGCTCTCACACACGCAGCGGACGGTTTGCTGACGAGTGTCGGGGTTTCGCCGCAGCTTCGCTCGCTGGTGCTGGACGGTGCGTTCGCGGGCATAGGCGGGGTCATTGCCTTTTTGCCGACGGTGTTGCTGCTGTTCTTTTTGCTGTCGCTTCTCGAGGACAGCGGCTATATGGCGCGCGCCGCGTTTATCACCGACAAACCGATGCGCGCTCTCGGGCTTTCGGGGCGGGCGTTCGTGCCGCTGATTACCGGGCTCGGGTGCAGCGTTCCCGCGCTGATGTCCGCGCGCACGCTTCAAAGCGAACGCGAGCGCAAGCTCACGGCGCTCGTTGTGCCGTTTGTCTCCTGTTCCGCCAAGCTGCCGATTTATGCCGTGCTCTCACGCGCTTTCTTTCCGCACAGCGGCGCGGCTCCGATTGTCGCCGTGTATGTGTTCGGCATGCTGCTCGGCGTCGCCTACGCACGATTTTTCAAAAACGCGCTGTTTCGCACGCAAAGCACGTCCTTTTTGCTCGAGCTGCCTGTCTACCGTCTGCCGACGTTCAAAGCTGCGCTTGCGGGCATGAAGCGAAAGGCGCTGGATTTTTTGAAAAAGGCGTTCACCGTCATTTTTCTAGGCTCGGTCGCGGTCTGGTTTCTGCGCTCGTTTGACGCGAGCTTCTCGTATGTCGCCGACCCTTCCGCAAGTTTGCTCGCGAGCTTCGGAAGCGCTGTCGCTCCCGTATTCGAGCCGCTCGGCTTTTCCGACTGGCGGTTCACCGCGGCGCTTGTCAGCGGACTGAGCTCCAAGGAGGCTCTCGTCAGCACGCTTTGCGTGCTTTTCGCTTCGCGCGGCGAAGCGCTCGCAGCGGCGCTCGCGCCGCTGCTGACGAGAGCGCAGGCAGCCTCGCTGCTTACCTTCACGCTGCTGTACTCGCCGTGCGCCGCCGCGTCTTTCACCCTCGCGCGCGAACTGGGCGGGTGGGTGCGCGGTCTGCTCGCCGTGCTGACCCAAACCAGCATCGCGTGGACGGCGGCATATGCGGTCTATCGTGTCGCGCTGCTGCTGACATAAAAACGGCGCGCGGATTTTCCGCGCGCCGTTGCGACAGAACAATTACTTCTTGATTTTGTTCAAGACTGCTTCTGCGACAAAACCGCAGCCCAGTGCGCAAAACGCCAGATACAGCGGATATGCAGCGGAAAGATACATATAGTTGACCGAATCACTGGACGCGACGTCGTTATAGGAAACTCCGGCTATCAAAACTATCGCGGTCAAAATAATGGAGGTCACGACAAGCCATTTGTCAATCCAATAGGATTTGTTTTTGAATATTAAATACGTGAGCACGATATATGCAAGGCAGGAAATTATCGCGAGGACGGGAGAAATCAGCTTGTACAGCTTACCAAGCGCATTGCACAACCCGACGCAGCGATTGGAAAAAGCACCGGTGTAATTGTCGCCCAATCCCGAGTTGAGTGCCAGGTTATTGGTGCACACCTCAAACATCCGCACTGCGAGGGGGGACTCCTGATAGTTCTCCGGCATAACTGCGTCAACCTCGTCAAAGCTCGTTACATAGCGCAGACAGTTGCCCATGCTTTTCAGCAGCTTTCCTGCATATCCGTCGCGCCACGGCGCCATGAGCGCGGATGGCATGACGGGTTTTCTGGTCAACGCTCCGTCGTTCAACGCAGCTTCAAGCTCGGAGTGAATCTGAGCAAAGAACCGTTCGGCGCTCGGCGCGTCGCAGTAGATTCCTGCGTCGGAAGCCGCAGCGCGAAGACACCAAAAAAAGCAGCCGTTTTCAACCTCGCCGTCACCGGGATGGGCGTCGTAGGTGTCCCACACGTTAAGCTGCGCTTCCAGTATGGGGCGGATGGACTCTAACGTGTCGGAATACTTATAAAGCTTATTAATCGTTTCGCGTGAGACCGCAAGTCTGTCGTTGTTTTGAGAGCTTGTGCTCGGATAATCCACCGAATAAATGCTC
>CAYXRE010000070.1:0-9513 GCA_964466125.1 uncultured Oscillospiraceae bacterium
AGCCTCGCTTACCATCTTCTCGCTGGACTCGCGGGCTTCAGTGAGCATTTTGTCACTTTGCTCCTGTGCCTCGGTGAGCATCTGCGTTTTCATCTTCTCTGCCGTCAGCAGCACGGAGCGAAGCGCATCGCCGTCCTCGCGGTATGTATCCATTTTTTCGGACATGGAAAGAACTTTCTTCTCTGCTGCTTCCTTCTCGGCGATGAGCGTTTCCATCTGGTCAGCGAGCTGGGAAAGAAAGCCGTCGACATCCTCAGGATTGTAGCCGCGTACTATTCTGTCGAACTCGGTGTCGCGAATGTCTCTGGGTGTAAACAATGTTCCGTCCTCCTAAAACTGTTTGTCAATTATTTATTTAGAAATACACGCCGCTGCTTTCGAGCTCATCGAGAAGGTCACCGACGATTCCGACATTGTATGGCGTAATAATGAACGTGCTGTTGGCGACGCGCTTGATCTGCCCGTTGTTGGCATAGGCGACTCCGCTGAGAAAATCGACAAGACGTCTGGAGACCAGCTTCTCGGTCGATTCGAGATTCAGTACGACAGTGCGCTTGTTGTTCAAGTGATCCGCAATACCGCTAGCGTCGTCAAAGCGCTCCGGCTTGACAAGAACCACCTCGAGCTGAGTCGTGGCGTTTATGTTGACGATATTCCCGCGTTTGGACTTGTCCTTGGAAATAAAGTCGTTGTCTCTTATATCTTCGCCTTCGCCGTCATTATCGGGCGTATCATCGATATCGTCACCCTCAACGCCCATTAAACGTCCGAGCTTATCAAAAAAACCCATTGTTCTCCTCCCGAAATGGTGTGAGAAATAATACTCACTATATTATCTCTTATAATACAACAAAAGTCAACAAACAGTTTTACCTAATACTAACTTTTCCGAGCTCTTTCCCCTCATATATGTCCTTGCCCTCGGTTATCATCTCGTCGTACAGCGAAAGCCGCTGCGAGTCTCCCTGCGCCGAAGCGCTCAGGACAAAGTCATCTGTTTCATATACCACGTCCAACTCGCGGAACTGTACTGTTGAACCGTATTTGACATACACTCCCAGCACGTTCTCTTTGAGCCTGAGAGCACTTCGCGGAACCTTCAAGCCGGTGTATGAGCGGAAGTTTATCCTCGCCTCCTCAAGCCGAATGTCAGCCATGGAAGAATTGAGGTAATTGCATTGCAGAATAGCCGCGTTAATGCCGTCGGCGCCCTGCTTGACCGCACGCACCTTCATGGGCAACCCGTCAATATAGTCATAGCTGAAATCCAGCGATACGCTGTCGCCGACCGCCAGTCTTGCTGCGGTTTTGTCGTCCACGATTGCCGCAAACAGCCATTTGTAATCGGAGACCACCTTGCAGTCGCCCTCGTTGAGACTCTGCGCCGCAGTCTGCCCGCTGACGAGCAGCTGTATATCCTGTGCGCTCATCTCATAAACCGACTGGGTATTGACCAGTCCCTCGTAGCCGTCCGCCGATGAAATGAAATATCCGTCGCACGGCGCGGTAATCGTTCCGACCGGCTGGGATTCCGTCGTATCGAGCGACGCTATCTGCGCTTCGAGCGCAGCCGAACGCGCGCTCAAATCAATGCTGTTGCCCGCGGCGGAATAAAAGCTGTACAGCAGCGACGCAAGCTCGTCCCGTCCGGCGGTCGCCGCAGAATACTTCTCATAGGACAGCGATTTGGAAACGGCGCGCAATGCGGAGTTCGCAAGGTCGGATATCGAATAGATATTCGCTCCGAGGCTTCTTCCGCTTTCGACGTTGGATTGTATCGCCGCAAGCTCCCGCTTGGACGCGGCGAGCCTTATCGCGTTGAGCGCCCCCGAGGACGAACCGTACACTCCCGCGACCGACGCACCGCTCGCAATCTTGTCTCCGTCGGACACAAGAAAGCTGGTGGTCATTCCGGGCTCGGTCGAAATGAGCGTTTCGTCGCGCACGACTATCCCGTTGACCTCAACGCTGTCGGACACGGTGGACATAAGCGCAATCTCGGTGTTATAGCTTGGATAGATGACCATATACACCTGATAGCCTATGTATACCAAAAGCAGCAGTCCGAGCAGCACAATCGGTATCTTTGCCAGACGCTTACTCATTGTTCTCTTCTTCAAGCTCTTTTTCGAGTATGGGTATAAACTTGGAGGGTGTGACGGTGGATATGGCGTGCTTGTAGACGAGGTTTTGGCGACCCTCGCTGTCAAGCACGACCGTATAACTGTCAAAGCCCTTGACTATGCCGCGAAACTGGAACCCGTTTGTCAGATAAATCGTAACGGGTATCTTCTCCTTTCGCGCTTGGTTGAGAAACACGTCCTGCAGATTGATGTTGTTCATTTTTTGATTCCTTCCTACTTACCGGTGTATAGGTTTATTATCTCTTGTGCCGTCGTTTCGGCGTCCTTACTGTCAACGTCCAGCCAAACTGCCTCTTTCTCTCTTTTGAACCAGGTAAGCTGACGTTTGGCATAGTGCCTCGTGGAGGTCTTGAGCTGCTCAACGCAGTCCTCAAGGCTTGTCCGTCCCTCAAAATAGGGGAACAACTCCTTGTAGCCTATCGCCTGCGCCGCCGTCGTAAAGGTTTGACGGTTGTCATAAACATACCTTGCCTCACCCAACAGCCCGCTTTTCAGCATATCGTCTACGCGCTTTGATATTCTGTCGTAAAGCGCGGCTCTGTTATCAGAATACAACACAATCCAAACCGCTTTCAAGCCCTCTTTGTCAATTTGTGAGGCTCGAAGTATGCTTTCCATGGATTCTCCGAGCGTTGTTGTCAGCTCAATAGCCCTTGTCACGCGAATCGGATTGTTCATGTCAACATACTTTGCAGCATTTTGATCCAGCTCGAGCAGCTTTCTTTTAAGGCTGTCAAGTCCTTTTTCCTCAAGCTCGGCCTTGAGCTTTTCACGCAGCCCCGAGTCCGACTTTGCTTCGCAAAACCGTATGCCGTGCGCGAGCGACGAAAGGTAAAGTCCCGTTCCGCCGCAAAGCAGCGGCAGTTTTTTTTGCGAATAAATGTCGCTGATCTTTTCTTTTGCGTTTTGGACATACTGTGCGACACTGTAGGCGCTGTCCGGCTCGACAAATGCGTATAGGTGATGCGGCACTCTCGCGAGCTGGTCGGCATTCGGCGCGGCAGTACCGACCGAAAGCCGTTTATATATCTGCATGGAATCCGCGCATATAATCTCGCAGCCCAAAAGCTCGCTTACACGAACGGCGACCTCGCTCTTTCCGCTCGCCGTCGGTCCGGATATTATCAGCGCGGGGCGCTCGTTTTCATTGAATGCGTCCAAAGCGTCGCTCCAGTTCCCTTTTGTCGAATGAAATAAATACGGGTCTGCCGTGCGGGCAGTATTTCGGAACGCTTCCGAGCAATATGTCCCGCGCGATTTTCAACAGCTCCGCGTTGTCCGAGACGCTTCCCGCCTTTATCGCCGCGCGGCAGGCGCTCGAATGAAGCAGCCACTCGCGCTGGGTGAAATCCGGCTCGTTCGCCGTCCGCTGCGCGTTTCTCGCAATCTGGACAACGGCGTCGGACACGGCGCTTATGCAAAGATAGGTCGGTATCTCGCGAACGGCGACCTCATGCTCGCCGAAATCGCTCAACGCAAAGCCGAGCTTCCCCAGAGTATCGCCGAGCTCCAGCAGCGCCTGTTTCTCCTCAACGCTCAGCCCGACCACTATCGGTTCAAGCAATAGCTGACGGTGGATTTCCGAGTTCTCGCCGCGAATCTTTTCGAAAAGAAGTCTTTCATGCGCCGCGTGCTTGTCAATCAACAGCAGCTCGTCGCCCCACTGCGCGACAATGTAGGTTTTAAGCGCTTCTCCTATCACAACGAGTTCCTTGTCGTTTGAGGAAAACAAAGCGGTTTCAGGCGTCTGTGGCTCGTCTGAGAGGCATTCCGCCGGCTGCGTTTCATTCTTTACGTCCTGCGCCTGTGCTTCGCGGGAAAATGACAAAGGCTCTTGTTTAAGAACGCTGTGCTTCTCTTCGCTGCTTTTGCTTTGACGGGAAATATAGTCCAAAAAATCTCCGCCGTCCGCCTTTTGCACGGTCGGCGCAACGCTTACCTCATTCCAGAAGTCGCCGCGCGCCTTTGGAATCGTCGAAGCGGCTGCGCTGTGCGTTTTCGGTGCTTCATATATCGGTTCACCGGCAAAAGGGTGTTCGGTCGCGCTCAATGGGCGGGCGCTTGAGGATGCAAAACGTTCAAGCTCGTTTTTGAGCGCGTGGTAAACCGCTGAGGTGACGTCTCTTTCGCAGCGAAAGCGCACCTGCGTCTTTGCGGGGTGTACATTAATATCCACCTCGTGCGTGTCGAGCGCAATGCAAAGCACAAACGCGGGGCGCTTGTTGACCATGATGAGGTTTTTATATGCTTCCTCTGCGGCGGCACATACGGCGGGAGACTTGACCAGCCGACCGTTGACGTATGTAAACTGCAAGCTCCTGCTCGCGCGGCTCGCGGCGGGCTTGCTGACATAACCGCAAACCGCGATATTGTTTTGCACAAACGGTTCGATTTCCAGCATATTGTCCGCCGTCTCACGGGGAAATACGCAGAACAGCGCGGAAAACAAGTCCGAGTTTCCCGGAGTGGAAAGCACCGTCTTGCCCTCGCGAATCAGCTTGAAAGCGATGTCGGGGTGCGACATGGATAACTGCTCGACGACGCTCTGGACTGCGTTGCCCTCGAAAACGTCTTTTTTGAGAAATTTCATGCGAGCGGGAGTGTTGTAAAAAAGCTCGTTCACATAAATGCTCGTCCCGCAAGGCGCTCCGACAGGCTGCATATCCACCTCGCAGCCGCCCTCAATGCGATACTGCACCGCTTCCCCGTCGCGCGTGCGCGAGACTGCGCGCACCTTGGCGACGGCGCAGACAGCTGCCAGAGCCTCGCCGCGAAAGCCCAGCGTTCCGATGGCTTCAAGGTCCTCCTTTTTTGCGACCTTGCTCGTTGCATGGCGCAAAAAGGCGGTCGGAAGCTCGTCGGACGGTATGCCGCAGCCGTCGTCGCTCACGCGAATCAGCTCGAGCCCGTTTTTGCGAAGCTCGACCTCGATGCTGTGCGCACCCGCGTCTATCGCGTTTTCGACAAGCTCCTTTACCACCGAAGCGGGTCTTTCGACGACCTCTCCGGCAGCAATGAGCTCACATACGTTTTTTTCAAGAACACGAATCGGCATATTCTCTCTCCGCGGCGTCATACAGCTTTTTTATGTCGTTGAGCACGCACATTGCCTCAATGGGTGTAAGGCACTCGACGTTGACCTCGCCGACAGCGGCGAACACTGCGTCCTTCGCCTTGCTCTCGCCGACGTCCGTCACCTGACAAACCACCTGCACGGGGTTCTTTTCCTCGATGTTTTTGAGCACCTGCTTTGCTCTTTCAATTGTACTGTCGGGGAGTCCTGCAAGCTTTGCGACCTCGATGCCGTAGCTCTCGTCCGCAGGGCCTTTGACTATGCGACGCAAAAAGGTAATCTCGTCTCCGCGCTTTTTCACGGCAATGTTGTAGTTCTTTATCTTTGTGTCCTCGTTTGCCATGACCGTAAGCTCATGGTAATGTGTTGCGAACATGGTCTTGGCTCCGATTTTTGCAGATATATGCTCGACCACCGCCTTGGCAATGCTCATCCCGTCATAGGTGGAGGTGCCGCGCCCAATCTCGTCGAGCACGACAAGACTTTTTTTCGTCGCGCCGTTAAGTATCTCCGCGACCTCCTTCATCTCGACCATAAATGTCGAATCGCCAGAAAACAGGTCGTCGGAAGCTCCGACGCGGGTAAATATAGCGTCCACCACGCCGATATGCGCACTTTGCGCGGGCACGAAGCTGCCCATCTGCGCGAGCAGCACAATCAACGCAGTCTGGCGCATATAGGTTGATTTGCCTGCCATGTTGGGACCGGTGATAATATTTATCTCGTTTGCGTCCTCGTCAAGCAGCGTGTCGTTGGGAACAAACAGCTCGTCCGATACCTGTTCGACCACGGGGTGTCTGCCGCCTTGTATTTCAATGCGACCTCCTTCGTCAACAACCGGCTTGCAGTAACCGCTCGCCCTCGCGTTTGCCGCATAGGAGCACAAGACGTCGAGATACGCGAGCGCCGCGCAGCATTCCTGCACACGGGGAATCTGCGTTTCGATAAACGCGAGCAGCTGCTCAAAGATACCGCGCTCAAGGGTATTGAGGCGTTCGCTTGCGCTTAATATCTTGCTTTCAAGCTCTTTTAGCTCTTCGGTTATATACCGCTCGCCCGTCGTCAGCGTCTGCTTGCGTATAAAGCCTTCGGGAACGTTCTGAACGCTGCCCTTGGACACTTCGATGTAGTAGCCGAAAACCTTGTTGTAACCGACCCGCAGGTTTTTGATGCCTGTTTTTTCGCGAAGTCCGCTTTCCATTCGCGCAAGGTAGGCACGCGAGTTTTTTACAAGCTCGCGCAGCTCGTCCGCCTGAGCGTCGAAGCCCTGACGTATGTATCCGCCGTCCTTGAGCAGAGCGGGAGGGTCGTCGCTTATCGTAAGACCAATGCGTTCCCTGAGGTCCGACAAATCATCCAGTCTGTCGCTTATCTCTCGGTTCAGCTCGCTTGTCAACCGCGAGCTTGTCGAACGAAGCTGAGTTATAAGCTCACAGCTTGCGGCAAAGGCGGCAAGGTCGCGCGGCGTACAGGTTCGGTAGAGCACGCGGGTCATAAGCCGCTCGATGTCGATTATACCCTTGAGGCTGTCCCGCATTCGCTCGCAGTCGACCGTGTTTTCATACAGCTCCTCGCAGGCGTCCAGCCGTCTGTTAATGCTCTGAGGTTCAATCAGCGGCTTGTCCAGAAACGCGCGCAGCAGCCGCTTGCCCATCGCGGATTTCGTTTTATCAATCACCCAAAGCAGACTGCCCCGACGCTCAGCCGTACGCATGGACGAGGACAGCTCAAGGTTGCGCCGCGTGGACGCAGGCAGCAGCATATACTGCGCGCACACATAAGGCTCAAGACCGATAAGCCGCTCCACGCCGTTGAACTGCGTTTGTGTGAGGTACTTTAACAGCGCGCCGAGCGAGCGCACGGCATTGCCGAGCGAGAACTGTCCGAGCGCCGTCGCCTTTTCATTTCCGAAGCGGCTTATGACAGCTCCGCTCGCCTCGTTGGCGTCAAAATAGTTGTCGTAAAGAATATAGGGCTTTGTGCCGAGTCCCTTGGAGATATAATCCCGCACCTTTTTTTCGTTGGCGCAAAAGGAGTTGCAGAGAAATTCGCGCGGCTCGAAGCGGGAAAGCTCATTTATGACCGCACCGGGCAGATGCGCGGCCTCGGTGACGTAGACCACGCCTGTCGAAATGTCGCAGAAGCTCATGCCGAATCCCGTTTTATCGGCGAATACGCACGCAACATAGTTGTTCGCTTCTTCGCTGAGCATGCTTTTTTCCGTGACGGTGCCCGGTGTCACAACACGGATTATCTGCCGTCTGACAATTCCCTTCGCGAGCGCCGGATCCTCCATCTGCTCGCAGATAGCGACGCGGTAGCCCTTTGCAATCAGCTTTGCGACATAGCCCTCATAGCTGTGAAACGGCACTCCGCACATGGGCGCGCGCTCGTCAAGACCGCAGTCCCTGCCCGTGAGCACAAGCTCCAGCTCGCGCGAGGCGGTGACGGCGTCGTCAAAAAACAGCTCATAAAAATCTCCGAGTCTGTAAAACAACAGCTCGTCCATGTGCTTTTTCTTGATTTCAAGGTACTGCCGCATCATCGGGGACAACTTCGCGTTGTTCAAGGGAAATGCCATTTATTCTACTCTCCGAAGTTTGTTAATGACAGCCGCCGCAGCTGCCGCAGTCTCCCGAGCAGCCGGACGGCTCCTCGACCGCGTCGGGGTCCTGTCCGCTTATCGCGGCGCTCAATATCGCCTGTACATAGCTCATCAGCTTATCGAGGTCTTCTTTTGCCTGGGTATATTTCTGCATTCCCTCGCAGTCGGTTATCGCCTCATAAGCGTCCTGAAGCACGCGGTTATACTCGCTTATCTTGTCGTTGTCCGCATCCTCCTTGGCGACTTCCATGTTGAGGTTCATGCGCGCAATGTTGAACTCGCCGATAGCCTTCTGAAGCTGCTCGTCGTCGTCGTTCTCCTGCCGCGCCTTGTCGTACGCCTTGTATCTTTCATCAAGCTGTATGGCGCGTCCGAGCGCTCTCGCCATATCTATAATCGGTTCATTGTCTCTCATTGGTCGTTTACCTTTCCGTATAGTCTCTTTTTTACTCTGTCGGTTATTAAAATGTCGTGCATGGAATTCAGCTCACACTCACCGCTCACGCTCACGGCGGAGTTGTCATCCAGTCGCGCCTCGTACTGTCCGTCGGCGATTTCGGATACGATAAGCCCCTTGCAGCTCTTGCCTATCATTTCGTTTTCGATTTTCGCGCTCACGCCCTCTTGAAAAGCGATTAGCTCGTTGAGCCACTGCGCTTTTTGCTCGTGCGGCGTCTCGTCGGGCAGCTTCGCCGCCGCCGTTCCCTCTCTGGGTGAATAGATGAAGGTGAAAAGCGAACGATAGCCGACTGCCTTTACCAATGAAAGCGTCTGCTCGAAGTCCTCGCGCGTCTCGCCGGGAAAGCCGACGATGATGTCGCTTGTAAAGCTCACGCCCTCGATATGACTTTTCGCGTACTCGATAAGCTCCAGATACTGCTCTCGCGTGTACTTGCGGTTCATTCTGTGCAGAATCTCGTTCGAGCCTGATTGCACGGGAAGATGAATCTGACGGCTGATTTTTTTGCTTTGCGCTATCGTATCAAAAAGCTCTCGCGTCGCGTCCTTGGGGTGGCTGGTCATAAAGCGGATGGTGAAGTCGCCCGGGATTTCATCGAGCATACGAAGCAGTTGGGCAAAGCTGATGTCCTGCTCAAGGTTTTTGCCGTAGGAATTGACGTTCTGACCCAGCAGCATAATGTCCTTGTAGCCCGCATTTACGGCGGACTCAAACTCCTGCACGATGTCCTGCGCTTTTCTTGAGCGCTCCCGTCCGCGAACGAGCGGAACGACGCAATAGGTACAGAAGTTGTCGCACCCGTACATGACCGGCACATAAGCTCTGCTCTCGCCGTCGCGGCGAACGGGAAGCCCCTCGCACACGGAATAGTCCGAGCACTCAATTGCGAGAATCCTTCGCCGCTCGGTCATGTTTTCGAAAACGTACTGCGGCAGCTTTTGCAGCTCGTTTGTATTGAAGATGATATCGACATACGGGTAGTGCTCACGCAGCTTTTTTGCGACGGTCTGCTGCTGCACCATGCACCCGCCGATTGCAATTATCAGCTCCGGGTTCGCTTCTTTAAGCCTCTTCAGCTCTCCGACGTTGCCGAAAACCCTGTCCTGTGCGTGCTCGCGGACAGCGCAGGTGTTGAATACGATTAAATCCGCATCTGCCGCCTGCTCGGTCATCTCGTAGCCGCATTCGCACATCATGCCCGCGATTCTCTGAGAATCGCTCACGTTCTGCT
>CAYXRE010000071.1:0-9314 GCA_964466125.1 uncultured Oscillospiraceae bacterium
TTCAAGTCCGCTTTTGTCAACCACCGACACCGACTTTATCCCGCCGTTTGCAGGATAGCCCGTTCGTGGGTCGAGAACGTGGTGGTATATAACGCCGTCCTGTTCAAAATACCGCTCGTACGCGCCTGTCGTCGAGACGACGGTGTCGCTCAGACGAAGCGCGCAAAGACTGCTCTGCGCGTCCTTTTCGGGGTATCTGACCCCGACAATAAAGCCGGCGCCGTCCTTGTCGCCGTACACAAGCACGTTTCCGCCAACCGAGATAAAGCCGTAGCGCACCGAACTTTTCTCCAGCAGCTGCCGCGCGATGTCAAGCGAATAGCCCTTGGCTATGCCGCCGAGGTCGAGTATTGCCCCGCTCCTTGTCAGCGACGCGCGATATTCACCGTCCTTTTGCGAAAGCAAAAGCCCGTCGAAGCCGACGAGCGCACGTGCGGCGTCGATATCCTCCTTTGAGGGAACGGACGGATTCTCTCCGTTTATGTTCCATAAGGAAGAAAGCGAGCCGATTACAATATCAAAGGTACCCTCGCTGCTTTTGGAGAAGTCTCTGCCCCGCTCGAGCAGCGAATAGACGCGTTCGTTGACCGCGGCGTCCGATTTGCCCGCCGCGGCATTGATTTTGCTTATATATGAATCATCGAGAAAACGACTTGTTTCACTCTCAAATACTCGCAGCTCGCTTTCGATGCTCTTTGCGGCTTCGTCACTGCCGTAACCCGTGAGCTGCTGGATTACGACGGTGTCCATAACGAAAGTTGTGCTTTGCACGGTATGATTTCGCGCGCTTACGGCAATAATCACGCCGATACACACAAGCGCGGCGGCTGTATACAGAATCCAGTTTTTATGCCTTTTTAACATGATAAACCCGACAAATGAATTGCGTGATATTTGGATATGTTATATAATAAGCCAGTTGTTTTGACCGACTACGGATAACGGAGAAGCGATTTATGGTATTCAGCAGCATACTGTTTATATTTCAGTTTCTGCCCATCGCACTAATACTCTACTACATCACGCCGAAAAAAGCAAAAAATCTGACGCTGTTCCTCGTCAGTCTTGTTTTTTATTCCTGGGGAGAAGTGCGCTACTTCCCCATTATGATTACCACCATCATCGTCAACTATTTCTGCGCTCTCGCGATAGAGAAATTTGACGAGCGCAATTCCCTGCGCAGATTATTCCTTTTGCTTGCGATGATTGTCAGCCTCGGCTTCCTGTTTGTATTCAAATACTATGATTTTTTCGCGGGAACGATAGGCTCGGCGTTTTCCGTAAGCATCCCCGTTCTCGGGCTGACGCTGCCGCTCGGAATCAGCTTTTACACCTTCCAGACGCTTTCCTACACCATTGACGTCTACCGACGCAAGGTACCCGCCGAACACAGCTTTGTCAACACCGCCGCGTTCGTAACGCTGTTCCCGCAGCTCATCGCAGGTCCGATAGTGCGCTATACGGATATAGCCGCCGAGCTCAAGGAGCGCACGATAAGCGGAAAGATGCTTGAGGACGGCATGGAGGACTTTGTCATCGGGCTTGCGCGCAAGGTACTCATAGCGAACAACGTCGGCGCGCTGTGGACCGAAATCGAAAAGCTCGGCTTCGGCAGCATCTCCACCCCGCTCGCGTGGCTGGGCGCGGTCGCGTTCTCCTTGCAGATATTCTTCGACTTCTCCGGCTACTCACAAATGGCAATCGGGCTTGGAAAGATGATGGGCTTCAAGTTCCCCCAAAACTTCGACAACCCCTATTCCTCACACAGCATAACCGAGTTCTGGCGTCGCTGGCACATGACGCTCAGCTCGTGGTTTCGCGAGTACGTCTATATACCTCTGGGCGGCAACCGCAAGGGCTATGCGCGTCAGGTATTCAATATGTTCGTCGTCTGGTCGCTGACCGGCTTCTGGCACGGCGCGTCGTGGAACTTTCTGCTTTGGGGTATGTACTACTTCCTGCTGCTCGTGGTGGAAAAGGCGGGCTTTCTCGGATTTCTCAACAAGCACAAGCCGTTCGCGCGCTTCTATACGCTGTTCACTGTGCTCATCGGCTGGGTATTGTTCTCCATAACCGATTTTTCCTCGCTGGGGCTTTACTTCTCGCGTATGTTCACCCCCTGCCTCGTGTCCAACGGCACGGCGGCGGGCGTTGTGTATTACCTGCGCAATTATGCCGTGAGCCTTGCGCTCGCGTGCTTCTTCTCGACCGACGCGAGCTCCTATGTCTACTCGCTCGTGCGTGAAAAGCGCGCAATTAAGATTCTGCTCATGTGCGTGCTGTTCGCGGTGTGTACGGCGTATCTGGTTGATTCGACCTATAATCCCTTCCTGTATTTTCGATTTTAAGGTGAATTGAATGATTAAAAAGTCTATTCAATACTACTCAAAAAAGCTTCAGGGCTCGCTGCTGTTCATACTGCTGTTCGCGGTAATCTGCGGCTTCTTCTTCGCGCAGCTTATCGCTCCCGACCGCGAGTTCTCCGAAAACGAAAACAAGTATCTCGCAACCCCGCCCAAGTTCACATGGAAATCGCTTGTGGACGGCAAATTTGCGAGCAGATACGAGGAGTACATCTGCGACCAGTTTCTGTTCCGCGACGAGTGGATCGAAATCAAGTCGGTGTCCGAATACGCGCTGCTCAAGACCGAGAACAACGGCGTCGCCTACGGCAAGGACGGCTATATGTTCCCCAAGCTGTATTCCTTTGACGAGAAAAAGCTGAACAAAAACCTTGAGGCAATCGACGCTTTTGCCTACGATGCGCCCGTTCCTGTGAGCGTTATGGTCGTGCCCTCTGCGTTTTATCCGCTCGCCGACAAGGTGCCAGCCGGACTGCCCACGGTGGACGAGGGCTTTTTCATAGACGAGATAAACGGCTATCTGTCGGTGAGCGCGAAGCCGCTTAATATCAAGGACGAGCTTTGCGTACACAACGACGAATATATCTACTACCGCACCGACCATCACTGGACGACCTACGGGGCGTGGCTTGCATATTCCGTGTACGCGAAAAGCCTCGGCTATACGCCGGTTGATTACGACGCGCTCACGCCGAAGACGGTGGACGGCTTTCTGGGCACAAGCTATTCCAAATGCAAGGCATTCAACGCTCTGCCCGACGTAATCACCTACTTCCCGTCGCTTGACGGCACACTTGTGAACGGCGAGACCCCCCACGACTCGCTTTACAATCTCGAGCAGTTCGCCAAACGGGACAAGTACTCCGGCTTTTTGTTCGGCAACAGCAGCTATGTCGAGGTGCGAAGCGAGTACTCGGACGCAAAGGACGATTCGCTGCTGATAATCCGCGACTCCTATGCCGACAGCTTCACCCCCTTCTTGACCGAGCACTACAACAAAATCGTCCTCGTAGACCCTCGATACTACAAGGGCGACTACTCCGAGCTTGCGCGGCAGAACTTCACCGACATTCTCATACTCTTCGGCTTCGAGGACCTTTGCAGCGAGACGACGATTACCAACCTGCGTCCCGCACAGTAAGCAGCATAAAACAAAGTCCGTTTCCCTTGTCGTGTGGGAAGCGGACTTTTTCGTTGCTCATTTTAATTCACGGTAGTTGGCAACGCTGAGTGTCGCGGTATATCGTTCGGCGGCGAATGCTATTCCACCGTCACACGAAAGCTGCACCGCGCCGCGCCGGACAGCACCGTTCCGATGTTCTCAACGGTAATCCTCTTGTCGGGTACAAGGTTTTCCAGAACATATATTATGCTCTGGCGCGAGCATTCGCAGTAGGCTGGGTCGGTGATTTTCTCCTGCGCGACCTTGGGGCAGACGCAGCGGGGATAGCCGAGTATGTAAATGTGCCCCGGCTCCACTATCTGTGCGAAAAAATAGGGCGTGTCGCCGTATTTCTTATACTGCGCGTCCAAGTCGCAGCCGCATTCCTCGAACTGGCGGCGCATTTCGCTCATTACGAAAGACTTGGCGCATTCCGTTCCCTGTGTTTTATAGTCCATTTTATCTCCTAATTATTGATGTTGTAATACGGTCAATCGTCCGCGTAGCATTCGAGCCACTCGTCGGACAGCTCGTTGAGTTCGGCTTTGAAACGTTCGAGCTTGTCGCACACCTCGGCGAGCTTTTCATGGTCGGTCGCGACCTCGGGCAGCTCGAGCTGCGCGTTGAGGTCGTATATCTCCCCCTCAAGCTCCTCTATGCGGTTCTCCACAAAGCTCCTGCGCTCGCGCTCGAGCGCCCGCTTTCTGCGAAGCTCCTTTTGGTTGGCAATCTCGTTCTTGGTGCGCTCCAGTTCCTCGTCGGCGCTCTTTTTCGGCTTTTGCTCCTCATGAATCGAAAGCTGCTCGCCGTTTCGGTAAGCCGTAAACGCCGAATAGCTCTCAAACAGCTTGTAAGAGCCTTGTTCGAGCAGCAGCACTCTGCCGTCGAGCTGCTCCATTAAATAGCGGTCGTGTGTCACAACAATCATCGTGCCGGCGTATTCCCTAAGCGCGCGGCACATGACGTCCTTAGTGTAGATGTCAAGGTGGTTGGTCGGTTCGTCGAGCACCAGCAGATTCGGGTGCTCAAGCGACACGCGCGCCATGTTGAGCCGCGACAGCTCGCCGCCGGAAAGCCCCGATGAAGCGGTGAATACCTCCTCGTCGCGAAAGCCGACGCTCGCAAGCAGACTGCGTATCTCAAGCTGGGTCATGGCGGGGTATAGGTCGCGGATGTACTCGAGCGGGTTCTTGCTTTTAACGGTGTAAAGGTTTTGCTCGACGCTGCCGAGCTTCACCCCGCCGCCCAAACGAATACGACCGGATTTCGGCGCGTGCTTGCCGCAAATCGTCTTTATGAACGTAGTCTTTCCCGTGCCGTTTGCTCCTGCGACAATCAGCTTTTCGCCGCGAAACAACGTCAGCGTCAGGTCGTTTATGAGCGTCTTGCCGCCCGCGTCGATGCAAAGCTCCTTGGTCACGAGCACCTCTTTGTGCGGTTCGCCGCACGGTTCGATTGTGAATCGAACGCTTTCGTGCTGCTCGCTTTCGGGCGCGCTGAGGTCCAGTTTTTCAAGCATCTTTCGGCGGCTTTTCGCCATGTTGGAGGTGGACGCGCGAACAAGGTTCTTTGCGACATAATCCCGCAGCTTGTCCGCTTCCTCATTCACGCGGCGGTACTCCCGCTGCTCGCGCAGGTCGTTCGCTTCCTTTTGCACGAGGAATGCCGAATAATTGCCGTTGTAGACCCTCGACTTGCCTACGTTTATCTCGAGAATCCTGTTGCAGACACTGTCGAGAAAATGGCGGTCATGGGAGACAAGCAATATTGCGCCCTTGTACTCGACAAGGAACTTCTCCAGCCACTCGAGTGTCTCAAGGTCGAGGTGGTTTGTCGGCTCGTCGAGTATGAGCAAATCCGGGTGCATGATAAGCAGCTTTGCGAGCGCAAGGCGGGTTTTTTCTCCGCCGCTCAAGACACTCACACGCTTTGAATAGGACTCGGGCGGGAACGCCATGCCGTTGAGCACACGCTTGATGTTGAACTCGAGATTGTAGCCGTCTATCGCCTCATACTTGCCGCTGATACGCTCGTACTCGTCCACGAGCGCGGCGTCGCTGCCCATAGTCGCCTCAAGCACCTTCATGCGTGCGAGCAGCGCGTCCGCGTTGTTGACCGACTTCATCTCATCATACACGGTGTTGTTCGCCAAAAGCCCCGCGGTCTGGCGCAGATAGCCGATTGTCAGGTTGGTCTTGGTGGAAAACGAGCCCGAGGTCGCGGGCAGTTCTCCTGTCAGTATGCTAAGCAGCGTGGTCTTGCCGCAGCCGTTATAGCCCACGACGCCCACGCGCTCGTTTTCGTTGATTTGAAAGGACACGGCCTTCAGCACCTCGTCGGCGCCGAAAGACAGTGCAAGGTCTTTTGCTTCGAGAATCATACTATTTCTTTATTGCTCCGTCGCACCAAGCGAGCACGTCGCCGTACACAGTGCGGTTTTCCTTTTCGTTGAGTATTTCGTGGCGCAGACCGTCGTACAGCTTTATGGAAAGGTCCTTTACGCCCGCGTTTTTGAGCTTGTCACAGACCTCCTGCACGCCCTTTGAATACTGCCCCACCGGGTCGTCCGCGCCGGATATGAGCAGCACGGGAACGTCGGCGGAAAGCGAGCGGTACCACTCGTCGGTCGATACAAACTGCAGCAGCTTCATCAAATCTTTGTACGCCGAGATGGTGAACAGGAATCCGCATTCCTCGTCCGCTATGTACTTTTCGACATTCTGCTCATTGACGGACAGCCAATCGAAAGCCGTGCGCACCTCGGGTATCTTTTTATAGTAGCCGCCCGAACCGAGCTTGTCGATGAATTTCGAGCGGAAATGACCGCCGCGGAACAGCTTCATGACGTTTATCATCGCGATGCCCGCGCCTGCGGCGGGATTACTGCCGCTTGTGCCCATGAAGATAAAGCCGTCCGCCTCGGTCGGGTAAAGCGCGGCAAAGTAGCGCGCGATAAAAGAGCCCATGCTGTGTCCGAGCAAAATGAACGGCAGCCCGGGGTTGTCCTGCTTTGCGATGAGCGACAGCGTGTGGACGTCCTCGACCAGTTTGCGCTCGCCGCCCTTGTCCGCAATGTAGCCGTAGCTGTCGGTCGCCTTGGCGGTGCGTCCGTGCCCTAGGTGGTCGTCGCCGTAGACGATGTAGCCGTTTTGCACCATATAGCGCGCAAAATCGTCATAGCGCGCGATGTACTCCGCCATTCCGTGAACGAGCTGCAGCACCGCCTTTGGCTTGCGGGAATCATCGTACCAGCAAGTATAGTATATGTCGCTCTTCTTGTCCGCAGAAACGAACTTGTCCTCTTTGAGTTGAATCGCCATCGTCCGCGCTCCTTATGCCTTTATTTGCCGCATATAACGGCGGCACTCGCAAGTCCACTTTACCACATTTGCACGCTTTTAACAATGCGCGGCGCTTGTTTGTGCGCACACTTGTTGTTATAATACTTTTATTGTCACACGAAAGGCGGTACTTCCGTTTTGAGCGCAATCAACATCATCTTCACGGCGTTTGCCGCGCTGCTTTGTGTAATAAGCCTGTTTTCCAAAAAGCTCGGCAAGAGCTTCGCGCCGATCAACGCAAAGGCGGACACGCTCATTGAAAAGCTCGGCTTTTCGCATTACATCGCGCTCGCGCTTATCCTTGCACTCGCGGCGTTCGTGCGTATTTATATGCTCGCGCAGATACCCGCAGGAATCCACGTCGATGAGGCGGCGACGGCGTACAGCGCCTATTCGCTGCTCAACTACGGCGTTGACCGTTACTTGTGCCCCTATCCCGTGTATCTACTCAGCTTTGACGGCGGACAAAGCGCGCTGTACCCGTACTTGACGACGCTTTCCTACCGCATTTTCGGCGGCTATTCGATGTTCGCGGCAAGATTCGTCGCGGCGGCGTGCGGCGTAATGTGCGTTGCGGTGGTCTATTGGCTTTGCAAGCTGCTGTTTTCCAAGCGCTGCGCGCTGTTCGCCGCGTTTCTCGCAAGCGTGCTGCCCGTGTTCATAATGACCTCCCGCTTCGCGTTCGACTGCTTTTTGCTGCTGGATTTCTTCACGCTGTCCCTCGCGGTTTTCGCCAAGGCGGTGCGCAGCGGCAAGACGCTTTGGTATGCGCTTTCCGGGCTTTGCTTCGGCGTGACGCTCTACTCCTACGCCGTGTCCTACATAATCGTGCCGCTGTTCTGCGTTTTCTCCTTTGCCGTGCTAATAGCGGAGAAAAAGGTTTCGTTCATGCAGGTTCTTGCCTTCGCACTTCCGCTGTTTCTGCTCGCGCTGCCGCTGCTGCTGTTTGTGGCGATAAACGCGGGAATCCTCGATGAAATCAAAACGCCGTATTTCACGATACCTAAAATGCAGCGCAATCGGGCAAACGAAGTCTCCTTAGCCCACCTGCTCGACAACCTGAAGAACTTCCCGCTGTTGGTGACAAACGACGGCTTCGCGTTTTGCGCAGTAAAGCCGTACTACACGCTGTACATGGCGTCCGTACCGTTTGTTATATACGGCTTTTATCTGAGCGTCGTCAAGGCGCTCAGGGGCATAAAGGACGGCGCGGTGCTCAAATGCCTGCCGTTGTTCGCATTCGTTTCCTGCGCGCTCGCGGCTCTGTTCTCCGCAGACATCACTATCTACCGCGCGAACGCAATACAAATCGCCTTTTTGCTCTTTATCGTCTTGTCCGTTCGCGAAATCTACCGCACGCTGCGCGGCGCGCTGCCGCTTATTGCGGCTATGTACTGCGTGTGCTTTTCCATGTTCTCGTCGTATTATTTCACGAAATACAACGACGACTTTCCCGTCATTGAATTCGTTCAGCGAAACGGCGTTGAGGCGTATTCCTACGCGCGCGATAAATTCCCCGACGCGCAGATATACTTCACCGCCTTTCAGCCGGATTTCTACAAATCCGCCTACGTCTATCCCCTGCTCGCCGACCTTCCCTCTCCTTACGATTTCTACGACAGCTTCGTCGAGAAATGGGGCTCGGTCGAGTACGGGAACGTCCACTGCTTCCTGCCCATACAGATGTTTGACGACGGCTCGCTGTTTTACGAAATATACGACGACGCGGTGTATGTGCTCAACACCAACTACGCAAACGAAACCTTTTCTTCCTGTGACTCCGCTTTAATTGAAGCGGGATTCACAAAAGAGGAAATGTCGCCGTACAACATTTATTACAAAGACTGAGCTGCCTTTAACGCAGCAACAAATCGACCGCTTCGCGTTTACGGCAGACGCCAAGTGTTGTTACTTCGTTCGGCGGCAAGGTTCCGCTTCGCCGTATCCTCACTTTCACAGACGACAAAACGTCCGCGTTCCGTACGGAACGCGGACGTTCTATCTTTGTTAGCTTACTCAGTTTTTGCTTTTGATGTATTCGTCAATCGCTGCTGCGGCGTTCTTGCCCGCGCCCATTGCGAGAATGACCGTCGCCGCGCCTGTCACAGCGTCGCCGCCCGCGAACACGCCCTCTCGCGAGGTCTGCCCCGTCTTCTCGTCGGCGATTATGCCGCCCCACTTTTGGGTGTCCAGACCCTCGGTCGTGGACTTGATGAGCGGATTGGGAGAGGTGCCGATTGCCATGATGACGCAGTCGACGTCGATATCGTACTCGCTGCCCTCGACGGGGACGGGACGCGCTCTGCCGGACGCGTCCGGCTCGCCGAGCTTCATTACCTGACATCTGATGGACGACACCCAGCCGTCCTCGCCCTTTATTTCAAGCGGGTTGGTGAGCATACGGAACTCGATGCCCTCCTCCTTGGCGTGCTCGACCTCCTCCTTACG
>CAYXRE010000072.1:0-9310 GCA_964466125.1 uncultured Oscillospiraceae bacterium
CACATGATGTAGCCCAAGCACACCGACAGCTTGCGCGAACCCTTGCGGTCGGATATCGTCCCTAATAAAAAGGTCGATATCGTGGTTGCCGCCGCCGAGACGGCGACCATCCACGAGATAATCGTCGGGTCCTTGGCTATCTTGGCATAGACGAAGGTGTTGAACCACTGGTTCTCCATGTTCCAGCAAAGCTGTCCCGCTATGCCCAGCCCCCAGATGAGCAGCCAGAAGCGAAAGGACGAGCCTTTCTCGGTCTTTTCCATTATTCTTCCTCTTTTCTCGCCCCGCAAAGCGCAAGCGGGGTATGTGAGACAATTATAGTTTCTTGCCCGCCGCCGCGTCAATGGGTTTATCGTCCTTGGCGCTTCGCGGCAGCGCGCCGCCGTAGCTGATGACGCCGCTGCCGAAGCGTCCGCGCAGCGTGTCCATCACCCCGTCGATTTGCTGCGCGCCCGGATGAGCGGCAGAGCCTGAAAAAAGGCTCAGCTGCTGCTCGCGCTGTCCGCTGAGGTTTTCGGCGGTCACCGTGAGCAGACGTATCGGGGCGTTTATGGGCACCCACACCTTTTTGATTATCGCGATTGCCGCATCGTATATGTCCAGCGTTGCGTTGGTGCGCTCGGGCAGCGTGAGCTGACGGGAGATAACGCGGAAATTCGGGTCCTTGATTTGCAGCTGCACCGTGGCGCAGAAAAGCCCGTGGCGGCGCAGCCGCGTGCCCACCTCGTCGCACAACGGCAGCAGCCCGCAGCGTATCTCGTCGAGCGAGCACAGGTCGTGCGCAAAGGTCATGCCGTTGCCGACGCTCTTGGGCTCGTCGCGCTCGCCGAAGGGCCGCACCGGCTCGCATTCCAGTCCGTCGGCGTAGCGGTAAAGCGTCAGTCCCGCCTTTCCGAGCAGCTCGCTCATGCGCAGCGACCCCGCGCGGGCAATGTCGCCAATCGTGCGTATGCCGTAACGCAGCAGCTTGTCCGCAGACGTGCGGCCGACAAACATCATATCCGTCGCGGGCAGCGGCCACACTATCTCGCGGAAGTTCTCCCGCGAGATTACCGTCGTCGCGTCCGGCTTTTTGTAGTCGGAGCCGAGCTTTGCGAATATTTTGTTGAAGGAAACGCCCGCAGAAATCGTTATGCCAATCTCCTCGCTTATGCGGCGGCGCAGCTCGTTGGCAATCTGTTCGCCCGAGCCGAAAAGGTGGGTCGTGCCCGTCACATCCAGCCAAGACTCGTCTATGCTGAACGGCTCGACGAGGTCGGTATACTGATTGTATATCTCGTTGATTTTCTCGCTTATTTCCCCGTAGCGCGCGTGGTGAGAATGCACCAGCAGCAGCTGAGGACATTTCTTCCTCGCCTGCCAGACCGTCTCGGCGGTCACAATGCCGTACTTTTTCGCAAGCTCGTTTTTTGCCAGAATAATACCGTGGCGGTTCTCCGGATTGCCGCAGACCGCCATGGGCACCCGCTTGTATTCGGGGTGGTTGATGCTCTCGACCGAGGCAAAGAATGAATTGCAGTCGCAGTGAAGTATCGTCCGCTCTTCCATAGCTCTTCTCCAAAACAAACGTTTGTTCTGCTTGATTATAGCACATATATGCGCATTTGCATCATTTTTTTGAAAAAATTCTGCTATGCTCTCCCCTTGCGGCACAGGACGCGAAAGCCGCGCAGATTATACTGATAGTAAATTTCAATCGCCGAATATCACCGATTGAGCTAGTCTGACAATCACAATTCGACTTAAAATCCGCCCGACGGCAAAGAAAGCGCCCTGTCCGCGAACGGACGGGGCGCTTCTGTGCGCATTCTGCGAAGGCGCTTTGGGTTATCTTTTCTCGGTGGTCGCGCCGATTGTCTCGTAAATCTTTTTTTCGTTGAAACGGGTGAGCACCAGCGCGCCGACAAGGCACAGCGCGGCGGCGACGAGCGCGGCGACACGGTAGCCGCTCCCGCCCGAGCCGATGCTTGCAAGCGCCGTGAACAGCAGCATGGCAAGCGACTGACCGAGCTTGAAAGCAAAGGTGCGCGCGGCGTAGAACATTCCCTCACGGTTCTCTCCCGTCGTTATCGACTCGCTTTGCGCGACGTCGGCGACCATCGCCTGCGGCAGTATGCCGAGCGCCGCCATGGGCAGCGCGGCGAGCACGCAGATTGCGATGCCCCACACCATGCCCGAAGCGCCGAACAAACCGCTCGCGGCGGTGATTATGTACACGACGCTCAAACCCGCAAAGGCAAACAGCACCAGTCTCTTTTTGCCCCACCTTTTGGCGAGCTTGTTTACGGGATAGTAGCAAAGCACCGACAGCAGCGTCATGCCCACGAACAGCACGGTCGTCATCGTCTCGGGCAGCTTCATGAGCGAGGTGACGAAGAACGGAAGTCCCGTCTGAAATATCGTCAGCGCTATCCAGTAAAGAATATCGGAGGCGACAAAGGTACGGAAATCCTTGTTCTTAAAGGTCTTTGCGAGCGAGGAAAACGCCGTTCCCTCGGCGGGCTTGGACTCGATATAATCCTTTTCGTTTATCGTAAACGTCGGCACGAGCAAGCAGACGAGCGCGATGACCGCCATGCCCGCAAAGGTCACGCGAACCGCCGCGACACGCCCCATTGCCGGCTCCAGCGCGCCCCAGATATACGGCGCGCCGTAGGCAATCGCGGTGCCGAAAAAGAAGGTCAGCGAGATGTAGGTCGAGATGTTTATGCGGTCCTCCTGCGTTTTTCCAAGCTCGGGAATAAGCGCGTTGAAGGGGGTGCAATATATTGTAAGACATAAATAAAACAGCAGCAGCATTACGAGCAGCCAGACGCTGTTCAGCGTGCTGACTTCATTTATCGGCGCGCAGAATACCAGCACCGTGATAAACGCGAGCGGCAGCGCGATTTTCTGCATAAAGGGTATGCGGCGTCCTTTGGGATTGGCGCTTCTGTCGGACAGATTCGCAATCCACGGGTCGGTGACGGCATCGAAGATGCGCCCGAGCGCCGCGATACCGCCGATTTCGCCAGCGCGCTGGTCGCGGCCGGGGCGATGCCGAGAACCGCCAGACCTTGGGGGATAAAGAGTGTCTGTCCCGCCGCGATGCCCGCCTCGTCCGGCTGGTAAAAGTATACCAGCCAGTTGGTAATCAGCGCCGACAGCAGCGACCAGCCGAGCTGTCCGACGGCGAAGCACCACATTTTTCCCGTTGTGAGCTTTTTCATTTTTCCTACCTCTTTTTGATGTATTCCGCCGCCATATCGACGAGCGTGCCGAGTTGCTTTTCTCCCGCGACGCGCTCGTCGGAGGAGAGGATATGACCTGCGCTCGTCAGCTTGCTTGCGAGCGCGAGCAGCGCATGGGTCGCGGTGAAATAGAACGCGTCAAAGTCGGCATCCTGACGTATCGTGCCGTCCGAAATCCCCTTTTCAAACGCCTTGTAAGCGATTTTGTTGAAGCCCAGAATCCCGCTCTCGTACTCGACAAGCTCGGCGTCCTTCGCCCCCTCGCTTATCATAAAAGCGTCAAACTCGCTTAAAAACCGCAGAAATTCCGGGTGTCCGTTGTAGGCGACGAAAACCACCTTGAGCAGCTCGACCGCCTGCTCCCAGCCGGTCTTATTGAGGTAATATTCACTGGTGTATACACCGTCCAGCAGCTCGCCCGCGCGACGCCACAGCTCAACGCCGCAATGAATGAGCAGCTCGCGCTTGGTGCCGAAGTAGCGGTAGACCGACGCGACGCCGACCTGCGCGCGTTTGGCGACGTCGGTCATCTTCACCTGCTCGACCCCGTCGCTCAGGAACAGCGAGCACGCCGCGTCCACGACGCTTTTGCGCATTTTTTCCTGCGCCTCGTCCATGAGTTTTTGATATTGCATTGACACGCGCCGCCTTTCGTGATACATTGTGTATCGTACTGATAGTCAGACTATCACACGGTGATACGAATGTCAACCCCATACAGAACAGGAGCGAAAAAATGGACAAAAGCAGCGTGATTTTCGGCAATACCCAGAGCGCTTCAACGGTGCGTAAGGCGCGCGCAGGGCAAAAGAAATATCTCAGGAAATTCGGCGACGACAGAGAAAATACCTATCATCTCGCGCTGTCCCGCAACGCGGTTCTCGACGACCTCGGAACGCAGAACCTCGTGCTTGCCGATTCCCCGCTCGAACAGCTGCCGAAAAAGCCGCTTATCGTCGGCAACATCCGCATGGGCTTCGGTCACTACCGCATCTCCATGGCGATGTGCTCGGCGGCACGCGCGCTCGGCTGCGAGCCGCTGTGGCTTGACCTCAATTCCTTTTCAGGCACGACAGGCGGCAAGCTCATCGCGGCGCAAAACGACCTTTACTCGCTCGGCTCGCGGCTGTCCCAAAGCATACCGCTTTTTAACAAGCTCGTCTGGGATCCGATGAACTACGAGGGCTTTCGCAAGCTGTCCTACAATGCCGCCGACCAGATGAACTCCGAGCTGATGACCCCAATTTTCGCCGACATCCCCCGTGACACGCCCTATATTGCAACCCACGTCTGGCCTGCGCAGGCAGCGGTACACGCCGGCATGACCCACGTTGTCAACGCCATACCCGACAACTGGCAGATGGGGCTGCACCTGAGCGAGGGCAGCATACACACGATTCAGACCCCCAACTCCTATTTCGGCTACAAGACGCTGCGCGGCATGGACAAGGACAAAATACTCAAGCCGATGCCGGACGGAGCAATTAAATATGTCGGACATTATATCGACCACGAGCTGCTGTGCGAGCTGGAGAGCGACTGTGAGCGGCGAATCCAACGCGCCGAGAGCGGCAAGCCGCTGCGATACCTTCTAACGGTCGGCGGGGCAGGCGCCCAGCTCGAACTGTTCGCGGCGCTGATCGGGAAGCTCATGCCGCTCGTGCAAAGCGGCAAGGCGGTGCTGTTCCTCAACGTCGGCGACCATGAGACGGTGCTCAATGCGCTGAAGAAAAAAGTCCCCGCGCTGAGCGAGGCGGTGCAGCACGGCGACTACGGTGAAATCAAAGAGTTCTCCGCGAGTGCGCTCAATTCGGACGTTGAGGGCGCTCACGTTTTCTGCTCAAGCGACATTTTCACCGCCGTCTACTCCACCAACCTGCTTATGCGCGCTTGCGACCTGCTCGTGACCAAACCCAGCGAGCTTGCGTTCTATCCCGTCCCCAAGCTGTTCATCAAGCGCGTCGGCGGGCACGAAATGTGGGGCGCGATCCACTCCGCCGAGCTGGGCGACGGCACCTATGAATGCGACGGCATCGAACGTGCGCTGAGCTTCGTTGATTTGTTCGAATCCGACCGCGAGGGGCTTGTGATGATGAACGAATGCATCAAGCGCCAAAACTCCATCGGGACCTACGGCGGCGCGTATGAAGCGGTAAGACTGGCGTGCGCCGGACTGCCTCGTTAGGCTTTTATTAAGAAAAACAGAATTTTGGTCACAAAGCCGACTTTAGCAAATCAAAGTCGGCTTTTTTTGTCACTTGTGCTAAAGAGCTGCGGTAACATTTCGTGCAATGTGTTGAATTTTTGTTTGAAACGTGCTATTTTGAAAGCTGCGATTTTCTTCTTAAAGATTTACTACTTAAAAGAGCTGTAACGAGGTCACACAAATGTACATAGCATATTTTTTGATTTGGATAGTGCTCAACGGAAGGGTGACGACCGAAATTGTTGTTTTCGGACTCGTTATCTCGGTCGCGCTCGAGGTGTTCCGCTGCAAGGTGATGGATGTTCCGCTGCGCGCCGCCGCGACAGCGCCGCTGCACGCGCCGCGATACGTCAAGTTCATCGGTCTGCTTGTGCGCGACATCGTTAAAAGCAGCCTTGCGGTCATTCGTCTGGTGCTCAAGCCCAAGCTCGAAATCGAGCCGCAGCTGGTGTACTTTCACACCTCACTCAAGGGCGACGCGGACAGGGTGCTGCTCGCAAACTCGATTACGCTGACTCCCGGCACGATAACCGTCGGACTGCGCGGCGACCAGTATCATGTGCACGCGCTGGACAAGGCGTTTCTCGAAGGGCTTTCGGGCGGTGAAATCGAGCGCGAGCTGCTGCACGCGGAGGAGAAAAAATGAACGATACAAGCTGGTTCGGTACCTTTTTGATGTGCGTGTGCATTGCGCTGGGCGCGTGCATACTGCTGTGTCTCATTCGCGCCATTCGCGGTCCGCGCTTCACCGACCGCATTGTCGCCGTCAACCTCATCGGCTCCATAACGATAATCATCATGACGCTGCTGAGCGTCTATTTCGGCGAGGGCTTCCTCGTGGATATTTCGGTCGTCTACGCGCTGCTGAGCTTCATTGCCGTCGTCGTGCTCGCGCGGGTGGTCATCATCCGCCGTCTCGGACAAAAGGAACGCGAGGAACAGGAAGGCACAAACGCAAAGGGGGCGCAGAAATGATACAGAAAATCGTCGGAGCGGCACTTATAACGCTCGGGCTGTTCGTTGTGATAATTGCGGTCACGGGCACCTTCCGCTTCAAGTACGTGCTCAACCGTATGCACGCCGCGGCGCTTTGCGACACGCTTGGAATGCTGCTGATGCTAAGCGGAGTTATCGTATCGCTCGGTTTCACGCTGCTTTCAGCGAAGGTCGCAATTATAATCGTATTTCAATGGATGGCAAGCCCGGTGCTCTCCCACCTTATTTCCCGCGCCGAGGTTATGACCCACCCGCATCTTTCGGACGTCTGCGAGGTACATGAAGATGAAAACAGTCTTTGAGTTGCTGCTGATAGTCTCCCTCATGGTCTGCGCCATAGCCGCGCTGCGCTCCAAGCGGCTGCTGGTCGCGGTCGTTATCTACATGGCGTACAGCCTTGTCAACTCGATTATCTGGGCGCTGCTTCAAAGCCCCGACCTTGCCATTACCGAAGCCGCCGTCGGCGCGGGAGTGACGGGAATCCTGTTCGTGCTGACGCTCAAAAACATCCACGCCCTCAAGGGCACGAAGGACGAATGAGTATGGATAAACAAATCATCACAAAGCTCGCCAAATTCGCCGAGGACGGACCGGGCGAATCGGAGAACACGCCGAAATACATAATCGAGCCGCCGCATGAGCACAGAATACTCAAGTTCCTGCGCGAGCCGGGCGAGGCTGTTTTTTCAAACATATACAAAGCAATCGCCGTGCTGTGCGTCATTGTGTTCGTCGGCGTTATGCTGTTCACCGTCTTTAATCTGCCGCTGTTCGGCTCGGACACTGCGCCCGCTGCAAACGAGGTCGCCGAGCGCTATATCGAGGACGGGCTGGAGGAAACGGGCGCGGTCAACATGGTCGCGGGCATGATACTCGACTACCGCGCGTTCGACACCTTCGGTGAATCGTCGGTGCTGTTTTTGGCGGTCACGAGCGTAATCATTCTGCTGTACCGCGACAAGCACAACATCTCCTTTGACGACGACGTGAGCGCCGCGCACGAGCTGGTCATCGAAAGCCGCTCACAGGACCTCATACTGCAAAAGATAGTCAGCGTCGTCGTGCCCTTCATAATGCTTTTCGGCATATACGTCGTGCTCAACGGGCATCTGTCGCCCGGCGGCGGATTTTCCGGCGGGGCGATAATGGGCGCGGGGCTTATTATCTACTCGACTAGCTTCGGCGCGCTGAGAATCACCGAGTTTTTCAACATGAAGACCTTCCGCACCATCTGCGCGTGCGCGCTGAGCTGCTACGCGCTTTCCAAGGCTTATTCCTTTTTCATGGGCGCGAACGGGCTTGAGACGGGAATCCCTCTGGGCACCCCGGGCGCGATTTTGAGTTCGGGACTGATACTCATACTGGACGTCTGTGTGGGCATGGTCGTTGCCTGCACGATGTACGGCTTCTTCGCGCTGTTTTCGAGAGGTGAAATGTAATGGAAAACTTTTTACAGAAAATCATTACCTACCGCTTTGAGATAGCGGCGGTCATACTGTTCGGCATCGGGTTTGTGAATCTGCTGGTGCAAAAGAACCTGATAAAAAAGATAATCGCGTTCAACGTCATGGACTCGTCGGTCTTTTTGTTTCTCGCCTCGCAGGGCTACATCGCCGGACGCACCGCCCCGATAATCGAAAACGGCGTGCGCGAGGCGGCGCACTACATAAACCCCATTCCGAGCGGACTGGTGCTGACGGGCATCGTCGTGTCGGTCAGCGTGTCGGCGTTCTTCCTCGCGCTGGTGCAGCGGCTTTATAAAAAGTACGGCACCGTCGAATTCGATGAGATAATGACAGCGGCGAAAAAGGAGGCGGAGTAATGCTTCCATGGTATGAAAACCTCCCCTTCGCGTGCATATTCGCGTGTATGCTGTGCGGCATACTGCTGCCGGTGTGTAAAAAGGGCAAAACGGCGTTTCGCATATCGCTTTGCGTGTGCGCTGCCGTAAGCGTCCTTTTCGCGGTGCTGACCGTTATCCTTGCCGTGCGCGGCGACGGCTTCACCTACATGATGGGACATTTCCCCGCTCCGTGGGGCAACGAGCTGTTCGTCGGACCTCTCGAGGCGCTGCTGTGCTTGATGTTCTCGTCGGTCATGACCCTCTCGCTGCTCGGCGGACGTAAGAGCGCCGACGAGGACGTGCTCGACCCCAAGCAGAAGTTCTACTATGTCATGCTCATGCTGCTGCTCGCGTCCATGATTGCGCTCAGCTGCACCAACGACATTTTCACCGCCTACGTCTTTATTGAGATAAGCACGATTGCCGCGTGCGCAAGCGTCATGGCGCGCGATACCGCCAAGACGATAGCCGCGACGATACGCTATCTCGTCATAAGCCTGCTCGGCTCCGGCTTGTTCCTCATCGGAATCGTGCTGCTTTACTGCATAACCGGACACCTTTTGATGCCGCAGCTGCAAGCAAAGGTGCTTGAGATAGCGCAGACGGGACAATACACTGTGCCGCTGACCGTCGTGGTCGGGCTGATAACCATCGGCATAGGCATAAAAAGCGCGATGTTCCCCTTCTACGCATGGCTGCCCTTCGCGCACGGCGGAGCGACTACCACCTCGTCTGCAGTTCTGTCGGGTCTGGTGCTCAAAGCGTACATCGTGCTGCTCATACGAATCTTCTACCGCGTGTTCACCATAGACGTCATTCGCTCGCTTAAAATCACCAACATCATGTTCGTTTTCGGAATTGCGGGCATGATAATCGGCTCGCTGCTCGCCATTCGCGAGGAACACATCAAGCGTATGCTCGCCTATTCGTCCATTGCGCAGATAGGCTACATCTTCATGGGACTGGGGCTCGGCACCGACATCGGCATGGTCGCGTCGATATTCCAGATGATCGCGCACGCCTACACCAAGCCCA
>CAYXRE010000073.1:0-9269 GCA_964466125.1 uncultured Oscillospiraceae bacterium
CCGACGTGCAGCTGTCCATGCCGCCGAGAATATTCAGCAGCGTGGATTTGCCCGCGCCGCTCGGACCGACGATGACAATGAACTCTCCCTTTTCCGCGCAAAAATCGACCCCTGCAAGCGCGGGTATCTCGACTTCGCCCATGATGTAGACTTTCTTTACCTTTTGGAACTCAATGAACGCCATTTTATCCTCCGCAGAGTATGTATATATTTATTCTCTATTAAAAATATGAATGATTCAAGTCTTTGTCAGTCAATTGACCGAATCGCAGAGAAAATATACCGTAATATTGAAAAAAGCGCGCCGAGGATTATAACGCCGCGCGAGGTATCGACTTGCAAGCGGGTTGTGTGATAAGATAAAGTTAATACAAAAGGAGGCTGTACACATGAAAAAGAGTCTTACGATACTCCATTCGAACGATATGCACGGCGACTTCCTTGCGGAAAAAATCGACAGTAAGCTCGTCGGCGGCGTGTCGCTGCTCTCAGGTTACGTCAAAAAAGCGCGCGCACAAAGCGACAGCGTACTATACGCGATTTCGGGCGATATGTTCAAGGGCTCGATAATCGACTCGGAATACAAAGGGATATCGACCATTGAGATAATGAACCTGCTGTCCCCCGACGTGGTTACGCTCGGCAATCACGAGATAGATTACGGCATTGCACATCTGCTGTTCATTGAAAAATGCGCGAAATTCCCGATTATCAACGCGAACCTGTTCATCAAGACCAACCACACGCGGCTGTTCGAGCCGTACAAGACAGTCGAGGTCAACGGGCTGAAAATCATGTTCATCGGCATCATAACCGAGGAGATTCTGGCACAGACCAAAAACGAGGACCTCATCGGCGCGTTCGTGGACGTGCGCGAGGCGGCGCAGGAGGTCGGGGTCATCTGCGACACCTACAAAACGACCGACGTGGCGCTTACCGTGCTGCTCACCCACATCGGCTTCGAAAAGGACAAGGAGCTGGCGGCGCTCATCGACAACTCATGGGGCGTCGATCTGATTATCGGCGGTCACTCGCACACGCTGCTCGACGAGCCGTGCGTCGTCAACGGCATACCCATTGTGCAAGCGTACACCGGCACCGACCAGATAGGTCGGCTGGAATACGTCTTTGAGGGCGGTAAAAAGCCCGCACTCGAAAGCTGGCAGCTGGTTTCCATCGACGAGAGCCACTGTCCCAAGGACGAGCTGCTTGAGGACATGATACTGAATTACAAATCCAAGACCGACCAGAAGTATGCGCGCATTATCACAACGCTCGACCGCGAGCTGACCCACCCGGCGCGCAACCGCGAGACAGAGCTCGGCAACCTGTTTGCGGACGTCATGCAGACCGATTCGAGCTTTGACATAATGCTGCTCGGTTCGGGCAGCATACGCTGCGAAAAGCTCGGACCGATTGTACAGCTTCAGAACCTGAAAGAGGCGTTTCCCTACGACGACCCGCTGTATCTTGTGGAGGTCACCGGCGCGCAGCTGCGCCGCATGATAGCCTATGTGCTGCGCGAGGAGGCGTTCGAGGGCGACCACACCGAATTCTATCAGTACTCCAAGGGGGTGCGCTTTCGCTGGTCGCGCTCGCAGCAGAAATTTCTTGAATTCAAGTACAACGGCAAGGACATCGCCGACACGGACATTTTTAAGCTCGGGCTGCAAAAGTACCACTATTCAAACTTTGAAAAGTTCTTCAACGTGCCCTTTGAGGAGGTCTGCGCCAACCGCAAGCCCCGTCTCATAGCCTCCTCCTGCTTTGGCATATACGAGGAGCTGTTTTCAACACAAAATCACCTCGACGCGCGCGTTGAGGGTCGCTTGGAGGTCGTTCAATGAACAAAATCGGTCTGTCGGATACGCCGACAAAAATCGTGTGTCTTAGCTGCGACGTAATAATGGTCGCCGTCGCCGTCGGAGTGTTTTCGCTGTACCAAGGGCGCCCCGTGCTGTTCATCGCGCTGTGCGCGGTGGTCGGCGTCTCGCTTATCTACTACACGCTCGGAGTGTTCGCGTCGGGCATCACCGTGTCCGAGGACAAAAAGCAGCTAAAGCTGCGGCACGGCTTTTCCGTCGAAACGCTCGACATAAGCGAGCTTGCGTCGGTGTGCACCAAGCCGTTTTCGGACGGCAGCAACAAGACCCGAGTAATCTCGCTGCTGCGCGAGAACGGCTCGCAGATTTGCTACATCAAGACCTACATCAACATGAAGGACGGCGCGAACTGCGAGACAGTCGCAAAGCAGCTTGCCGAAGCCGTCGGCGTGCCCTTTGTTCCCAGCCTTACGCCCGGCGCGAAAAAGAACGGTAAAAATGAATACAATTCGTAAGCGCGCCGCGTGCCTTGCGGCGGCTTTGCTGCTTGTTTCGGCGCTGCTTTCGGGCTGCGCGGCAAATGAGAATCAACCCGCGGCACTGCCGGAGCTGAACTCTGTTCCGATAACGGACGACGGTGCGCTCTCGTCCGAGGCGGCTCGGCTGCTTGAGACGATGAGCGACGAGCAAAAGCTCGCGCAGCTTTTCGTAATCCGCCCCGACTCGCTCGACCCCTCGCTTTCGAGCGAGACGATAAACGATTCCTCATCGGACGGCGTGACGGAGCTCAGCGCCGAAATGCTTGAGCGGCTGGAGAAGTACCCCGTAGGCGGGGTGTGCATATTCGGCAAGAATCTCGAAAGCGCCGAGCAGCTCGAAAAGCTGCTTGCGGACGTCAAAAACGGGTGCGGCATTGCACCGTTCCTGTGCGTGGACGAGGAGGGCGGCAGCGTCGCGCGAATCGCGAACAGCGGACTGTACGAGCTGCCGACTTACGAGAGCATGAGCGCGGTCGGCGCGAGCGGCGACCCCGAACAGGCGCGGCAGGTCGGGCTGAGCATCGGCGGGTATCTTGCGGACATCGGCTTCAATCTCGACTTTGCGCCGGACGCGGACGTGAACACCAATCCCGACAACCCCGTCATCGGCAAGCGCGCTTTCAGCGGCGACCCGCAGACCGTCGCGGACATGGTGAGCGCGCAAATCGGCGGAATGCACGAGAGCGGCGTGATGTGCTGCATCAAGCATTACCCCGGGCACGGCGACACATCGAGCGATACCCACGTCGGAAGCGCACTCACCGACAAAACTTGGTCTCAGCTCAAGAACTGCGAGCTTATACCCTTTGCCGCGGGAATACAGGCGGGCGCGGACATGGTGATGGTCGCGCACATTCTTGCGCCGAACGCGGACGACAGCGGACTTCCCGCGTCGATGTCCCAAACGCTGCTTTCAAGACTTCGCGGCGAGCTGGGCTTTGAGGGCGTGATAGTAACCGACTCGCTCGCCATGGGCGCGATAACGAAGGATTATTCCCCGTCCGAGGCGGCTCTTGCCGCACTGAACGCGGGCGTTGACATTCTGCTGATGCCTGAGGACTTCACCGAAGCGTACGACGGGCTGAAAAGCGCGCTGGAAAACGGCACGCTCTCTCGCTCGCGCGTCGATGAAAGCGTGCTTCGCATACTCACTCTCAAGGAGAACCGCGGATTGATATAGCACCGTTTGTAACGAGCGGCGATTTGTGGTAATATGTCGTAAACAAACACAACGCGCGGCACGCAAACGCCGCGCTCGGAGGACTGCTTATGTTTTGTTCGGAATGCGGAAAGGAAACGACCGACGGCGCGAAATTCTGCCGTTACTGCGGCTTTGAGCTTGCGCCGAGCGAGAAAGCGGGCGATAAACCGCAAAGCACCGAGGGCTTTGCAGGAGAACTGCGCGCCGCAATCGAATCAGACGTTATGCCCGCGCAGAACGACTATCAAAGTGCTCCCTTTGCAAGCGAGCCCGTCTATACACCTGCGCCGAACGCTTATGCGAGCAATCCCTCTTATACCGGTGTGAGCGCGAACGCCGCCTTTCCCGCCTACCCCGCCGCAAATTCCTATGCGCAGCCGCCGCAGTACGTCTATGCTTCGCCGTACGCGACAAAGGCAAGCGGCTCGAAAAAGACATGGATGATAATACTCATTGTCGTCGCCGCGCTGTGTATGCTGGGTCTTGCCGCAGCGAATATCTTCTTTGCAAAAGAAATACGCAACTACGTCGCGCACAACTACTCACTGCCCGATTTCGGCATTTTCGACCACGATTATTCTAGCGGAGATTTCGGCGGTTTTGTCACGTCCGGCGGCAGTCTTGAGGACGCATGGGACGGGATAAGCGGCTATTGGGAAGCGCAGGACGGCAGCTATTTGTATATAATCAACGACGGCGGGTGTTACATCTCCATGGTCGGCGCAAACAGCTTGGAAATGTACACCGGCGAGGTGAAGGATTATCGTGCGACCGGAGCGGACACGTTCACCGTCGCGTTCGACTACATCGACAATTTCAGTTCCTCAAGCGGCATCAAGAGCGCGACGCTTTTTTTCGACGCGCACGAAAGCGCAAACGGAGAACTGCTGTCCTCGACGAGCGATTCCGACAGCTATACGCCCTACACGCGCGTAGCCTAACTCTCGTGCTTATATCGCTTTATTCGACCGCCCACGCGCAGCAAGCGCGCGGGCGGTCGCTGTTGTATGCGCTGTGCGGCGTATTATTTCGCGCTGCGCTCCCCTTTTTATTTGCGCGATAATTTGTTATAATTTTCTACAATAACGGGAATCGGAGAAAGCGGTATGGAATCGTTTGAGCGCGACACAGTCCAAAGCGTGTATAAAATGCTCGGCTTTTTGTGCGCCGACGATGCGGACGAGCGGACAACGGCGCTCGTTTGCGAGTGTCTCTCGCTCGTTGAGAACGCCGCGCGCCCCGCAAGCGTCTACCGTGTGCTTCGCGCGGTGCACGAGCAGGACATGGTGCTGCTGCCGGACGCGGACGTTATGCTGGCAGGCGCGGACGTCTGCGCGCACCTTGAGCGCTGCGAGCAGTGCGCGCTGCTGGCGCTGACGCTCGGCTCACAAATAGACGCGCTGCTGCGCTCGCTGTCTACAAGCGACGTTGCAAAAGCCGCCGTCTGCGACTTCGCCGCGTCCGCCTTGTGCGAGCAGTACGCCGCCGCGCTCGAGCGCGGCATACGCGAAACGCTGCGAACGCACGGAATGTACGTCACCTCGCGTTTTTCTCCCGGCTACGGCGACCTGCCGCTCGGCGCTTGCCGCGATATACTTGCCGCGCTGGACGCGCAAAAGCGTATCGGCGTGAGCACGCTTGAGGGCGGTACAATGGTTCCGCGAAAAAGCGTGTGCGCGGTGTGCGGCATATCGAGCACGCCCGTAAACGGGCGGCTTGCGGGCTGCGAACACTGCGCGCTTAAAGAAAAATGCAAAAAACAAAAAGGAGCGGCTCTTTGTGAAAACTGATTTTCTTACCAGCGACAAGTACCTTATCCTCGACGGCGGCGTGGGAACTATGCTGCGCGCCGCAGGACTTCCCTCAAGCTCGCGAACCGAGACTGCCGCGATGGACTTTTCAGACGGGCTGTTTTCCATACACAAAGCCTACGTTGACGCGGGCGCGGACATAATCCTCGCCAACACCTTCGGCGCGAACGACATAAAGCTCAAAAACAGCGGCTACACCGTCGAGCAGGTCATCAACACATCGGTCGACATCGCAAGGCGAGCCGCGAACGGCAAGGCGCTTGTCGCGCTGGACGTCTCCTCGCTCGGGGAAATGCTGGAGCCGGGCGGGCTGCTGAGCTTTGAAAAAGCGTACGAATGCTACAGGCGGGTCATGCTCGTCGGCGCAAGCGCCGGAGCCGACCTTGTCTATATCGAGACCATGACCGACCTTTACGAGCTGAAAGCGGCGCTGCTCGCGGCAAAGGAGAACACCTCGCTGCCCGTCGTCGCCTCTATGTCCTTCGACGCGGGCGGGCGCACCTTCACCGGCTGCCCCGTTGCCGCCTTCGCGCTCGTCGCCGAGGGCTTGGGCGCAAATGCGCTGGGCATCAACTGCTCGCTGGGACCCGACGAGATACTGCCCATGGCGCGCGAGCTTTGCTCATGGACGAGCCTTCCCGTTTTCATCAAGCCCAACGCCGGACTGCCCGACCCGCAGACGGGGCGCTACGGCATGGACGCGGACGCTTTTCTTGCGGCGATGAAGGAATACGAAGCGCTCGGGATAAAAGGCGTCGGCGGCTGCTGCGGCACGACGCCGGAGTTTATCCGCGCGCTGTCGGGATATTTCAAGGACAAAAAGCTTTCCCCGCGCGAGTGTGCAAAAAAAGACGCGGTGTGCTCCTCCACCCTTGTCTATGAGTTCGGCGCGGACGTGACTATCGTCGGCGAGCGCATCAACCCGACAGGCAACAAATCGCTTCGCGCCGCGTTGAGCAGCGGAGATTTTGCCGCCGCAGCCGAGCTTGCCGTCTCGCAGCAGCAAGCGGGCGCACACATTCTCGACGTGAATGTCGGCGTGGCGGGCGCGGACGAAAAGGCGCTCATAGTGCGCGCTGTCAAAGAGATTCAAAGCGTCAGCTCGCTGCCGCTGATGATTGATTCCTCCGACCCCGAGGTCATCGAGGCGGCGCTTCGCGTGTGCTGCGGCAAGGCGGTCGTCAACTCTGTGAGCGCAGAGCAAGCACGCATGGACGCGATACTGCCGCTGTGCAAAAAGTACGGCGCGGCGGTCATCGGTCTTACGCTGGACGAGCACGGCATACCCGACACCGCGCAAAAACGTCTTGAGCTTGCTCGGCGCATACTGCGCGGCGCAAAGGAGGCGGGTTTGCCCCCAAACGACGTAATAATCGACTGCCTGACCTCGACGCTCGGCGCACAGCAGGAGCTTGGGGCGGTCACGCTCGAAACGCTTTCGCTTGTCAAAAACCAGCTTTCTCTTAAAACCGCGCTGGGCGTGTCCAACATATCCTTTGGTCTGCCCTCGCGCGAGACGATTACCTCATTCTTCCTCACGCTCGCACTCGAGCACGGGCTTTCGCTCGCGATAGTCAACCCCTCAAATGCCGCCGTTCGCGCCTCGATAAGCGCATATCGCGCCATTCGCGGACTGGACGCAAGCTGCCTTGAGTACATTGAGCGCTTTTCCGCAGCACCCGCCGCAGCTCCTGCTAACTTGACAGTTTCAGCAAAAGCGGGACTGTACGATGCAATCGTGAGCGGACTTCGTGAAGCGGCGCGCGAGAGCGCGAGAGCGCTTTTGCAGACCGTTTCGGCGCAGGAGATAATCGACAACTATCTGATTCCGGCACTCGACGAGGTCGGTGCGCGCTACGAAAGCGGACGGTGCTTTCTGCCCCAGCTACTGCAATCCGCCGCTGCCGCGCAGGAGGTTTCCGAGCTGCTCAGCGCAAGCCTGAAACCGGGCGAGACGCAGTCTCAGGGCGGAACGATACTGCTCGCAACGGTCAAGGGCGACGTTCACGACATCGGCAAGAACATCGTGCGCGCAGTCATCAAAAACTACGGCTACAACGTAATCGACCTCGGAAAAGATGTTTCGCCTCAAACGGTGCTTGAGCAGTCGCTCGCGCACAAGGCGGGTCTGGTAGGTTTGAGCGCGCTCATGACCACGACGCTCGGCGCGATGAGCGAAACGACGGCGCTTCTCAAGCGCGAGAATCCCGAGTGCGCGGTCATGGTCGGCGGCGCGGTGGTGACCGAGGAGTTTGCCCGCTCCATCGGCGCTGACTACTACGCGCGAGACGCCAAGGCGGGCGTTGACATCGCGAAGGCTGTGTTTTCGAAAAAGGCGTAAGTTCCAGCATACAGCAATCCCCCCGCGTGTGAGCGCGGGGGATTTATTACTATCGTGCGGGTGCAATCAGAAGCGACGATACGTCCGTATTCACGATTACCCATAGTTCGCTTAGTGTTTCTGCGAACAAATCCAATAGCAGATACGCGAGCTGTCCTTTTCACAAAAAAAACCGTCCTGCTTGGGGCGGCTTTGATAGGCTGTTTATTTGCCATGCAGAGGAATCATCGCGCTTTGAATCAACTTTCGAACGGCGCGCCTGCTTCGTCGGACTGTGGCAGAGTAAGGGGCGCTTCGTCGGGCTGCGCGTTTGGCTTTTGTCCTGAATAGGCAGGAGCCTCGGTTGTAAACAACCGAGGCTCCTGTTTTAGTAAATCTGTTTTTGTTGCTTGTGCTTCCTTACGCCATCGCCTTGACGGTGACTCTAAGCTGAGTGGGCTTGAGGTTGGTCGCGGCACCTTCGGGCGTCACTTCGAGCACGAGCGTGTAGCTCGAGCCGACCTTCAGCCGTCCGGGAGCTGCCAGTGTGTAGCTGACTGTGGCGCTCTTCTCGTCGGCGCTCTTGACTACCGTGAGCTGTCCGAGTGCCGCCTTGAGCTGTGCCGAGCTCGACGCGCCGACGCTTATGCTGTCTATCGTCGCGCTCGCGGGCGCAGTGATGCTTATGGTGTTCGCGTATGCTCTCGTGCTTCCGCTCGACTGGAACACCGTCTGCTTGGTTATCGCTGCCTTCGCCTTGAGCGAGGTCTGCGTCGCCTTCACGCTGAGCATCGGGCTGAGTGCCTTTTCGGTCACGCCGTCCACCGTGAAGCTGAACTGTACCTTGTAGGTCTTGTTGGTCGCGTAGTCCTCGTCTGCCTTGAGCTTCAAAGTGACTGTCTTCTGTCCCTTGGCGTTCACTCCCAGCACGGGCGCTTCGAACTTCTCTGCGTCAATTCCCTGAAGTTCCACACCGGTGATGTCGCCGAGAATGTTGCTCTGTCTCGTGACAGTGTAGACTATCGCGCTGTTCACTCTGTCGAGTACGTCCAGCTTGCCCTTCGCGGAAACGCTTACCGTCGGGTTCGACGCGTACACCTGTACTCTGAATGTCAGTGCGGGTGCGTTGTAGCTCAATCCTGTCGTGGTCTCGGTCATAACAGGCGTCGCCTTGAACGTGTAGCTCGCGTTCCTCGTGAAGCCGCTTGCCGTGACGCTTATCTTGCCGTTGGCATACACGGGGGTTATGCTCGCGCCTTCGGGCGTTGCCGTTACCTGTTCGAACGTTACGTTGGTGACGTCAAACCATGTGCTTGCGCTCGTGATGTCGGTCACTGCCGTCTCGCCTGTGAGGTTGCGATTGAGCTTGAGCGTCGTCGCTTTCAGCTTCGCGCTCGGAGTCTTTTTGATCACGCTGACCGTCACGGTCAGGAAGCCCTTTTCATTCGTGTCCGCTCCGTCATTCCACTTGAGCGGCAGTTTGAACTTGTAGCTGCCGGTCTTTACCGTCGCGTCGTCTATCTTCGCCGTTACAACGCCGTTCTCGTACGTCACATCGAGCTTTTCTGCCTCGAT